>NZ_JBIWKB010000006.1:0-89819 GCF_044765425.1 Streptomyces sp. NPDC102462 | reverse complement strand
GGCGCGGGGAACTGCGCGCTCAGCCCGGACGCTGCCGCACTCGGCGGACGGCGTGACGTGCCGCGGCGGGTGGCCGATCCCGCAAAGACGCGCAGCGCTTCGTCGGATTCGGGTTATTCGATCGTGTTATTCATACAGAATCGCCCCGTTCACGCCTACTTTGGAGCCGTGCTCTACGGGATCCTCGCCGCCACCACCGCCCTGCTGCTCACCGCCGTACTCGCGGCACTGCTCCGTGCCCCCGCGCTGCGCGCCGGCGTGCTCGACCGGCGGTGCCGGCGGCCCGTGCCGCTGCTGGGCGGCGCCGCCGTCGTCCTCGTCACCTGTCTCGTCGCCGGCGCGGGCCAGTGGACGGGGGTCGCGCCGCTCGGCGACGGCGTCGGCCGGCTGCTCCTCGCCGCCGCGTGCGTCGCCCTGCTGGGGCTGGTCGCCGACGTGTGGCGGCTGCGGGCCCGGGTGCTGGTGGCCGGTACGGCGGTGGCGGCCGCCGCGGTCGTACCGTACGAGGAGACCGGGGTGGCGGCCGGGCTGCCGGCCGTGGCGTGGATCGTGTTCGTGGCGCTCGCCTTCCGTGCCCTGGACCATGCCGACGGGCTCGCGGGGACCGTGGGGGTGGTGACCGCCTTCGGCGTGGGGGCGTGCGCCGCCGCCGAGGTGATGGACGGGCTGGCCGTGCTGCTCAGTGTGCTCGCCGCCGCGCTCACCGGGTTCCTCATGCACAACTGGCATCCCGCGCGGATCGGCCTGGGCGCCTGCGGCTCGCTGTTCACGGGGTTCCTGCTGGCCGCGGCGGGCGTGTTCACCCGGGCCGGGTACGGGATCGGGTCCAGCGCGGGCGTGCTGTTCTCGCTGACCGCCCTGGCGGGCGTCGACGTGCTGCTCGTGGCGGTGTCGCGGCGGATGGCCCGCAGGCCGCTGCTGCGCGAGGGCCCCGACCATGTGGCGCACCGGCTGCGGCGGCTCGGGCTCACCCCGCAGGGTGCCACCGTGCTGGCGGCGCTCGCGGCGTTCTCCGGGGTGCTCGTCGGGGTGCTCGCGCACACCGGGTGGGCGGGCGAGGAGAGCGTGCTGTGGGTGGCGGGCGGGGCGCTGGTCGTCGTACTCCTGCTGTTGCGGGTTCCGGCGTACGGGGCCCGCCGTATGGCGTCTTCGCAGGTCAGCGCCCAGTTGCGTGTAAGGAGCGGATAAGAGTTGAGCCCAGCTGACTCAGGTCTGTTGACCCAGCGGGCCGCCTCATGCACACTTGAGTCCGTTCCACTCAAGTCAGCTGGAGGAAATCACCATGGCACGTGCGGTCGGCATCGACCTGGGCACGACTAACTCCGTCGTCAGCGTTCTGGAGGGCGGCGAGCCCACCGTCATCACCAACGCAGAGGGCGCCAGGACCACGCCGTCCGTCGTCGCCTTCGCCAAGAACGGCGAGGTGCTCGTCGGCGAGGTCGCCAAGCGCCAGGCGGTCACCAACGTGGACCGGACCATCCGCTCCGTGAAGCGCCACATGGGCACCGACTGGAAGATCCAGCTGGACGGGAAGGACTTCAACCCGCAGCAGATCTCCGCGTTCATCCTGCAGAAGCTGAAGCGGGACGCCGAGGCGTACCTGGGCGAGAAGGTGACCGACGCGGTCATCACCGTCCCCGCGTACTTCAACGACTCCGAGCGTCAGGCCACCAAGGAGGCCGGCGAGATCGCGGGCCTCAACGTCCTGCGCATCGTCAACGAGCCCACCGCGGCCGCGCTCGCCTACGGCCTCGACAAGGACGACCAGACGATCCTCGTCTTCGACCTCGGTGGCGGCACCTTCGACGTGTCCCTCCTGGAGATCGGCGACGGCGTCGTCGAGGTGAAGGCCACCAACGGCGACAACCACCTCGGCGGTGACGACTGGGACCAGCGCGTCGTCGACTACCTGGTCAAGCAGTTCCAGTCCGGCCACGGCGTGGACCTGTCCAAGGACAAGATGGCCCTCCAGCGGCTGCGCGAGGCCGCGGAGAAGGCCAAGATCGAGCTGTCCTCGTCCACCGAGACCTCGATCAACCTGCCCTACATCACCGCGTCCGCCGAGGGCCCGCTGCACCTGGACGAGAAGCTGACCCGCGCCCAGTTCCAGCAGCTGACCGCGGACCTGCTGGAGCGCTGCAAGACGCCGTTCCACAACGTCATCAAGGACGCCGGCATCCAGCTCGGCGAGATCGACCACGTCGTCCTCGTCGGCGGCTCCACCCGTATGCCCGCCGTCGCCGAACTGGTCAAGGAGCTGACCGGCGGCAAGGAGGCCAACAAGGGCGTCAACCCGGACGAGGTCGTCGCCATCGGCGCCTCGCTCCAGGCCGGTGTCCTCAAGGGTGAGGTCAAGGACGTCCTGCTCCTCGACGTGACCCCGCTGTCCCTCGGCATCGAGACCAAGGGCGGCATCATGACCAAGCTGATCGAGCGCAACACGACGATCCCGACGAAGCGTTCGGAGATCTTCACGACGGCCGAGGACAACCAGCCGTCGGTGCAGATCCAGGTCTACCAGGGCGAGCGTGAGATCGCGGCCTACAACAAGAAGCTCGGCATGTTCGAGCTGACCGGTCTGCCGCCGGCGCCGCGGGGCGTCCCGCAGATCGAGGTCTCCTTCGACATCGACGCCAACGGCATCATGCACGTCACGGCGAAGGACCTCGGCACCGGCAAGGAGCAGAAGATGACCGTCACCGGCGGCTCCTCGCTGCCGAAGGACGAGGTCGACCGCATGCGCGAGGAGGCCGAGCGGTACGCGGAGGAGGACCACAAGCGCCGCGAGGCCGCCGAGACCCGTAACCAGGGCGAGCAGCTGGTCTACCAGACGGAGAAGTTCCTCAAGGACAACGAGGACAAGGTCCCGGGCGAGATCAAGACCGAGGTCGAGGCGGCCGTCGCCGAGCTGAAGGAGAAGCTCAAGGGCGAGGACACCACCGAGATCCGCAGCGCCACGGAGAAGGTCGCGGCCGTCTCCCAGAAGCTGGGCCAGGCCATGTACGCCGACGCCCAGACCGGGCAGGCCGCCGCCGGCACCCCGGGTGCGGCCGGGACCAAAGCCGACGACGATGTCGTCGACGCCGAGATCGTGGACGACGAGCGCAAGGACGGTGCCGCGTGACGGAGGAGACCCCGGGCTTCGACGAGAAGCCCGACGTCCCCTCAGGCGCCACCCCCGAAGACGCCGAGCCGCAGGCCGCCTCTCCCTCTCCGGAGGAGGCGGCGGCCCCGGCAGGGGACACGAGCCAGAACGCCGGCCTGGTGGCCCAGCTGGACCAGGTCCGTACGGCGCTGGGCGAGCGCACCATGGACCTCCAGCGCCTCCAGGCCGAGTACCAGAACTACCGCCGCCGCGTCGAGCGCGACCGGGTCGCGGTCCGGGAGATCGCCATCGCGAATCTCCTGACCGAGCTCCTGCCGGTGCTCGACGACATCGGCCGCGCCCGGGAACACGGCGAACTCGTCGGCGGTTTCAAGTCCGTTGCCGAATCGCTGGAGACCGTCGCGGCCAAGATGGGCCTGCAGCAGTTCGGCAAGGAGGGCGAGCCCTTCGACCCGACGATCCACGAGGCCCTGATGCACTCGTACGCGCCGGACGTCAGCGAGACGACGTGCGTGGCGATTCTGCAGCCCGGGTATCGGATCGGCGAGCGCACCATCCGCCCCGCGCGGGTGGCCGTGGCCGAACCCCAGCCCGGGGCGCAGCCGGCCAAGGCGGAGGGCGGCGACGAGAGTGCGGCGGGCGGCTCCGGCGGCTCGGCCGGCTCCGCTGACGACAAGGAGAACGGTGGCCCGGAGGAGGGCTGACGTAAGCATCGAGCGGAAGGAGGGACGTCGGGGATGAGCACCAAGGACTTCATCGAGAAGGACTACTACAAGGTCCTCGGCGTCCCCAAGGACGCCACCGAGGCGGAGATCAAGAAGGCGTACCGCAAACTCGCCCGCGAGTACCACCCGGACGCCAACAAGGGCAACGCCAAGGCGGAGGAGCGCTTCAAGGAGATCTCCGAGGCGAACGACATCCTCGGTGACCCCAAGAAGCGCAAGGGGTACGACGAGGCCCGCACCCTCTTCGGCAACGGCGGCTACCGCCCGGGGCCGGGCGCGGGCGGCGGCAACTTCAACTTCGACCTGGGCGACCTCTTCGGGGGCAACGCCCAGGGCGGGGGCGGCTTCGGCGGCGGCCTCGGCGACGTCTTCGGGGGCCTGTTCAACCGGGGCGGCACGGGCACCACGCGCACCCAGCCGCGGCGCGGCCAGGACATCGAGTCCGAGGTCACGCTGAGCTTCACGGAGGCCATCGAGGGCGCCACGGTGCCGCTGAGGATGTCCTCGCAGGCCCCGTGCAAGGCATGCTCCGGCACCGGCGACAAGAACGGCACACCGCGCGTGTGCCCGACCTGCGTCGGCACCGGGCAGGTGGCGCGGGGTTCGGGCGGCGGCTTCTCGCTGACCGACCCCTGCCCCGACTGCAAGGGCCGCGGTCTGATCGCCGAGCACCCCTGCCCGGAGTGCAAGGGCAGCGGCCGGGCCAAGTCGTCCCGGACCATGCAGGTCCGCATCCCCGCGGGGGTGACGGACGGGCAGCGGATCCGGCTGCGCGGCAAGGGCGCACCCGGCGAGCGGGGCGGCCCGGCGGGCGACCTGTACGTGGTCGTGCACGTCGGCGAGCATCCGGTGTTCGGCCGCAAGGGCGACAACCTCACGGTGACCGTCCCGGTGACGTTCGCCGAGGCGGCCCTCGGCGGCGAGGTCCGGGTGCCGACCCTGGGCGGTCCCGCCGTCACACTGAAACTGCCGCCGGGCACGCCCAACGGCCGCACCATGCGGGCCCGGGGCAAGGGCGCGGTCCGCAAGGACGGCACCCGCGGGGACCTTCTGGTCACCGTCGAGGTGAGTGTTCCCAAGGACCTGACGGGGAAGGCTCGTGACGCGCTGGAGGCGTATCGCGAGGCGACCGTGGGCGAGGATCCGCGGGCGGAGCTGTTCGAGGCCGCGAAGGGAGCTTGAGGGTGATGGACGGCCGTCGACGTAACCCGTATGAACTGACCGAGGAGACCCCGGTCTACGTCATCTCGGTGGCGGCCCAGCTCTCCGGACTCCACCCGCAGACGCTGCGCCAGTACGACCGGCTCGGCCTGGTCTCCCCGGACCGCACCGCGGGACGGGGCCGCCGTTACTCGGCCCGCGACATCGAACTGCTCCGCCAGGTGCAGCAGTTGTCGCAGGACGAGGGCATCAACCTGGCCGGTATCAAGCGCATCATCGAGCTGGAGAACCAGGTCGCCGCGCTCCAGTCCCGCGTCGCGGAACTGGAGGCGGCCCTGGACGGCGCGGCGGCGGCCATGCGGCAGCGCGAGGCCGCCGTGCACGCCTCCTACCGCCGGGACCTGGTGCCGTATCAGGAGGTCCAGCAGACCAGCGCGCTCGTGGTGTGGCGGCCGAAGCGGCAGCAGAACGACTGACGGTCTTCACCCGAACTCCCTTGGATGGAGAGCCGGTAAAGAGGGTTTGGCGTAGGTTCCGCCAGACCTTCACAAGGTCTTCGGGCGTGGTGTTGCGCACTCGTTAAGCGGTACCGCTTGACGCGGGTGGTGTCGGCGCGTTGGCTTTTCTGTCATCTGCGCCGCAATGCGGCCTCCACGTCCCGAACGCACCTGAAGTGAGCACCCGAATGCGTCGTATCGCCATATCCGTGGCCGCATCCTCGATGGTCCTGTCGCTCGCCGGCTGTGGCGTTCTGCACGCGACGGGGGGCTCCGGCGACGCGAGCCCGACCAAGGGCGACGACATCACCGTGGGCCTGCTGCTGCCGGAGACGGCGAACACGCGGTACGAGAAGTTCGACCACCCCATCATCAAGGAGAAGGTCGCCTCGCTGACCAAGCAGCAGGGCAGGGTCGAGTACGCCAACGCCGGAGCCGACGCGGCGAAGCAGTCCGCGCAGATGCAGAAGATGATCGACGACAGGGTCGATGTCATCCTGCTGGACGCGGTCGACTCGCACGCCATCGCGGGTCAGGTGAAGAAGGCCAAGAAGGCGGGCATCCCGGTCATCGCGTACGACCGGCTGGCCGAGGGGCCGATCGACGCGTACATCTCCTTCGACAACGAACTCGTCGGTGAGGCGCAGGGGCGGTCGCTGCTGGAGGCGCTGGGCACGGACATCGACTCCTCCGACAAGGTCGTCATGATGAACGGCTCGCCGACCGACCCGAACGCGAAGCAGTTCAAGCAGGGTGCGCTGTCCGAGCTGAACGGCAAGGTGACGATCGCGGCGTCCTTCGACACGAAGGACTGGAAGGCGGAGAACGCCGAGGCCAACATGGTCCGAGCGATCAACGACATCGGCAAGGACAACATCGCGGCCGTCTACTCCGCCAACGACGGCATGGCGGGCGGCGTCATCAAGGCGCTCCAGGCCGCCGGGGTGACCGATCTGCCGCCGATCACCGGGCAGGACGCGGAGCTTTCGGCGGTGCAGCGGATCGTCGCCGGTGAGCAGTACATGAGCGTCTACAAGCCCTACCCGGACGAGGCCGAATCGGCCGCCGAGATGGCGGTCGCGAAGGTGCAGGGCAAGGACATCCAGTTCGACGCGCTCACCCGTGACTCGGTGGACAGCCCCACCACCAAGCGGATCCCGGCCCAGCTGGTGCAGGTGAGCGCGATGACCAAGAACAACATCGACGACACGGTCGTCGCGGACGGCATCTACAAGATCTCCGACATCTGCACCGCCAAGTACAAGGCGGCCTGCGACGCCCTCGGCCTGAAGTAACCCCGACGGCTGCGCCGGCCTCAACCGCAAGGGGTCAAGTTCCCGGATTCCGGGGCCGGTTGAGGCGTACCTGAGGGGCGCCGGGGGCGTGTTGTGTGCTGCCCGGGGGCGGGGAAGCGGCCTAGCGGGGGCCGGGTGCGCGATGCCCTCGCGGTCCGCGCGCCGACGGCCGTCGCGTCGCCCCGGGGAGTACGGCCGTCGCTGTCGCTCCCGGGGATTCGGTGGCCGCCCCGGCACGTTCCTCGCCGCTGTCGCGCCACCGCCCGGCCGGGCGGCCACGATCAGGGTTCCCAGGGACCGGTCAGGCCCCGGATGACCGCCGCGCTTTGCTCAGGCAACTCCTGCTGTGCGGGCCGTGATCGGGCGGTGTTCGGTGGGCTGCGGGACCCTGGGAGGAAGCGGGAGATACCGGTGCTTTTCCCAGGGCGCGGCAGGAAGAGCCGTGTTGCGGAGCCGGTCGGCGCCGCGCATAGTTGCGCTGCGGAAGTGGCAGCAACCGGGGGTGGAATGGGCGATGGCCGGGTGCGGAACGGAGGAGCATCCACATGGTGCCGACCGCCTGTGCGAAGCTGGGGATCGCGTGTATTCCCGGGCCGTACGGCGCGGCCGTGTGCCGCGCGCGGACGCCGAGCCGGTGCCCTGCCTGCTGGAACTCGCCCTGCTGCACCCGGACCCGGACGACATGGACTGGCTGGTGCCGACCTCGCCGCAGGAGGTCATGACCCGGCTGCTGCGCGGCGTGTACGAGGAGGTCAGGGAGAGCCAGCGGCGGGTGGGCTCGGCGGTGGCCGCCTTCGAGCGGTACACCGGTCTCGGCCGCCAGCTCCAGGCCCCCGCGTACGCCCCGGCCGAGGGCACCGCGATCCGGGTGCTGGACGGGCTGTCCCGGATCCAGGCGGCGATGGACGAGGCGACCGAGGCGTGCACCACCGAGGTGCTGACGGTGCAGCCGGGCGGCATCCGGCGGGAGGCCGAGCTGACCGAGGGCCTGCACCGGGCGCTGGCGCTGCGCGGCCGTGGCGTGCGTATGCGCGACCTGTACACGCATGTGGCGCGGCACGGCCAGGGGCTGCTCAACTACCTGGAGCTGATGGGCGACACGGTCGAGGCCCGCACGCTCGACGAGGTCATCGACCGGCTGATCCTGTTCGACCGCACGGTCGCCTTCGTCCCGGCCAACACCGACCGCACGATGGCGCTGGAGCTGCGTCACCCGGCGCTGGTCGAATACCTGGTGACGGTGTTCGAGCGGCTGTGGCGGCTGGCGATCCCGCTGACCGCCCCGCTGCCCGACACCGGCATCGAAGGCATCTCGCACCGTGAGCAGTCCATCGCCGCGCTGCTCGCGGAGGGCCACCAGGACGCGGTCATCGCGGAGCGCCTCGGCATCAGCGTCCGCACCTGCCGCGCCCATATCGCCCGGCTGTCGGAAACCCTCGGCGCGGCCAGCCGTACCCAGTTGGGCGTGCGCATCGCCCAGGTGGGCCTGGACGGTCCGCCGCGGACCGCGGGCGGGAGCGCGCTCAGCCTTCCTGATCAAGGATCCCCGAGCGTGCGATGAGATAGCCGAGCTGGGCCCGGCTGCCGCTGCCCAGTGCCTGCGCCAGCTTGGCGATATGGGCGCGGCAGGTGCGCACGTTCATGCCGAGGCGGCGGGCGATGGCCTCGTCGACATGGCCCTCGACGAGAAGCTTGGCGATGGAGTGCTGGATGTCCGTGATGCCGTCGGGGGCCGGCTCATAGGGCCCGTCCGTGCCCAGCGGGACGGCGCGGCTCCACATGAACTCGAAGACCTTGACGAGGTAGCGGACCAGTCCCGGCTGGCGCAGTTCCAGGGCGACCTGCTGGTCGTCGCGGATGGGGATGAAGGCGACGGTGTCGTCGCAGATGATCAGGCGCTCCACCAGTTCGTCGATGGTGCGGTACTCCGCCTTGCCGTCGGCGAGGTGCGCGGCGTAGGCCAGCTTCTCCGGGTTGTGGCGGGCGGTGTGCTGGTACAGGGTGCGGATCCGGACACCGCGTTCGATCAGCGGACGGTCGCGTTCCAGGCCCTTGAGCACGCTGCGTTCGGAGATGCGGTCGCTGGGCTGGACCGTGAGCACCTCGGTGCGGCACTGCTCGGTGGCCAGGTTCAGCGCGGCGTTGATCCGTTCGCTGCCCTCCAGCAGGGTCATCGAGTCGCTGCTGGTCGTGGCCTGTGTGCTGAGCGCCATGAACGGCTCGAAGGCGCCGGCCAGCTCGATGGTCAGCCGCCGGCGCTCGGTTATCTCGCGTTCGATGGGGCTGAGGCGCTGGGCCAGGGCGACCGCGGGGGACACTGGACGCAATCGGTCCGGATCGTCCGGGTCCGGGTGGAGCAGGCCGAACTCCACGAGACAGGGGGCGGTTTCCACATCTGTGCGTGCGACGCGTCCGGTGCGTAGAGCTGCGGCGTAGATGCGGCCACCGTCCTCGCACAGTTCCGTCACAGCATGGGGATGTGTCGCTTTTATGTGATTCGTTGCCAAATCTCCACCCCCCAGGGTCCTGAACATGCAGGAACATGATGCACCGATTGTGTGGCCATGACGTGCCCGAATGAGCCATCGTCATACCCGACGGGGGAAAAGGGGACCTTCGAGTGAGGACGAAGCCGACTATGCGTAAGAAAATGCTTGGCTCGGTGCTTGTCGCTGCCTTCTCCGCCCTCGTGGCCGTCGGCGTGTTGGGTGGCTTCTCCGGCGAGCAGAGCGATGTTCGGGCAAACACCAGCTGGCCGATCGTCGCGCAGGGCGAGGACAACACCTCGTGGCCGCTCCCGCCGGCAGATGGAGCCGGGAGCTGATGTGACCACTCCACCCGACGACCGATCCTTCCGCCGTGAGATGGCGACCGCCTATCGCTCCGGCTGGCACTTCATCGACCTGGTCACCGCCATCCCCCACAGCGGCGACTCGCTGATGGTGACCGTGTTCGGCGAGCCGGTCGTCGTGACGCGGGACGAGGACGAGGACGTGCGGGCGTACCGGTGTCTGAGGAAGCCCCGAGGGGCGCCGCAGCCTGTGCGATGTGCCGTCCGGTACGGAATGATCTTTGTGAACCTGGACCAACGGGACCACCGACTCGCGGAGCCGGAGGTCTCGGACCTGAGGACCATCTCGGCCACCCCCCGCAGTGCCTGACGCGATTCCCCCGTCGTAAAAGATCGCTCAGGCGCTTCCCCCCGCAGCGGCGTCACCGTGACCTGAACACGGTGACGCCGCTGTAGTTTCTGGGGAAATGTCGTGACATCGGCGTGTTCTGACGCTGGCCGAAAACCGTTACCGGCCGAATGCGGACTCGGCCAGGAATGACACTTGACCCCGGCGACCCCGGTGCCGATGGCCACCTGCCCCAGGCCGTGAACGTCCGCCGTCACCTGGGCCCGGCGTCCGACACGCGGCTGTCGCCCGCGTCCGGTGTCCCCTGCTTCCGGCGCCGGTTGCGTCCGGCGTCTCGTGCATGGGTGCCGCCGCCTGCGTCCGGTGCCGTGTATGTCCGGCCACCCACACCCCGGGCCCGCCCGGCTTGCCGCGGCGTCACGGGAGTCGCGCGCGACCGACGTCGGCTGTGTCCGTCTGGCGTCTCGGGCCGGGGGGCGCCGGCTTCCGGTCACCCGCGTTTCCACGGCCCGCCCGGCTCGCTTCGGCGTCCCCCGCGTCCGGGGTCAGGCGCGTCCCGCGTCCGGTGTCGCTTGTGCCCGCGTCCGGCGCTTGGCCGTCGCCCGCATGCGCGGCGTTCACCGGTATCCCAGGGCCCGCCTGGCCCGCGTCGGCGCCACGCTGGCCCGGTGTGCCCCGCTTCCGGCGTCGGGTGTGACCGGCGCCAGTTGCGTCCGGCGTCTCGTGTCACCCGCGTACCCAGGGCCCGCCTGGCCCGCCTCGGCGTCACGCGTGCCCCGCCTTCGCGTCTGTGGCCCGGGTCCGCTTTGGTGCCGTGGGGTGCGTGGTGGCGGCTGTGGCTGGACGGTGTTGTGGTCAGCCGCGGCCCAGGGCCCGCTCCACCTTGATCTCGATCACTACGCGGGACGGGTTGGGGGACGGAGTCCGTTCGTAGCGCTGGGCGTGGCGGCGTTCCGCCTCCGCGACTCGGTCTCGGTCGGTGTGGACGAAGGCGCGGCCCTCCAGGGTGGCCCAGCGGCGGCCGTCCACCTGGCAGACGGCGACCCGGGCGCCGGCCGGACCGGCCGCGCGGACATGCCCCACCTTGGCGCTCGTCCCGTTCGTGATCACCCGGGCCAGCCGGGCCGCCGGGTCGAAGGTCACGGAGACGGGCACCACGTGCGGGCTGCCGTCGGACCGCAGGGTGGTCAGCGTGCACAGGTGGCGCTCCTGCCAGAAGGCGAGGTACGACGCGTGCGGGGCGTCGAGGTCAACGGCGTATTCCACGGCGGGTCGGCTCATGTTCGGAAGGTAGCCGCCGAGGACTCCCGCAGCTCGCCTTGAGTGGAATAGACTCAACTTTGTGTACGTTGGTTAAGTCAGCACTGGGAGACGTGGCCGACAAGCCGACGCCGAGGAGGAGAACGCGAACGTGGACGCCGAGCTGACCAACAGGAGCCGGGACGCGATCAACGCGGCCAGCAACAAGGCCGTGACCGAGGGGCACCCGGACCTCACGCCTGCTCATCTGCTGCTGGCTCTGCTCCAGGGGCAGGAGAACGAGAACATCACCGACCTGCTCGCCGCCGCCGACGCCGACCAGGCCGCCGTGCGCTCCGGGGTCGAGCGGGTGCTCGCCGGACTGCCCAGCGTGACCGGGTCCACCGTCGCGCCCCCGCAGCCCAACCGCGAACTGCTCGCCGTCCTCGCCGACGCGAGTGAGCGCGCGAAGGAACTCGGCGACGACTACCTCTCCACCGAGCACCTGCTCATCGGCATCGCCGCGAAGGGCGGCGCGGCCGGCGAGGTGCTGACGGGGCAGGGCGCCGACGCCAAGAAGCTCCTGGCGGCCTTCCAGAAGGCGAGGGGAGGGCGCCGTGTGACCACCGCCGACCCCGAGGGCCAGTACAAGGCCCTGGAGAAGTTCGGCACCGACTTCACCGCGGCGGCCCGCGACGGCAAGCTCGACCCGGTCATCGGGCGGGACCAGGAGATCCGCCGGGTCGTCCAGGTACTGTCCCGCCGCACCAAGAACAACCCCGTGCTCATCGGCGAGCCCGGCGTCGGCAAGACCGCGGTGGTCGAGGGCCTGGCCCAGCGGATCGTGAAGGGCGACGTGCCCGAGTCGCTGAAGGACAAGCGGCTGGTGGCGCTCGACCTCGGCGCGATGGTCGCGGGCGCGAAGTACCGGGGCGAGTTCGAGGAGCGGCTGAAGACCGTCCTCGCCGAGATCAAGGACTCCGACGGGCAGATCATCACGTTCATCGACGAACTGCACACCGTCGTCGGCACCGGGGCGGGCGGCGACTCCGCCATGGACGCCGGCAACATGCTCAAGCCGATGCTCGCCCGCGGTGAGCTGCGCATGGTCGGTGCCACCACCCTGGACGAGTACCGCGAGCGGATCGAGAAGGACCCGGCGCTGGAGCGGCGCTTCCAGCAGGTGCTGGTCGCCGAGCCGACCGTCGAGGACACCATCGCCATCCTGCGCGGTCTCAAGGGCCGTTACGAGGCCCATCACAAGGTGCAGATCGCGGACAGCGCGCTGGTGGCCGCCGCCACCCTCTCCGACCGTTACATCACCTCCCGCTTCCTGCCGGACAAGGCCATCGACCTGGTGGACGAGTCCGCCTCCCGGCTGCGCATGGAGATCGACTCCTCGCCCGTCGAGATCGACGAACTCCAGCGCGCCGTCGACCGGTTGAAGATGGAGGAGCTGGCGCTCAGCAAGGAGACCGACCCGGCCTCCCGGGAACGCCTGGAGAAGCTGCGCCGCGACCTCGCCGACAAGGAGGAGGAACTGCGCGGCCTGACCGCCCGCTGGGAGAAGGAGAAGCAGTCCCTCAACCGGGTCGGCGAGCTGAAGGAACGGCTGGACGACCTGCGCGGCCAGGCCGAACGCGCCCAGCGCGACGGCGACTTCGACACCGCCTCCAAGCTGCTGTACGGGGAGATCCCCCAGCTGGAGAAGGAACTGGAGGCCGCCTCGGAGGCCGAGGAGGAGGCCGCCAAGGACACCATGGTGAAGGACGAGGTCGGCTCCGACGACATCGCCGACGTCGTCGCCGCCTGGACCGGCATCCCCGCCGGGCGCCTCATGGAGGGCGAGACGCAGAAACTGCTGCGCATGGAGGACGAACTGGGGCGCCGGCTGATCGGCCAGGCCGAGGCCGTGCGCGCGGTCTCCGACGCGGTGCGCCGCAGCCGGGCCGGCATCGCCGACCCCGACCGGCCCACCGGTTCCTTCCTGTTCCTCGGCCCGACCGGCGTCGGCAAGACCGAACTGGCCAAGGCGCTTGCCGACTTCCTCTTCGACGACGAGCGGGCCATGGTCCGCATCGACATGTCGGAGTACGGCGAGAAGCACAGCGTGGCCCGGCTGGTCGGCGCGCCCCCCGGGTACGTCGGCTACGAGGAGGGCGGGCAGCTGACCGAGGCGGTGCGCCGCCGCCCGTACAGCGTGGTGCTGCTGGACGAGGTGGAGAAGGCGCACCCCGAGGTCTTCGACATCCTCCTCCAGGTGCTGGACGACGGCCGGCTGACCGACGGGCAGGGCCGTACGGTCGACTTCCGCAACACGATCCTGGTGCTGACCTCGAACCTGGGCAGCCAGTTCCTGGTCGAGCCGACCACCAGCGAACTGGAGAAGAAGGAGCAGGTGCTGGAGGTGGTCCGCGCCTCCTTCAAGCCCGAGTTCCTGAACCGGCTGGACGACGTGGTCGTCTTCTCGGCCCTGAACAAGGACGAACTGGCCCGGATCGCCCGGCTCCAGATCGACCGGCTGGCGGCGCGCCTGGCCGAACGCCGGCTCACCCTGGAGGTCACGCCCGACGCGCTGGCCTGGCTCGCGGACGAGGGCAACGACCCGGCCTACGGCGCCCGGCCGCTGCGCCGCCTCGTCCAGACCGCCATCGGCGACCGCCTCGCCAAGGAGATCCTGGCCGGGGAGGTCAAGGACGGCGACATGGTCCGGGTGGACGCCTTCGGCGACGGCCTCCTGGTCGGCCCGGCCACCGGCAAAACCCTCTGACCAGCCCACCACCACGACGGCCCGCCCCACACCTCAGGGGCGGGCCGCCCGCGTGCCGGGCGGTCGGGCGCGGACACCGAGGGCCGAGGCGGCGGGCATCAGCCGCACGATGCTCACGCGGATTCTGCGTGGTCCGGCGCGGGACGGGGTGGCGCACAGGGTCGCGTACGCGACGGTGCCGCCCGCCGCGGACCACCGCCCACCGAGCCGGCCGAGGCGCTGCGCCACACGGGGGCGAGGCGCTGCCCGACACGGTCGGCGGCGGAATCCGGCCTGATCAGCGTACGGAACCGGGCGGCCCGCTCGGTCGCTGTAGTGGTCCGTGCGACCGCTCCCGTCCCCCGGCCGCTCACCGCGGTGTCATCGAGCGGCCAGATCCTTTCAGCCGAGCGCCGACAGGCCCCGTCGGGGCTTGCCACCACCCTCCCTGCATGGGGGAGGATGGCGGAATCCGCACGAAGGGAAATTCACGGTGAGCATCGACCCGTCCTCGATTCCGAACTTCGGGGGCCAGCCCGAGCCGCAGCCCCAAGGACCGGCGGGCCCCGTCGTCCCGGATCAGGACCTCGTGAAGCAGCTCCTCGACCAGATGGAGCTCAAGTACGTCGTCGACGACGAGGGTGACCTCGCGGCGCCGTGGGAGCAGTTCCGTACGTACTTCATGTTCCGTGGGGAGGCCGAACAGGCGGTCTTCTCCGTGCGGACCTTCTACGACCGTCCCCACAAGATCGACGAGAAGCCCCAGCTCCTGGAGTCCGTGGACGACTGGAACCGCAGGACGCTGTGGCCCAAGGTGTACACACACACCCACGACGACGGCACCGTCCGTCTCATCGGCGAGGCGCAGATGCTGATCGGCACCGGCGTCGACCTCAACCACTTCGTCTCCTCGACGGTCAGCTGGGTGCGGGCCGCGATCGAGTTCGACAGGTGGCTGGCGGAGCAGCTGGGCCTCGAACAGGAGGTCAACGAGGCGGACAAGCCCGAGGGCGAGGAGTGACGTCCCGCCCCGCACGGTGACACACGGCGGTACGGCGGCCTACAGCGGCGTGCGAGCCAGCACGACGAGGTAGGCGCCGTACCCGAAGGAGAGCCCGGCCAGGCCGCACACCACCACGGTGGCGTGCCAGGGCCGGGCTCTCGCCGTCCGCACCAGCGTCCGGGCCAGCGGCACCAGCAGCGGGAACGCGGGCAGCAGGAAGCGCGGCTTGGACTCGAAGAAGCCGGAGCCGCCGAGCGCGATCAGCAGCAGGACGCCGCTGTAGACGAGGAGCGGGAGCGGGGCGCGGTCCACGACGAGCAGCGCGTACAGCAGGACCGCCACCGCGAGGATCGACAGCGCCACGGGGAAGACCAGCCGGCTGTCCTGCACCAGCAGCCCCCGGACGAAGCGCAGCGAGCCGCGCCCGAGGTCGAACCTCGATCCCCACAGCCGCTGCACCTCGAAGTAGCCGCCGAACGGGTCGCCCTTGCGCCGGCCCACCCACAGCACGTACGCCGCCCAGCCCAGGGGCGCGAGCGCCGCGCCCGTCCACAGCCTGTGGGAAAACCGGCCGCGGCGCCGGCGGATCCGGTATGCCTCGCAGACCGCCGCGGCGAGCACGGCCGCGGCGACCGCGATGCCGTTGGGCCGGGACAGCCCGGCGAGCGTGGCAAGGCCGCCGGCCCACAGCCAGTTCCCGGCCAGCACGGCGTACAGGGACCAGGCCGCGAACGCGGTGAGCACGGGCTCCGTGTACGCCATCGACAGCACGACGGAGTGCGGCAGCAGCCCCCACAGCACCACCAGCGCCGTGCCCACGCCCGGCCCGTAGAGGCGGGCCCCCACCGCGTGGATGCCGCAGGCGGCGATCCCGGCCGCGGCCCAGGACACCAGCAGCCCCGCGGCGCCGCCGCCGAACGGGGTCAGGGCGGTCACGACCCGCACCAGGGCCGGGTAGAGCGGGAAGAACGCCAGGTCGCTGTGGATGACCGTCGGCTCGAAGAACACGGTGCGGCCGTAGCCGTGCGCGGCGATGCCCAGGTACCAGACAGAGTCCCAGGAACGGCCGAGCAGCGCCAGCGGCTGCTGGTCCCTGGCCCACGCGGCCATGGCGAGCACGGCGATCCCGGCGAGCCGGACGAGGGCGAACACCCCGAGCGCGACCCCGCTCGCCGTCAGGAGGGACAGCCGGGTCCGGGCGCGCTCCCGGGGACCGGGTTCCTGGGACGCCGCGGCGGCGGCAGGGACGAAGGTGGAACTGGCGTGGCTCACATTTCCGCAGCTTGCAGCGGTGAGCGCGGGGACGCGAGCAGTGTGCGCCCGAGCGGGTAAGCCCCACCACCCACCGGCGCGCCACCGTGACAGAACGCGGTCCGGCCCTCACCCGCCCGGGGGCCGGATGCCCACCACCGGCCCACGGCCCGCCGGTCCCGCCCCGACCCGAACGCCGAGACCCCGGAGCCCGGCCTCATCCCACGACCGGCTGGTCCGGTGGGCCGGGACGCAGAGGCAGACCGGGCCGGCTCGAACAGCTCGGGCCGTCGGGGAGATCGATGGGTCCCGGCATCGCACATCCCCGGCGGTGCACGCTACCGTCGGGGTCGTGGTCGATGGATGGGACGAGGCCGGGCTGCGGGCCGTGCGCGGCGCTCTCCACGCGCGGGACGGAGCCGCGCTGCTCGCCGCGCTGGATCGTGGGCCCGTGAACGAGGTGCTGCAACTGGCCGGCGACGGTGTGGCCGGGGCTGCCGCGAGGGGTGTGGCCGGGGCTGCGGAGACGGCGGCCACGTTCCTCGGAGCACTACGGGAGCGCGGCTTCCGGGGCGACGAGGAACTCGCCGACCAGCTGTGCACGGCCATGGGATGCGCGGCATCCCCTCTTCCGCGCCCGCTCGCGGTCGATCTGGAAGTGCTCGCCATGCTGCTGGAAGGTGACCCGGTCGAGTCCGGTGGCAGGATCGACCTGCGCACCGGGGAGTGCTGGGCAGCGTTCACCGACGAGTGGTCGCCGGGGCCAGACGCCGAGGAAGCGGAGGATCCCGGGCCATGGCTGGACGTGCCGGCTCTGGGGTCCCGGGCCGCCTACCGGGACATGGAGCTGTTCGTCGAAGAGGTGGGCGACGCCGCTCTCGCCGACCGGCTGCGCAGCGCCCTCGGTGGGAGGGGCGGCTTCCGGCGCTTCAAGGATGTGCTCGCTTGTGACGATCGCGCCCGGCGCCGGTACCACCTGTTCAGCGATGAACGCAAGCGTGGCCGGGCCCGTGCCTGGCTGGCCGAGGAGGGCTACTGCCCGCTCATCACCTTCTCCGCGGCCCACTCCGGTTCGGTTCCCTCGACGCTGGTGTGACTCTCGCCGCCCCTGCCCTGCATGGCCCGGGGATTGTCGGAGATTCCGGCGCCCCACTTGTTGAACGTGGCCGGGGCGACCGCGATCGCGTCCGCAGGCCGAGTCGGGCACGGTTCGCCCGGTGATCGCTAGGCCGAGCAGATGGGGCGGCCGGTCTGGGCCTCGACCGCCTCCGCGTCAAGGAAGCCGAGTCCTTGTGGGGTGGCGATGACACCGACGTCCTAATGCCGCTCCTGTGCTGCGGTGATCAGCCGACCCACGTCGGCGGCGATCCCGGCCGCACAGACCACGATCTGGAGGAACGGCTTGTCGGGCTGATCACTCACGTAGGCACTCCCAGTTGACGGCTGAAGTAATGCAACTCGGGCAGCGTCCGGCAGGAGCCTCGGGCTGCCATGCCACCGAGCACTTCGCGTATGACCAGGCGGCGGACGTCCTGTGCCGCACAGCTCTCGGCGATGCGCAGGGACTGGTAGCCGTCGGCACTTCTGCCCTGCTGACTCTAAGCACGCGGCCTCCGGCCTCACTCGGTGAAAAGCAACTCCCGAGTTTCCTCGGCGCACCCCCACGAGAGCGTGACACCGGCGCCCCCGTGCCCGTAGTTGTGCAAGATCACGGTGCCGTCCTCCCACGCCTCCGCCTCCACGCGGACCGTGGCACGGGTCGGTCGAGCCCCGATCCGGTGCTCCAGGACGCGGGCCTGGGCGAGGCGGGGCTCGACCTTGGCGCAACGGGCGAGGATGTCGGCAGCTGCCTTGTCGTCGGGGGCGAGGTCGCCTGTGCCGTCGATGGCGGTGCCGCCCAGGACGACGGTGTCGCCGTGGGGGTAGAAGCACAGCAGGTCCGGCGAGGGGCCGGTGTCCTCGGAGAAGAACTCGCTCAGCCCCGGGTTGGTGACGACGACGTGCTGACCGCGGATGGGCCGCAGGTCAGGGTCCGGGACCAGGCCGCGTGCGCCGAGGCCCGTGCAGTTGACGATCACCGAGGCAGGGCCTGCGTTCGTGAGCGAGGCCAGCTGCCGCTGCTCGACCGTTCCTCCGGCATCGCGCAGCCGGCGCAGGAGGTAGTCGAGATAGGCGGGCATGTCGATCAGTGGCACGGTGAACCGATAGCCCGCCGTGAATCCGGCCGGGAGTTCCGCCGGCTCGCACGGCCGGAAGCCCGGCAACGTCGTGGCCCAGTCAGGTGCGGCCTCGGCCGTGCGGGACGCCTCGATGCCGCTGGTGAGCCGCACTCCCGTGGTCGGGTCCTCGGCCAGCTCCCGGAAGATATCCAGGGACCGTTGCCCCCAGTGGTCGACCTTGTCCTTCGGCTCCACCAGGTAGGGGCCCCACATCGCCCCGGCCGCCAGCGATGTGATGCCGGGCACCTGCTCGGCGATCACGTGCACCGAAGCCCCGGCCTCGGCGAGAACGACGGCGGTGGTGAGCCCTGCCACCCCAGCCCCGACAACGACAACGTGCTCCCCTGCGGTCATGATCCTGACCCTAACGGCCGGGTGACGACGAAGGGGCGTGTCGGGCAAGGGCGGCCTCCAGGGTCGGCAGGAAGCTGCGCACGTGGGGGTTGCGCTGTCGGCGACGAAGTTCTACGGCGAGCTGACGGAGCAGCGCCGCGCTACGAGGCGAGCGCACCACGTCGAGGCGGTCGGCAGCGATCTGGCCGATCCCGCAGGCCGCCTCCAAGTCCCCGTGGGCGCTGTGCCCCAGGGCCAGCCAGGCCCCCTCGAACAGGGCTCTGCGCTGGCTGGGGTCACCGCGCGGGACGTCGTACGCTCCGGACCGGAGTATCTCGGTCCCCTGCGCGAGGAAGCGACGGCTCTTCGAGCCGCTGTCCGCCGTCTGCTGCGCACGACCCATCTGGATGAGGCCGTAACCGGCCTGGCAGTCCAGGTGGTTGTCGGTGAGAAAGTACATCCAGCGGGGCTCCTCCTGGCCACCGTCCCGGCTTGCGATCAGTTCGCGGGCGGATCCGCGGGTGTGGGCGAAGTCGTTGTCACGGCCGGCGGCGGCGTACGCGTAGGCGAGCCGGGACAGGACGGATGCCCGGACGGCCGGCGGAGCCGCGTCGCTGGCTCGGCGTGCGGCCTCACCAAGGGCTACGGCGTCCGCGGGGTGGCCCCGGCTCGCTGCCTGGAAGGACAGGTCACCGAGGATGTGGGCGCACAGGGGCAGATCGTTGACCTGATGTGCGGCCCTCAGCGCCGTAGCGAAGTAGCGCTGCGCCAGACCGTGATCGGCCGCGTCGAAGGCCATCCAGCCGGCCAGCTGGCCGATCTCCGCGAGCGCGCGGATCAGACGGCTCACAACAGCGGGAGGGTGGCTTCCTTCGCGGATCAGCAACCCGACCGCACGGAACTGAGCACCCACGTACGGAAGGTGACGTGCCCCTCCGTGCTCGTCGTCGAGCAGCTGGAGCATGGGCAGGTGCTGCTCCACCTGGTCAACGAGCGGATCGGTACCGACCGACGGCGTCATTCGGGGCGCGTACTGTCCGCGGCCCGCGGTGCCGTCGAGGTACTGGGCGACGATCGCGAGGAGTCCCGCGCCCGAGATCGCGAGGAAGCGTCGTCGGTCGACGAGCCCTCCCCTCACCCAGTCCTCCACAATCGCCTCCATACCCTGCACGGTCCAGGGCCGTGCGAGATCCGTGTCCGCCGGGACGAGCGCCGAGGAGTCGCCCACACGGCCCTGCCACAGTTCGGCCACCGAGACTGACCTGCCCAGCTCCTGAGAGAGCACATAGGCGGCCATCGTGGGTAACGGCGAGCGTGGCAGAGAACCGGAGTCCCTCCAGTGGTACGGCGCGGACTCAGCCACCGTCCCCGGTCCGAACACTCTGTTGAGCTTGCGAGCCAGTGCCTTCGGGCTCCACCCGAGTTCGTCGAGGCACTCCGCCAGTACGGCGTTGGGCTCCCCTGACTGCGGTGCCACGTGCGACCACCTCTTGCCCGAGTGGTTCATCCATTGCCTTACGCGCTTCCCATCGTGACGCCCTCGGTCGAACAGTTCACCGCCCGCTCAAGGAAGTTGACCGAGTTGACCCGCTGATCGGGTCCTGCGCTACCGGCTTCCTCCGGTGTTCTTGGATCCCGGCGAGAGGCGCCGCCTTCGACACGGACGGAGAAAGAGGTGAGCCTTGACACACCACACGAGCACATCCCAAAGCCGTCCGGGCAGTGTGCTGGAGCGCAGCCTTCGGCGACCATCCTCTGTCCCCGGACACGGGCCTACCGATCGCGGCGGCACGACCACACTGATCACGGATCTGCCGTACGGGCCGAAAGCGGCCGAAGTCGCTCGGAGCGCCGTGGCGGTAGCACTGTACGACGCCGAGACGGACCTTCTCGATGACGCCCGCCTGATCGGATCGGAACTGGCGACGAACGCGTTCACCTCGGGCAGCCCGCCCCTGGTCCTGTGTATCGACCGCAGGGGTCCGAGCACCGACGGCCTGGCGATCGAGATCACCCTCACCGACGGCGGCTGTTCCTGCCCCGGGCCCGCGTCCCCTCCGGCTCCCGACGAGGAGGCCGAATCGGGACGAGGACTGGCCATCGTCGAGGCCCTGGCCGATGCCTGGTCGCTGACGACCGGCACCCGCGGCACCCGTGCCTGGTGCCGGCTCACCCGAGGGGCCGGCCCTTCGTCCGCCGACACCTGATGTCCACGCCTGTGCGATCCCGCTCTCCAAGGAGGCATACACGGTGCGCATCGACCATGCGACTCCACCGCCCTCGCCCACGGATGTGCCGAAGGCCGCTCGCCAACCCCGTGTCATCGTCGTCCTCCACGAGGGCTTCTACGGCGCGGAGTCGGGCACCGGCTTCAGCAACCGAGCCTTCCTCACAGCTCTCGCCCGCCTGCTGCCGACGGGCCGCCTCTCGGTCATCACCCCGCGCGTGCCGGTAACCGCGGGAGCGCACGATCGGCGGTGGGCCGGCGAGGTCCAACGGATGCTGCGGCAGGCCGAGGCCGACGTCATCACGATCCCGTACGTCCAGGCGCCGCCCGACTCGGTCCACGGCTCGGTGCAGATGTGTGACCTGGCAGGCGAGGCAGCCGTACGCATCGCTGATCGCGCGAGCCGCTGCCTCCTCATCGGTCTCGACGTCCCCTTCCTCGGGCTCGCCCACCACACGACACCGACCATGGACCTTCTGCTCGTCCCCCGCTCCACGACCGCGCTGACGCGGCCCAAGGACATGCACCGAGTCCGCTGGGAGCGCGACGCCCTGCGGACGGCGACCGCCCGAGGTGGGCGAGTCGGCGCCATCTCCTCCCACATGCGACGCCACCTCATCGCCAGCTACGCCGTTCCCCGCACGAGCATCGTGAGCATCCCGAACGGGCTGATCCAGGAGGAGATGGCCAGGCCGGCAAGCGCGCCACCCGTGCCCTTCAAGGCCCGGGCCGGATTCCTGCTCGCCATGGGCCGCGCCGTGCCCACCAAGGGCTTCGAAGACCTCCTGGAAGCACTGCGCATCCTGAAGGAGCGCGAGGTCCGCGCTCCGCACCTGCTCCTGGCGGCTGTGACCTCGAACGATCAAGAACGCCCGACCCCGTACCAGGAGGGCCTCGCGGCCCGCATCCACGCGTACGGCCTGGACGCGACCTTGATCACGTGCTTCACCCCCGCGATCCGCGCCTGGCTGCACAACCCGGCCCTGCGCGCGGTGGTGGTTCCCTCCCGGGAGGAGCCCTTTGGGCGGATACCGCTGGAGGCGTTCGCGGCGGGCGCGGGCCCGGTGGTCGCAACCCGTGCCGGGGGACTGGCCCAGACCGTCGTCGACGGCGAGACCGGATTCACCGCCAGGCCACGGGATCCAAGGACCCTGGCCGCCGCCCTTCACCGTGCCCTGACCATCCTGCCCCGAGAACGCGAGCGGTTCCGGAAAGCCGGGACGGCACTGGTGCGCTCACACCACGACTACGAGGCCAGCATCGGTTCCGTCATCAACCGCATCGCCCCCTGGGCATTGGCGCAGTCGCCCATCGCAGAAGGCCGACAACGATGAACAGGCCGGTGGTGTTGATCAGCCTCAAGTCTCCGCACTCCTTCTGGCAGTTGTCCGCCGAGCACGAGCGTGCCCTGTCTGCCGCCTTCCCCGACATCGAGTTCCGCACAGCGAGCGAGGAAGACGTACCGCACTTACTCACCGACGCACACGTCTACTTCGGGTGGAGATTCGAGTCATCGTGGCTGCGCGACGCTCCTCGGCTGAGGTGGATCGCCTCCCCGGCCGCCGGAACCGACCATCTGCCCGCCGCCGAGGCGCACTCCGCCGGGGTGGCCCTCACCCGCTCGTACGGGTTCCACGGCAAGCCCATGGCAGAGCACGCCATGGGTCTGATCCTGGGATTCTCCCGCGGACTGTTCATGAGCCAGCGCGTCCAGCGGAACCGGACCTGGTGGAAGAACGATCTGGCCGAAGGGTTCTTCGACCTCGCCGGGGCAACGATGACCATCGTTGGCTGCGGCAGCATCGGAGGACACCTCGCTCGTGCCGCCCGCGCCTTCGGCATGGACGTCATCGGAGTACGGCGCACGCCGCCGGTGGCCGCCGAGGGCGGGATCACGTGGATGCACACGTCGGTGGTGCACCAGGCGGTCTCCGTCGCAGACGTGGTGGTCGATCTGTTGCCTGCTACTCCGGCCACGGACCGCTTCTTCGACCCCGATCTCTTCTCATCGTGCAAGCCCCGGTCCCTCTTCCTCAACCTCGGCCGCGCGGCAACCGTCGACCAGTGGGCCCTCCTGGCCGCCCTCAGCGCCGGCCACCTTCGCGGCGCGGCCCTGGACGTCTTCGACCCGAAACCGCTGCCCGCCCGTCATCCGCTGCGGCTCCACCCTCGGGTCGTGCTCACGCCGAAGAGCGCAACGCTCTGCCGCACGTACATGGACGAGGCAGTCGCCTTCTTCGCCGACAACCTGCGCCGCCACCTCGCCGGCCGGCCGCTCAACGGCCTGGCCGAGGTTCCCACGACCCGCTCTCCGATTACAGGAGGCTGACCGATGCCCACCACACGCCACCGCGGCCTGGCTGCCGCTTTCGCCGAGACAGGCCGCAACCACCCCTACCTGGCCTTCACCCTGAACTCGCTGTGCAACCTGGACTGCGTGTTCTGCAAGCCCCGCTGCATGCCGGACTACGGGCACAAGGACCGTCCCCTGACCGCCTCCGACTACGCGGCCATCGCCGCCGAGGCCGGCGGTTGGAAGATCAAGAAGGCGCACTGCTCCGGCGGCGAACCGACCCTTCGGGCGGACATCCTCGACCTGATCGCGGGCCTCGCCGACGGCCTCGGGCCCGACGCGGCGATCGGCATGACCAGCCACGGCAACCTGCGCCGCGGGCTGAGCGTCGAACAACTCCACCACGCCGGTCTGACGTACCTCAACCTCAGCCTCCACAGCCTCGACCCGGCGAGGTCCGCCGCGATCATGGGCGGCGGCGACCCGCGCACCACACTGCGCACCCTCGATGCCGCCCTCTCTCTCGGTCTGCGGGTGAAGATCAACTGCGTTCTTCAGCGCACCTACTTGGACGACGCCTTCGGCGTAGCCGAGCTCGCCCGCGATCTGCCCATCGCTGTCCGCCTGATCGAACTCCAGAACATCGGTCCCGCGCAGGCGCTGTTCGACACCGAGTTCATCGGCGAGGCAGAGGTCCGCGACCGTCTCCACGAGTGGTTCGCGAACGCCGGCGAAGTCTCCAGGGGCCAGCTGGGTGTCCGCAGCCCCGGGCAGTACCTACGCCCCGCCGGCTGGGCTGGATCGATCGGCTTCATCTCCAACTCCAGCTGCGCCACCTGCTCCGACGCCAACCGCATCAAGATCACGCCCACGGGCGTGGCCCGCCCCTGCATCCTCCACAACCGCGACATCCCACTGAAGCCCCACCTGGCCGACGGCACCCTCGGCGACGCCTTCGCCCACCTCTTCCAGGCCATGCTCGACCGCAACGCCAACGACGCCTGGCAGGGCTTCCACTACGTCGACTACGACCTGCGCTGGGACCGTATGGAACGTCCCGAAGGCACTCCGGTCCTGCCCCTGCTCCCCGTCCTCACCACTGAGGCGGCCGAGCCCTCCTGCGCCCGGGCCTCCACCAGGGAACGGTGATGGCCGTGTCCGAGGCACCACCCCTCTATCGAGGGCTCGGTGACCTGTACGAACGCGAGCTGGACGCCCACGGCGTGGGGGCCGCGATGCTCACCCACAAGTGGCAGCCGGCCGACCTGCTGGCTCCCCACTCGGACATCGACATACGTGTCCTCCTTCCCCAGTCTCCCGCGGACTGGGAAGAGTGGAACCACCGCCTGGCCGGCGCGCACACCGCCGCGGTCGGCCGGGAGATCTCCCATCGACGTCTCCTGGAGCATCCGCCCGGTTTCGCGTTCACCGTGTCTGAGGCGGACGCGCGGCTCGTCCACGCGCCCGAACTCGCGACCTGGTCGCTGATCACCGGGAACGCCCGGGACTTCCAACGCTGGAAGTCCCGGGCCCAGATGGCGCCCTGGTGCGAGGTCGACGAGCGGTTCTACCGGGGCATCCTCCAGACCCGGCTGGGTGGCCGATACCAACTGGCGGCGGACAGTACGGACAACGTGGTCGAGGACATCACCGCGTACCGCCGTCACTGCGTGGCCTGGCACTACCTCGCACCGTGCTGGTTCGCCGCTGCCGCACTCGCGACACGGACCCGCTGCCCCGGAAAGACGGCCGCTCTCACGCAGTGGCGCCCGGAAGGGCTGGACGGGCACGCCGAGTTGTTCCTCCGGCACGCCGAGGACGTGCCCGACTCACACCCACGGAATCCACGTCACCTGCTCCGCGCCGCCCACGTCGCCCTGGAGGCGGCCACGCGCCGGATTCCCGACGCGTGCCGCTCCGCTGACAAGGGCGAGGACCCCTGTACGGACTGGGTGATGACCGCCGGAATGCTCCGCGTACGCGTCGCCCGCTGGGTGTACTACCTCGACCCGCCGCCCGGTGTGGCGACCGAGTACCTGATCCGGCGGGAGGCGAAGGAACTTCGGTCCGCCGCAAAGACCCTGGCCACGCTCGCTGCAGACGAAGCCACTCCCGCACAGCGGCTGGCCGCCCGGATGGGTGCGTTGATTCCCACCGGACCGACCACCGCCGTCACCCTGCGTGCGACCCTCGCGCGCTGGCACCAGCAGAAGTCCATCGTCCAGGACTTCCTCAGCCTCAGCCCTGGTGACGTCCACCCCTGACCCAAGGAGTCTCGCCATGACCGCGCGTGCGTCTCTGCCCCGCGCCCTGAAGACAGCGAAGATCAAGATCACGACGAAGTGCAACCGGTCCTGCGACTTCTGCATCTTCGCCGACGGCGCCCAGGGCGAGAACATGTCCCTGGAACTGTTCTCCACCATCCTGACCCGGCTGGAGGCCATCCCCTTCCAGCAACTGCACATCAACGGCGGCGAGCCCACTGTGCACCGGGACTTCCCCGCGGTAAGCGACGCCGCTCGCACCCGTCTGCCGAACAAGGTCATGGTCCTGGGCACGAACGCCATCACCCTGGCCCGCAACCAGCGGATCATGGAGGCCACCCTCAGCTCGTACGACCAGATCCTCATCGGCTGCGACGACGAACACGAGAACTACGACGAAGTGCACGCCGTTGTGCCGCGTCTCCGCGAAGCTGGCAAGACCGTGGTCATCAACAGCGTTCTGGAAGGCATTAGTTCCACCCGGCTCACACAGCTCGCGAAGCTGTGCGACAGGTACGGCGCCATCCACATCACCAACCACGTACACCACGTCGACGTCGGCCAGCCCACGAACGAACTGCGCGGCATCTGCGACCGCTACCTCGACCAGCACCTGATGATCGAGACAGACGGGTCCTGCTACCGCTGCTTCAACGCCATGGCGAAGGACGACAGCGAATTCAGCATCTGGGACGAGGACTTCGCGGCCAAGGTGTTCGCGCCCCGGGGCCACCACTACCGGTTCTGCCTGCGCTGCCACGAGTACACCGACTCCGGCGCCGCACTCGTCCCCGCCCTCACTGTCTGATCCCCAAGGCCGGAGGTACACCACCATGCCCGCAGTCCTCGGACTGAATTTCCACCACGACACCGCCGCCGCCTTGGTCATCGACGGCCGCCTCTACGCCGCTGAAGAGGAACGCTGGAGCGGCGTCAAGCACAACCATCCCATCCGCAAGGGCACGCTCACCTCCCCGACCCGCGCGCTCCAGTGGTGCCTGGAAGCTGCCGGCATCGAACCGCAGGACGTGGACGCCGTCTGGGCCGCCTCCATGCATCCCAGCCCTGCGGCCGGCTGGTGGCTGGCCGAGGAGCGGGACGAACTCGCCGCCCTCCTGCCCGCCCCGCTCAGCGAACACCTTCGCCTCCTCTCCCACCACACGGCCCACGTGCTCTCCGGCTATCTGCTCTCCGGGCACGAGCACGCGGCGGGCCTCGTCATCGACGCCGGCGGCTCATCCCTGGGCTCCGATTTCGGTCCGGGCCGGGAGCGCATCACGGGGTACGACCTGCGGCCCGACCGCATCGACCGCCTCCACCAGGGCATGCCGACCGTCGTCCCCAGCCCGGCGGGGCCCCGGCGTATCCATTCCTCCCTCGGGCACTTCTACCGGAACCTCGCCCGGCGAGTAATCCCGCCCGGCGACGAGCCCGAAGGCAGCATGATGGCTCTCGCGGCCTTCGGCGATCCCCAGCGCTACAGAGCGCATGTCCGCGACCTGGTCCGGCTCGGCGAGGACGGCGAGGTCCGCATCGATCACCCCTGGGGTTCGGCGGACAGCAGCACACCGCTGCTCCTTGATGGCCGGGCATGGACCGCCGACAACGTCGCGGAACAGCCGGAACACAAGCGGGCCGACCTGGCCGCCGCCGTCCAGGAGGTCTTCGTCGAATCGGTCGTCCACATCGCCCGCCACCTGCAACGGCTCACTCGGGCCTCAGCGTTGGTGTTCTCGGGCGGATGCGCCCTGAACTCCCGCCTCAACGGCCAGCTGGCCGCCGACAGCGGCTTCGACACCCTCTTCGTCGCGCCGGCCCCGCACGACGCCGGCACAGCCGTGGGCGCCGCGCTCTACGGCTGGCACTACCAGCTCGGGCAGGAACGCCTGCCGGTGCCGACCGACGCGGCCTGGGGCCCCTACCCCGGCACGCTGCCGGGGACAGCCATGCCGTCCGGCTACCGCGCCTTGCCCGACCTCGGGCCTGGACTGGCGCTCACGGCCGCGGAGTTACTTGCGGAACACCACATCGTCGGCTGGGTGCAGGGGCAGCTCGAATTCGGGCCGCGGGCGCTCGGCCATCGCTCGATCCTCGCCCACCCCGGTCACGCCGCCACGAGGGACCGGCTCAACGCCATCAAGAAGCGAGCCACGTACCGCCCCTTCGCACCGGCCATCCTCGCCGAGCACGCCACCGAGTGGTTCATGTCGGCAGGCGACCCCTTCATGAACCGTGTCGCCCGCGTCCGCCGGTGCCGAGCCGACCGCATCGCGGCAGTCACCCACCACGACGGCACCGCGCGCGTCCAGTCCGTCACCCCCGACCACCAGGGCCTCGGCGAACTCCTGCAACATTTCCACGACCGCACCGGACTGCCGCTGCTGCTGAACACCTCCTTCAACCGCAAAGGCACCCCGATCCTGCGGACCGCCGAGCAGGCGGTGGCAGCGACGGCGGACCTACACCTCGACGCCCTCGTGGTCGGGGACACCCTGCTGCTCGCCGACCACGTGCCCGACCCCCGTTCCATGCCCCTCCGTACGAGGTGAGGCGGATGAACCCCATCGGCCTGGACCGCGTCGTGACCGTGCTCGGTGCCACCGCGTGGAGTACGGACGAGCAGCACCGTGCCCGCGTGGCCGGCAGTCTCGCACTCACGGTCTACGACGGCCACACCCGTGACCAGGGCACGCCGTACCTGGAACACCCGCTGGCCGTCATCACGCTCTTGAGGACGGAGATCGGCGTCACCCACCCCGAAACCCTCCTCCTCGCCCTCCTCCACGACGCCTTGGAGGTGGCCCCGGAATCGGAGGTGCTGCTCGTCCATCACCTTGGAGGTCCGTTCACCGCCCGCCTGCGTGCCATGACGGCCGACCACCGCCTCGAACGGCGCCCCAAGTCCGTGGGCGACGAGACCCGTTGGCGCGCCAAGCAGGCCGCGCTCCCGCCCGCGGACCTCCTCGTCCGGCTCGCCGACCGCCTCCACAACCTGCGCGATCTCGGCGCATCCCCGAACCCCGACCGGCGCCGACGGTTCCTCCAGGGCCTGCACGACTTCCACCTCCCTCTCGCAGACGCCGCCCGCGGCCTCGGCCCTCATCTGGAAGCCATGCACGCGCGGCTGCATGCCGAGTACGCCCGACACACACAGGAGGTGCGCCGGTGAAACGGGTCGTCTACTCGATGGAGCCCGTCGGCCGGACCGGCGGCCGGGTCTACCTGCGGATGCTCCAAGAGGTGACGGCCGACGACGTGGAGTGGCGCACCGTCCCGGACCACAAGCGGACCTACCGGGTCCGCCGCTGGCGCAAGCTCCGCCACCTCGCCCGCCTGGCACCCTCCATCCGGGCACTGGACGGCGCCACCGGCACCTTCGTGTGGGACGACCTGAGCCTGCTGCTGTTCACGCCTGGGATGCGCGCCCGAACGGTGTTCCTCCTGCACCACTACGAGCCGTTGCAGCACGACTCCGCTCCCGTCGAGGCCATGCTCTGGGAACATCTGTTCCGGGTGCTGCCGCAGTGCGCCGCCGTGGTGTGCGTCGCCCCGTACTGGGCCGACTTCCTCCGGGCCCGAGGCGTTCGCAACGCACGGGTGATCTACAACGCCTTCGACATGGCCGAGGTCCAACAGGCGCGTGGCCTCGACCGAATCGAGTGCCGCGCCGAGTTCGGCCTGTCCCCGGACGTGATCGGCGTCTACGCGGGCAAGGCCGTGCACTGGAAGGGAACCGAGGAGGTCTCGGCAGCCCTCGCCGACGTACCGGGGATGCGGGTGATCACCAGCGGCAGCAACACCATCGGCTTCGACGGGGCCCACTACGACGTGGAGCGCGAGCGGTATCTGCGGCTGCTGTGCGCCTGCGACGTCGGAGTCTTCCTCCCTCGAATGCAGGAAGGTTGGAGCCGCTGCGCGGCCGAGGCTCTACTGCTCGGCTTGCCCTGCCTCATCCGCCCGGTGGCCGGCGTGGGCGACCTCGCCGCGCTGACCGGCCAGCCGGCCCCGGATCTCGGCCGTCTACCGGCGCAGGTCCGGGAACGGGCAGCGGCACGCCAGGCCGAGGCCAAGGCGCCGTACGAGGCCCTGGCCCGGTTCGACCTGAACTATTTCGGCAACGCTTGGGGCGATCTGTTCGCACAGGTCGCCTGACCAACGGCTATGCCTGCGCGGCCAGCTTCTTGGCCGCGGCGTCCAGACGGGCCAGCACGCGGTCCCGGCCGAGCAGTTCCATGGACTCGAACAGCGGGAGTCCGATCGTCCGGCCGGTGACCGCGACCCGAACGGGCGCCTGGGCCTTGCCCAGCTTCAACCCGTGCTTCTCCCCGACGGCGAGCAGGACGGCCTTCAGATCCTCCGCCTTCCACTCCGCGACCGTGGCCAGCTCGGCGTGGGCGTCCGACAGGATGTCGTTGGCGCCCGCCTTCATCGCCTTGTTCCACGACGCCTCGTCCTCGACCGGCTCGTCGAGGAACAGGAAGTCCACGTAGCTGGTGATCTCGGACAGCAGCGCCAGCCGCGTCTGAGCCAGCGGCGCGGCTGCTTCGAAGACTGCCGTGTCGAACGCCTCCGGCCGCCACGGCGCGTAAGGAGCGACGAGCCACGGCGCGCAGGCGGCGGCGAACTGCTCCGGCAAGAGGGCGCGAATGTAGTCACCGTTGAACGCCGTCAGCTTCTTCACGTCGAAGAACGCCGGCGCGGTGTTGACGTCCTCGATCCGGAAGAGCTGCTCCAGCTCCTCGTACGGCATGATCTCCCGGTCGTCGCCCGGACCCCAGCCCAGGAGCATGAGGTAGTTCACCATCGCCTCGGGCAGGAAGCCCTCGGCGAGATAGTCCTCCAGCGCCACCTTGTCCCGCCGCTTGGACAGCTTCTGCCGCTTCTCGTTCACGATCACCGGCAGGTGCGCCCACACGGGCGGCTTGGCGCCAAGCGCCTCCCACAGCAACTGCTGCTTCGGCGTGTTCGACAGGTGCTCCTCACCGCGGATGACCTGCGTGATCCCCTCGTCCAGGTCGTCGACCACGTTCGCGATCAGGAAGACCGGGGACCCGTCACCGCGGGCGATCACGAAGTCCTCGATGGCGCTGTTCGGGAACGCCGGCTCTCCGCGAACCAGGTCGACGACTACCGTCTCGCCGTCGTCCGGCGTCCGGAACCGCAGCGCCCGCCCCTCCTCGAAGGCCAGCCCTCGGTCCCGGCAGAACCCGTCGTACCCGAGGTGCTCCGACCCCGTGCGCTCCTTCAGCTGCTCCCGGCTGCAGTCGCAGTAATACGCCCGGCCGGCCTCGAAGAGCTGCTGGGCCGCCTCGCGGTGCCGATCGGCATTGTGCGACTGGAAGTACGGCCCTTCGAAGGCCGGGTCCTCGCCATGAATACCGATCGCAGCGAGCGCGTTGATGATCCCGTCGATCCACTCCGGCTTGTTCCGGGCGGCGTCGGTGTCCTCGATCCGCAGAACGAACGTGCCGCCGGACTGTCGCGCCACCGCCCAGTTGTAGAGAGCGGACCGTGCCCCACCGACATGGAACATGCCGGTCGGAGACGGGGCGAAACGAACGCGAACGGGGGCAGTAGACATGGGAGCCAGGGTACCGACGCGGTGCCTTGGCCCCGGACCACTCCGCGTACCGCCGCACCGTCGTTTTCCGGCTGACTCTCGTTCTACTCGTATGTCTCCTTCCACCGCTCTCGGTGCCGCCGGTCCCCTTACCCAAGGCCGTTCACCGCGCCGAGCGACAACAGCGAGGCCCCGTTGTTCCACAGCCCCAGGTGATCGCGATGGACGGCGAGGATGTCGTTCTCCGTGGCGAACTTCTCAGCCGGCCTGCTGAAGTACGTCGTGGCCACGAAGATCGCCACGTCGACCTTGAAATGCACCCTCGCGCCGAGCAGGTCCCGGACCTCCCGGCTGGGGATCTTGCTCCTGGGCGTGTACCGCTTGCACTGGATCACCATGCTCCGCCCATCGGGAAGGACCCCAGGACGTCAGCCCCATTGTCGTGAGAGCCGCCGACCCTCCGCACGTCGGTGCACCCGTCGCGCCGGCACCGCCCAGATCTGGCAGGCATGGCGGCTGAGTGCTGTACGCTTGGCTCACTCCAACGACGCGGGGTGGAGCAGCTCGGTAGCTCGCTGGGCTCATAACCCAGAGGTCGCAGGTTCAAATCCTGTCCCCGCTACTATGATCGAGTCGTCCAACGGTTTTTGTCGGGCGACTCGATCTTTTTCTAAGCCATCTCCTCTTCCTCTTGCGTCTCGATGTCACCCTCCGAGTCCGATACAAAGAAGTGGTGATCTCCCGAATCGGCGAGATACTGCCCCAGGCTTGTTCGAGCTTTCGCCACTGTCTGGTAGTAGCTACGGAACGGCTGCGACACCTTTGCTGCTGTCTCGGCATCGTTGGGCACTGGAATTTCGATTTCCAGGTAACGATCCCCGACGTCTTCGCGATTTGTCTGCATGAAGATGACGCGCTTCCACTGCTCGCGCACGATCTTCAGCGTCATGGCCCAGAGTAGGTAGAAGGAGTCAAACTCTGCTCGTTCTCCAGGGCGAATCACAATGATTTCTTTGGTCAGCAGTAGTTGCTCCTGACCAGGCATCAATACGCAGAAGTCTCCGATATTCTTGCTGGTGCGTTCCGGGCAGAGAATGTCGAAGGCTTGGAGTCGGGAGCTGGCCCCTTTCCAGAAGGCTTCGGCGATGGAACGGGGAACCCGGTTCGTTGGATTGATGTTCACGAACCCAGCCCGCAGATCAGACACCTTGATGTAGGGAACGTTTCCGATCCGCTGACCAGACGATGGGGACCCGTGGCCGCCGCGAATGGTGATGATTCCGCTCTTTGCCAGTTCTGCAAGGGTGGCACTGCGGAACCCCTTGAAACGTTCCGTTTGCATCTCGGAAATGAAATGCTCGTGATACCGGCGGTCGTAATAGACCGGAACGCGGGTCCGCGGTAGCACCTCCGAGGCCGGAATGTCACGCATAGTGCTGGTCCGCTCTCCGCGCTGGAGAGCGAGTGCGTCGCTGAGGAGGACGTCATTGATGGCGCTCACCGACTGACCTGTCTCTGGATCGGTCGTCATGACACGAGCTCCGGTCTTGGGATTTAGAAGCGGCAGGAGCCGTCCTCCCTTGGTCAGACCACATGTCGGCGCTGTTGAAACTGTAACTTTTTCCTCGGAAAACCAGGACGGCGCGTTGATCGCGGGCATCAGGCTTCGTTCCCCTCTGTCAGTTCCGCCTGTACCATTCCTTCAAGCCCGTTGCCAACCTTCTCGAAGACGTAGAAGTTGGTCTTCGCCCGACAGAACTCTTCGAAGGCTTCCATAGCAATGTTGAACATGCCTCGAAGTTCGAACCTCCCCTCCATCCAGGAAGGCAGCCACCGGTACTTGAAGGAGAAGAAGTAGGTTTCCGGAAGGATAATTCCGACTCGGCCACCCACCTGCAGGAGGCGGTGAGCCAATTCCAAGTACATCAGGCCGATTTCCAGGTCGACGTACTCTTTACGTCCACTGGCAGCTGCCTTGGAGATTGTGTACCCAGCGGCACGGGCATCTGACGCCTTAACCTTCAGGTCCTCGCCGAAGGGTGGGTTGGTGAGGACGACGGTGAATGACTCCGCAACGAAGCTGTTGCTATCCCCACCCAACTCTTCCTTCAAGCGCGGGAACTTCTCTGGCCATGTGTGCTGTCGAACCGCGTCTCCCAGAAGGACGTGTGTGGAGCCATCGCGCATAGCGATCATCATGGCCCGAGCGAGCTTGACGTTGAGTGGATCGAGATCCACACCGTACAGATTGTCGTTGGCGAACTTGACCAATCGCCACGTTTCATCGTCGCCTGGGAACTCTCGCTCTTGAACCTGCCGCAACGCTTCGACGATGAATCCGCCAGTGCCGCAAGCGGGGTCAATCACCTTATCGCGGGAGGTGATCTCCATGATTGATACGCATGGCCGGATGACCCGCTGCGGGGTGAGGAATTGGCCTTCGCCTGACTTCAGGGCCTTCGTTCGGAAGATCTGGAAAGCTTTGGCTAGCAGGTCGACCTGATCGCCCAGGATTCGCCAGCGGGACAGTATGTCAACGACGGCGAAGATAGTTTCCTCCCTAAGGAGGATTTTGTCTCGATCGTCTGGGTTGAAGACTCGGTTCTTCTGTCGCGCGAAGTAGCTCGCGAATTGCTGCTGGATCTGAGCGGCTGTCACATGGATCATGGACGCCTTATCGCCGTAGATCCTGAACGGAACCGGCTTGTGCTGGTTGGCCGAACTCGATGACCAGGCGTCGGACTCAACCTTGACCAGGATGACGTGCAGCAGTTCCCGTAGTTGGTCCTCGCGGCGGGTCGAACGAGAGTCGCTTACCACCACTGTGGCAACGAGGCGGCGCAAGGCGGCCGACAGTTCGGCCTCGGTGGGAACCACCAAGTCGTTCCACGTGGGCGGGGTGGCTGGCGGTGCAGTCAGATCCTCGCCGGGGTGCGGCAAAGGAGCGTTCTTCTGCTCGATCCATTCGTTCGCGTGTGACTTGTAGACGGCCAGGCTCTCGGTGCCGTTCGTCCAGTACCCCATGCGGACCACAGGCTCCGAGAGCATGTAGCTCATGAGCTGTTCCTTGCCCTCAGAGATTGAGGGCGCCTTGAACTCGAACAGCACTTGGAGCGCGTGTGATTGGCCGGAGTCGTCCGCGAAGGCAGCCAAGTCAGCTCGGCCGCGCGCATCGAAGGATTGACCACGTTCGCGCTTCGTCAAGTCATGCGGGGTGGCCGGTACACGCCACTCCTTCTGTAGTTGGGTTTCCTTCCAGCCCAACTTCTTGAGGTCGGCCAGCACGCGTTGGCGTACAGCCTCCTCGGGGGTGATGTTCTTGACGCTCAAGCCACGATGTCCTTCCTCTACCGCCATGCCCGGTGCCAAGGGTGGGTGCCGTAACTGTAGCGCAAAAGGAGCTGCTCTTTTTTGATGGCGGTCGGTGGTCGGGCGGGCATTGATGTGTAGACAAGCTTGACGATTGAGACCAGGCTTCTGGACAGCGAGGGCGTGGACGCCATGGGGCCGTCGGTGCTGGCTTCAGGGCGTGCCACCGCTGCCGTGGTCCACCTGAGCCTGTGCCGTCACCTGCCTGCCAAGGGCAGCAGATACCCAGCGCATCCGTTCTCCCTTGCCCCCGTGGGTAGTGGTGGCCGGTGCTTCGAACGAGCACGAACGTGTAGCAAAGCTCAAGTGCTGTGTCCCGGCATCCAACCCGAACGAAGGTGAGCTGACGGTCAGCCGGTCGCCGGTGTCTGGCAGCCCCCTGGAAGACAACCCGCCCTCCGAGCCTTCTCCAGTTCACCCGAGACCGACGGGAACATCCCTCTGAACTGCGGAAATTCCGTCGCGACTGGCGAGATCAGCAACTGAGCCTCATTCGGGATGAAGCGGGCGTGAGTTCAGGATGTCAGGCGGCGCAGGCGGCTCGCGGCTTCCTGGAGGACTTCCTTCCGCTTGCAGAAGGCGAAGCGGACGAAGGGGGCACCGGCCTCGCGGTCGTCGTAGAAGACGGCGTTGGGGATGGCCACGACGCCCGCGCGCTCCGGCAGGGCGCGGCAGAACGCGAAGCCGTCCTTCTCGCCCAGCGGGCGGATGTCGGTGGTGATGAAGTACGTGCCGGAGGGTCTGAAGACCTCGAAGCCGGCCTCCGTCAGCCCCGCCGTCAGCAGGTCCCGCTTGGCCAGCAGGTCGGCGCGGAGGGCCGCGAAGTAGGAGTCCGGGAGGGCCAGCGCCTCGGCCACCGCGTACTGGAAGGGCCCGGAGGCGACGTACGTCAGGAACTGCTTGGCGGATCGGACGGCGGTCACGAGGTCCGCGGTACCGGTCACCCAGCCGACCTTCCAGCCGGTGAAGGAGAAGGTTTTTCCGGCGGAGCCGATGGTGAGGGTGCGCTCGCGCATGCCGGGGAACGTGGCCAGCGGCAGGTGCTCCGCGTCGTCGAACACCAGGTGCTCGTACACCTCGTCCGTCACCACCAGCAGGTCCCGCTCGACCGCGAGCGCGGCGATCGCGGACAGCTCCTCCCGGGTGAGCACCGCCCCGGTCGGGTTGTGCGGGGTGTTGACCAGCAGCAGCCGGGTGCGGTCCGTCACCGCGGCGCGCAGCTCGTCGAGGTCGAGGCGGAAGCGGCCCTCGTGCGGGCGGAGCGTCACCGGAACCCGGGTGCCGCCCGCCATCGCGATGCTCGCCGCATAGGAGTCGTAGTACGGCTCGAACGCGATGACCTCGTCGCCGGGTTCCAGCAGCGCGAGCAGCGCCGCCGCGATCGCCTCCGTCGCGCCCGCCGTCACCAGCACGTCGGTGTCGGGGTCGTGGACCAGGCCGTAGCGGCGCTCCTGGTGCGCGGCGATCGCCGTCCGCAGCTCGGGGACGCCCGGCCCCGGCGGGTACTGGTTGCCGCGGCCGTCGCGCAGCGCGCGCACGGCCGCCTCCCGCACCTCCTCGGGGCCGTCCGTGTCGGGGAAGCCCTGGCCCAGGTTGATCGAGCCGGTCCGCACCGCCAGGGCGGACATCTCGGCAAAGATCGTCGTCCCGAACTCGGCGAGCCGGCGGTTGAGCAGTGGGCGTGCGCTGGAGGTCATGCCGGCCATCCTGCGCCGAAGCTCTGGACTTCCTCAACTCTGCTTTCGCCGTGCGGGCGGCCGGGCATCCCCCGTGCACACAGCAGTCACGCACCAGGCGAGGCGCCCACGGGGGGTCGCTTCGGGGGAACGGAAGGAGGGTGGCGCCATGGTCTTCGGCATCATCCTGGCGGTGATCGTGATCCTGGTCATCGGGTCTGCGGCGGGGGGATCGCGCCGGCGCAAGAAGTACGGCAACGGTGGCAGGGTCGGCAGGGCCGGCGAGGTCGGGAACGCGACGGCCGAGAAGGTCTCCATGGCCAAGGAGGACAAGGGGGACACGCGGGCCGGGGAGGGCGCGCAGGCGAAGAAGGGGGCGCGGACGAAGAACGGTGCGCCGGCGCAGAAGGGCGCGCAGACGCAGAAGGGGGCGCAGGCGAGAAAGGGGGCGCAGGCCAGTAAGCGTCGTGGCCGGGGGTCCCGTTCGTCTGCCTCGGCCGGCGCCGGCGGGACGAGTTGGTGGGCCGGTGACTCGGGCGGCTCGTCGTGCGGTTCGTCCTCCGGCGGGCACAGCGGGCACAGCGGGCACTCGTGCGGCGGCGGCCACTCCTGTGGCGGCGGCTCGTCGTGCGGCGGCGGGGGCGGATGCGGCGGAGGCGGCTGACACGGGGCAGCCGAGCTTCACCGCGCATCAGCAACCGCGGTCCGGGCCGCGCACCGGGCGCCCGTCGGACGACAACATCCGACGGGCGCCCGGCCCTATGGAGAACGCGCCCGGCGTACGCCGTGGTTGAACAGTTGAGCTGTGCAGCCCTCTGAGGGATGGAAACCGCACGAAGTTGGGTAAAAACGCTGTGGCGCCAGCACAGTTCGTGATTCCCTCTAAAACATCGACGCAGCCCCTCGGACGTCCGGCGGACACCCCCTCCCCGGCTGGGCCGGCCGGTCCGACCGGGCTGATGTGGCCGATCACCCGGTGCCGGCAGAGGCGTGCCGGACCACACTTCCTCTTTCTTCTTTGTGTGTTAGCGGAGCCGACCCATGCTCACGACCCTCACCACCTCTTACACCGACACGCGCGCGGCCGACCTCGCCTGGGCGCTGGGGCGCGAGCCGCTTCCCGCCCTCGCCACGCTCGATCTCGAACTGGCCGGGGCGAAGCTCCAGATGAGACTGCTCGGCGCGTCCCACCAGGTACTCCTGGAGGAGGAGCGGGGCGGCTGCTCGGAGACGGTGGCGTGCATTCCGGGATCCAGCACGCCGCTGCCGCTGGGCGTCGCCAAGCGCGTCGGCGACTGGGAATACGAGTTCGCGGCCCGCGTGGAGTTCCTGCCGCCCGGCTCCTTCGCGGGCCGCGCCCAGGAACTGCTCGCCCTGGTCTCCGACCACCCCCAGGGGCTCGCCGGCGTCTTCCCCGGCAGCCCGTACGCCTTCACGGCGATGCTCGCCCAGCGCCGCGAGGGCCAGGTGCACTGGCGCACCTGGCACGCGTATCCGCAGGACGGTCAACTGGTCGCCACGCGTACCCGGGTGGGGGTGCGGGTGCCTGCGCCCGCCGCGGAGACCGGCCAGGGTCCCGCACCGATCGCGGCGGAGACCGGCCAAGGCCCCGCACCCATCGCGACGCAGACCGGCCAAGGCCCCGCACCGATCGCGGCGAGATAAACGCCCCATGCGTGATCCGCGGGAAGTTCCACACGTGTGGGTGACGAAGCGTGCGCGTCATGTGACGTAACGTCGCAGAGTGATCGAACCGCACGCCCCCGCCCCTCCGAGTGCCCCGCCGTTCCGGGGCGGACCCGCGCGGCTGTCCGTAAGGCCGGCGACCGGACGGTTCCTGGTCCTCGCGGGCGTCTTCGTCTGCGCGGCCTGCGGACTCGTGTACGAGCTCGAACTGGTCGCCCTCGCCTCGTACTTGATGGGCGACTCGGTCACCCAGGCGTCCGTCGTGCTGTCCGTCATGGTGTTCGCGATGGGCCTCGGCTCGCTCGCCGCGAAGGGGCTGCGCCGGCAGGCGGCCGCCGCCTTCGGCGCCGTCGAGGCGGGCCTCGCCCTGGTCGGCGGCTGCAGCGCGATGGCGCTGTACGCGGTGTTCGCCTGGACCGGCGACTGGGGCGGCCTGTGGGTATACGGCCCCCGCTGTCTGCTGGTCGCCTTCTCGCTCGCCATCGGCCTGCTGATCGGCGCCGAGGTGCCGCTGCTGATGGAGCTGATCCAGCGCATCCGGCGGCAGGACGCGGGCGGTGCGGTGGCCGACCTGTTCGCGGCGGACTACGTCGGCGCGCTCGTCGGCGGCCTCGCCTTCCCCTTCCTACTGCTGCCGTTCCTCGGCCAGTTGACCGGTGCGCTGCTCACCGGGGCGGTCAACGCCCTTGCGGGCGGCGCCCTGATCCTCGGCCTGTTCCGCCACGACCTGACCCGCCGCGCCCGCTGGCTGCTGCTGCTCGCCAACCTCACCGTCCTCGGCGTCCTCGCCTTCGCCGCCGTCCTCGTCGACGACTTCGAACGCCTCGCCCGGCAGGCGGTGTACGGCGGGGACGTACGCGTCGCCGTCCAGACCGACGTCCAGGAGGTGGTGCTCACCGGCGGCACCCGCGGCCGGCCGCTCGACCTGTACCTGGACGGCCGGCTGCGGGTCGACGGCCGGGACGAGGGCCGCTACCACGAGGCACTGGTCCATCCGGCCATGGCGGGCCCGCACGCGCGCGTACTCGTCCTCGGCGGCGGGGACGGGCTGGCCGCGCGGGAAGCGCTGCGCTACCCGGACGTGCGGCGGGTCGACATCGTCGAAGTCGACGCGGGCGTCGTCCGGCTCGCGCGCGAGGACCCCGCGCTGTCCGCGCTGAACGGCCACGCGTACCGCGACCGTCGCGTTCACGTCATGACCCAGGACGTGTTCCGCTGGCTGCGCCGGGCGCCCACGGGGGCGTACGACGTCGTGATCGCGGATCTGCCCGACCCCGGCATCACGGCCAGTACGAAGCTGTACTCGGAGGAGTTCTACGGGCTGACCCGGCGAGTGCTCGCCAAGGACGGCCGGCTGGCGGTGCACGCAGGACCGGTGGCGGCCCGGCCCCGGGTCTTCTGGACGGTGGAGGCGACGATGCGGGCGGCCGGCCTCGGCACCTCGCCGTACCGCGTGCCCGGCCGCGACACCGGTTTCACGGCGGGGCCCGACCGCTCCTCGGGCGCCGCCCGCACCCCGCACGACTGGGGTGTCGTGCTGGCCGCGCCGGGCGCCGCGCCGCCGCCGCTGCGTCTGGACCCGTCCGGGCCGCGGCCGCGCACGCTGACCCCGCGGGGGCTCGCGGCGGACGCCCGGGCGGCGGCCGGTACGCGGATCACCGGGGTGCCGCCGTCGACGCTGGTGCATCCGCGCTATTGACGACGGGACCGCGCACAGGAGGGTACGTACCGGCCGCACGTGGGTAGGCTCAGCCGACATGGAGCATGAGGTCTTGGTTCCGGTTCCGGTCGAGCGGTTGAGGCGGGCGCTCGCCGAGCCCGCGCGCATCGCCCGGGCGGTTCCCGGGCTCCAGCAGGACGCCGGTGCCGATCCGGTCGCCGGGCGGCTGAAGGTGCGCGTCGGCGGCCACTCCATCACCTACCGGGGGTCACTGCGCGTCTCGCCGCGTGCGGACGGGTCGTACGCCGTCGAGGGCGAGGCCGGCGAGGCCCGCGGGACCGGCACGGTCAAGCTCGCCCTCACCCTCCGCCTGCGGGACACCGACGGCGGCACCACGGTCACCGTCGACGGCACGGCCACCGCGGACGGACGTATCGCCGAACTACCCCAGGACACGGTGACTTCAGCGGCGACCCGGCTGCTCAACCGCTTCCTGGAATCCCTCGCACCACGGGGTGCCGGGCCGGGGGAGGAGACCGGGCCGGGGGAGGGGTCCCGGTCGGCGGAGGACACCGGGTCGGCGGAAGGGGCCGGGGCCAGGGAGGGGGGCGGGTCCGCGGCGGAGGGGGAAGGTGCGGGCGGAACCGAGTCCGGGCCCGAGCCGGGGACCGAAGCCGAGGAAGAGACCCCGAGCAGGCCCGAGGAGGAAGGTGCGGCCTCCGTGTTCGAGACCGAGGTGCCACCGCCCTCGCTCGCCCCCGAGGCCGAAGAGGAAGGCGCCGCGGGCTTCGCCACCGACGGCCCGCCCGCCGAGGCGGCGCACGCGCGCCGGACGATGATCGGCCGCAGCGCGGAGGAAGTGGACCATGCGCCGCCGCGTGGGCGTTACGCGCCTGTGCCGGTTCCGGAGACGGTGGGCGGGCGTTCGGTGGTGCGGTGGGCCGCGCCGGCGGCGGCTGTGGCGTTGGCGTCGGCGATCGTGGTGGGCCGCGCATTGCGCAGACGCCGCTGACCAAAACGACCGACCGGGGGCCCCGCACGGTGGCGGAAGACGCCCGCCCCAACCCCGCGCCCCCGCCACATCGACCACCCACGCCCCCCGAACCACATCCACCCGCAGCGCGCCGAAACGGCGGCCGACGGCGCCGGTGCGAGCGCCTTCCGCCGCAGCGGCCCGGAACAACGCCGACAGCACCGGTGCAAGCGCCTTCCGCCACAGCGACCCGGAACGACGGCCGACGGCGACGGCAAGCACGTTCCGCCGCAGCGGGCCCGGGGCGGCGGCCGATGGCGATGGGGCACGCACGTTTTGCCGCAGCGGCCCGGGACCGCGGCCGAGGGCGACGAGGGACGCGCGTTCCGTCGCAGCGGCTCGGGACGGCGGCCGACGGCGCCGGTGCCAAGCGCCTTTCGCCGCAGCGGCCCGGAACAACGGCCGATGGCGACGAGGGACGCACGTTCCGCCGCAGTGGTCGGGGACGGTGGCCGACGGCGATGGGGGGCACCAGTAGGGTCGTCTTGTGAGTAACGAACCCATCACCTTGACCGCGGGTGACGCGGAAGTGAGACTGCAGCCGGGCAACGGCGGCCGGATCGCAGGGCTCCGGATCGCCGGTACCGAACTCCTCCGGCAGGGCGACCGGTTCGGCTGCTTCCCGATGGTCCCCTGGTGCGGCCGGATCAGGGACGGCCGCTTCCTGAACGGCGCCACCACGCACCAGATGCCGCTCAACTCCCCGCCGCACGCCATCCACGGCACCGCCCGCGACGGCGCCTGGCACACCGCCCGCGTCGGCTCCGACGAGGCGGTCATGACGTACGACCTGGTCGAGCCCTGGCCCTACTCCGGCCGCGTCACCCAGATCGTCGCCCTGACCGAGGACGCCCTGACGCTCACCATGTCCGTCGAGACGTACGACTCGTCCTTCCCGGCGCAGATCGGCTGGCATCCCTGGTTCCACCGGAACCTGGACGGCGCGGACGTGCGGCTCGACTTCAGCCCCGCCTGGCAGGAGGAGCGCGGCGCCGACCACCTGCCCACCGGCAACCGCGTCGCCCCCCGCCCCGGCCCCTGGGACGACTGCTTCGGCATGCCCGACGGCGTCGACGTCACCCTCACCTGGCCAGGACGGCTGGAGCTGACCGTGGCCAGCCCGGAGCGGTGGGTCGTCGTCTACGACGAGCAGGAGGCCGCCGTCTGCGTCGAACCGCAGACCGGCCCGCCCAACGGCCTCAACACCCTGCCGCGCCTGGTCACGCCGCTGGAGCCGCTGGAGGCCACGACCACCTGGCGCTGGCGCCGCCTCTAAGCTGGTCGGCATGACGGACGTACGCGGCGCGCTGCTGCAGCAGATCAAGGACAAGGCCGTGGTGTACGGCAAGGTGACCCTGTCGTCGGGTCTGGAGGCCGACTACTACGTCGACCTGCGCCGCGTCACCCTCGACGGGGAGGCCGCGCCGCTGGTCGGGCAGGTGCTCCTGGACCTCACCGCGGACCTCGACTTCGACGCCGTGGGCGGCCTGACCATGGGCGCCGACCCGGTCGCCGCCGCGCTGCTGCACGCCGCCGCCGCGCGCGGCCGCCGGCTGGACGCGTTCGTCGTACGCAAGGCCGCCAAGGCGCACGGCCTGCAGCGGCGCGTCGAGGGACCCGAGATCAGGGGCCGCCGGGTGCTGGTCGTCGAGGACACCTCCACCACGGGCGGCTCGCCGCTCACCGCCGTGGAGGCGGTGCGCGAGGCGGGCGCCGAGGTCGTCGCCGTAGCGACCATCGTGGACCGGGCGACGGGCGCCGCCGAGAAGATCAGGGAGGGCGCCGGCGTGCCCTACCTGTTCGCCTATTCGAAGGACGAGTTGGGACTGGACTGACGCACGCGGTCGACCACGACCCGGTGACCGCGCGGCCGGGGCGCCGAGCAGGGGTTCATGTCTGGAAAGATGGGGACGACGATGACGTCACCCCCAAGGTCTAGGTCAGGGCCGTAGTACGCAGATCGCCGACCCGCACACTCAAGGAGCGGACAGATGCCCATCGCAACCCCCGAGGTCTACAACGAGATGCTCGACCGGGCGAAGGCAGGCAAGTTCGCCTACCCGGCCATCAACGTCACCTCCAGCCAGACCCTGAACGCGGCTCTGCGCGGCTTCGCCGAGGCGGAGAGCGACGGCATCATCCAGATCTCCACGGGTGGCGCCGAGTTCCTGGGCGGCCAGTACAGCAAGGACATGGTGACGGGCGCGGTGGCCCTCGCCGAGTACGCGCACATCATCGCCGAGAAGTACCCGGTGACGGTCGCCCTGCACACGGACCACTGCCCGAAGGACAAGCTCGACGGGTATGTGCGTCCGCTGCTCGCGATCTCCGCCGAGCGCGTGAAGGCGGGGCAGAACCCGCTGTTCCAGTCCCACATGTGGGACGGCTCCGCCGAGACCCTGGCCGACAACCTCGCCATCGCGCAGGAACTCCTTGAGCGCGCCCGCGCCGCCAGGATCATCCTGGAGGTGGAGATCACCCCGACCGGCGGCGAGGAGGACGGCGTCACGCACGAGATCAACGACTCCCTGTACACGACGGTCGACGACGCCATCCGCACGGCGGAGGCCCTCGGTCTCGGCGAGAAGGGCCGCTACCTGCTGGCCGCGTCCTTCGGCAATGTGCACGGCGTGTACAAGCCGGGCAACGTGGTGCTCCGCCCCGAGCTGCTGAAGGAGCTGAACGACGGCGTCGCCGCGAAGTTCGGCAAGGCCGCCTCTCCCGGCCCGTTCGACTTCGTCTTCCACGGCGGCTCCGGCTCCACCGAGGAGGAGATCCTGACGGCGCTGGAGAACGGCGTCGTCAAGATGAACATCGACACGGACACCCAGTACGCCTTCACGCGTCCGGTCGCCGACCACATGTTCAAGAACTACGACGGCGTCCTGAAGGTCGACGGCGAGGTCGGCTCCAAGAAGACCTACGACCCGCGCACCTGGGGCAAGCTGGCCGAGGCGTCGATGGCCCGGCGCGTCGTCGAGGCCACGCAGAACCTGCGGTCGGCCGGCACGAAGATCAAGTAACCCGGGCAGTCCGCACGGGGGCCGTCGGCGAGACGGCCCCCGGCACGTCCGTTCAACGAGCCCGGCCTGCCATGGCGGCCGGGCTCGCTGTATACCTGGGACATGCCTGACGTCCGGCTGTCCTCGTCCCAGGGCAAGTGGATCCTGCTCACCACGGTGCTCGGATCCAGCATGGCCCTGCTCGACTCGACCGTCGTCAACGTGGCGCTGCCGCGCATCGGCCGCGACCTGAACGTGGGCCTGGCGGCCCTCCAGTGGATGGTCAACGCGTACATGGTGACGCTGGCCGGGCTGATCCTGCTCGGCGGGTCGCTGGGCGACCGCTACGGCCGGCGCAAGATCTTCGTGATCGGGGTCGTCTGGTTCGCGTTGGCCTCCCTGCTGTGCGGGCTCGCTCCGAGCGCCGGCGTCCTCGTCGGTGCCCGCGCCCTGCAGGGCATCGGCGGCGCCCTGCTGACCCCGGGTTCCCTCGCGCTCATCCAGGCGTCCTTCCACCCCGACGACCGGGCCAGGGCGGTCGGCCTGTGGTCCGGGTTCGGCGGCATCGGCGCGGCCGTCGGGCCCTTCCTGGGCGGCTGGCTGGTGGCCGGTCCCGGCTGGCGCTGGGTGTTCCTGCTCAACGTCCCGCTGGCGCTGCTGTGCGCCCCCATCGCGGTGCGCCACGTCCCCGAGTCCGGGGGCCTTGAGTTCCGGCCTCGCGGGGCGGAGGCCGACGGGGCGGGTGCGGTGGCCGGCGGTGCGGTGGCCGGCGGTGCGGGTACGGGCACGGATGCGGGGGTCGGGGGGCGCGGCGCGGCGGAGGACGCCGTGGGCGTCGAGGCCGGCGGCCCCGGGAGCAGTGCTCCTGGTCGTTTCGACGTGCTGGGCGCGGCCCTCGGTGCGCTCGCCCTGGCCCTGGTGACGTACGCCCTGATCGAGGCCCGCCAGGGCTCGCTCGTCGTCGCCCTCACGGCGGTGGCGGGGATCGCGGCCGGCGTCGCCTTCGTGTACGTCGAAAAACGCCACCCCGACCCGATGATGCCGCTCGACATCTTCGCGTCCCGGCAGTTCACGGTGGTCAACCTGGTCACCCTGTGCGTCTACGCGGCCTTCGGCGGCTTCTTCTTCCTGACCGCGCTGCAACTCCAGGTCGTGTCGGGCTATTCACCGCTGCGGGCCGGTACGGCACTGCTGCCGACCACCGTCCTGATGCTGCTGTTCTCGGCCCGCTCGGGCGCGCTGGCCGACCGCATCGGGCCGCGCATCCCGCTCACCGTCGGGCCGCTGCTCTGCGCGGTCGCGATGCTCCTGATGCTGCGGGTGGGCAAGGGCGCCGACTACCTCACGGACGTGCTGCCCGCGCTGCTGGTCATGGGCGCGGGCATGGTCACCCTGGTGGCCCCGCTCACCGCGACGGTGCTCGCCTCCGTCGACGCGACGCGGGCGGGGCTGGCCAGCGGCATCAACAACGCGGCGGCCCGCGCGGCCGGGCTGATCGCGGTGGCCGCGCTGCCGCTGCTGGCCGGGATGGGGCCCGAGGCGTACCGCTCGGCGGGCGCCTTCGACGCCTCGTTCCGGCGGGCGATGCCACTGTGCGCGGCGGTCCTGGTGGCCGGCGCGATCCTCGCCTTCGCCGCGGTCCGCCGCCCGCCCCCGGACTGCAACCGCCCGGAATGCCACACCCACGGCAACGTCACGACGCCACCCCTGGAAACGGGACGGATGCACGGGGGCGCGATTCCCCGGCGCAAGGGAGGACGTGCTCGCCGCGGGGCTGTCGACCCGCCCCACCCGTAAGCGGCGCACCGGGGGCCCGACACCGTCGGCTCCCCGGTCGTGCCCGGGGGTGTTGAGGCGGTGGGCCCGTCCGGGAGGGGCGGGCCCTGTTGGTGGTGCGGTCAGCCGAGGAGTTCCGCGTAGGCCGCGGGGTCGCTGTCGCGCAGGAACTGGCGGCAGCGTTCGGCCTCGTCCTTCTCGTCGATCGCCTCGGCCGCCCGTGCCAGCACGGCCAGGCAGCGCAGGAAGCCCTGGTTGGCGCGGTGGCTCCAGGGGATCGGCCCGTGGCCCTTCCAGCCGTTGCGGCGCAGGGCGTCGAGTCCGCGGTGGTAACCGGTCCGGGCGTAGGCGTACGACTCGATCACCCGGCCCGCCGAGAACGCCTCCTCGGCGAGCGCCGCCCACGCCGGTGAGAACGTCGGGTGCTGCGCGGCGACCTCGGCCGCCGGCACGGACTCCGCGTCCAGCAGCCGGAAGGCCGCCTCGTTCTCGGGGAGGTAGGTCGGGTCGGGTCCGCCGAGCAGGTTCGTGTGGGTCGTCATGGTTGCAGTGTGCCACCGGCGGCCCGGCCCCCGTCCGCCGAGGGCAACCCAGGGTTCGACAGCGCCCCGAAGGGCGCGGGGAGCTGCGCGGCCGGCCACGACGGCGCCGCAGACAGCTCGGTACAGACAGCTCGGTACAGACGGGTCCGTACAGACAGGTCCGTACAGACGGCCACGTACAGACAGCCCCGCGTGCCCGGTCCCGCGGGACGCCCCCGGGCCGGCCGGGCTTGCCGGGGTGTGGGGGATTGCGGAGGATGCGGGTGGGGACCGGGGCCCCCGTGCCGGCATCGGCAGGGGCGGACCGCTACCCGGAGTACAACAGGAGACAGCGATGTCCCAACCGGCTCACCCCCTTCCCGAGGCCGCTGAGCCCGAGACCCCGCATCTCGACTTCGCGGGCACGACGCCGTACGAGGACTACGTCAAGGCGGACGTGCTCACCCACCTCCAGCACACCCTCTCCGACGACCCCGGAGAGATGGTCTTCCTGGTCACCACCCAGGTGATGGAGCTGTGGTTCACGGTCGTCGTCCACGAGTGGGAGACGGCGGCCAAGGCGCTGCGCGAGGACCGCGTGCCGGTCGCGATCGACGCGCTGAAGCGTTCCGTACGCGAGCTGGCGGCGCTGAACGCCTCCTGGAAGCCGCTCGCCGCGCTGACCCCGGCCCAGTTCAACGCGTACCGCTCCGCCCTGGGCGAGGGCTCGGGCTTCCAGTCGGCGATGTACCGGCGCATGGAGTTCCTGCTCGGCGAGAAGTCCGCGTCGATGCTCGTCCCGCACCGGGGCGCACCCCGCGTCCACGCCGAGCTGGAGAAGGCCCTGCACGAGCCGAGCCTGTACGACGAGGCGGTACGGCTCCTCGCGCGCCGCGGCTACGCCATCCCGCGGGAGGTGCTGCACCGGGACGTGTCCCTGCGCCACGAGCCGTCCCAGGCCGTCGAGGCGGCCTGGACGGCGGTCTACTCCGGCGACCAGAACGCCGAACTCGCCCGTCTGGGCGAGGCGTTGACGGACGTGGCCGAACTGGTCTGGCGCTGGCGCAACGACCACCTGGTCGCCACCCGCCGTGCGATGGGCGCCAAGCCGGGCACGGGCGGCTCCGCCGGGGTGGCCTGGCTGGAGAAGCGCGCGCAGAAGAACGTGTTCCCCGAGCTGTGGACGGCGAGGTCCCATGTCTGACACCACCGAACCGGCCGTCACCGCGAAGCGGTTGGACGCGGCGGACGAACTGGCCCCGCTGCGCTCGCGTTTCGTCCTCGACGACATCGTGTACCTGGACGGCAACTCGCTGGGCGCGCTGCCCGCGAACGTCCCCGACCGGGTCGTCGACGTGGTGCGCAGGCAGTGGGGCGAACTGCGCATCCGCTCCTGGGAGGAGAGCGGCTGGTGGACGGCGCCCGAGCGGATCGGCGACCGTATCGCTCCGCTGGTCGGCGCGGCGCCCGGGCAGATCGTCGTGGGCGACTCGACAAGTGTCAACGTCTTCAAGGCACTTGTGGGCGCCGTCCGGCTGGCGGGGCAGGGGCGGGACGAGATCCTGGTCGACGCGACGACGTTCCCCACGGACGGCTATATCGCCGGGTCCGCGGCCCGGTTGACCGGCCGCACCCTGCGTCCGGTGACCCCCGCGGAGGTGCCGGCGGCGCTCAGCGACCGTACGGCCGCGGTGCTGCTCAACCACGTCGACTACCGCACCGGCCGGCTGCACGACCTGCCCTCGCTCACGGCGGCGGTGCACGCGGCGGGCGCGGTGGCGGTGTGGGACCTGTGCCACAGCGCGGGCGCGCTGCCGGTGGGCCTGGACGAGCACGGCGTCGACCTGGCGGTCGGCTGCACGTACAAGTACCTGAACGGCGGCCCGGGCGCACCGGCGTACCTGTATGTGCGCCGCTGTCTCCAGGACCGCTTCGACTCCCCACTGCCGGGCTGGAACTCCCACGCCGAACCGTTCGGCATGCGCCCGGACTACGTAGCCGCGCCGGGCGCGCCGCGCGGGCGGGTGGGCACCCCGGACATCCTGTCCATGCTGGCCCTGGAGGCCGCGCTTGACGTGTGGGAAGGGGTGTCGGTGGCGGCGGTCAGGGCCAAGTCCCTGGCCCTGACCGACTTCTTCCTGGAGTGCGTGACGGCGTACGTGCCCGAGGGGCTGGTCGAGTCCCTGACGCCGGCGGCCCATGAGGAGCGGGGCAGCCAGGTGGCGCTGCGCTGCCCGGCCGCCGGTGACGTGATGAAACGGCTGATCGCGCGCGGGGTGGTGGGGGACTTCCGGCACCCCGACGTCCTCCGTTTCGGCTTCACCCCGTTGTACGTGGGGTTCGCGGACGCGGAGCGGGCCGCCCGGGTGCTGGGGGACGTACTGCGGGAGACGTCGGGGGAGGCGGCGTCGGGGTAGCGCCCGGGGGGTACGCCCGGCAACAGGGTTCCGCTCACCACGGGACCCAACCGGGCCTCGCCCATGGACGTTTCGGCTTTCGGGCGACCGGTTCGCGCCGGTTGCCCGGCTCACGCCGTACGGCACCGCTTTGCCCCTCACCGAGCGTGACATCCGCGTGTCCGCGCACGTCACTGGCCTGATACCGTCCCCGCCAACGGCTGCCAACTCCCCTGGTCCGCCAAACCCGTTACGTCGCTGAGAGGTTGGAGCATGCCGGACGCCGCAGCCCGGGCCGCTGCCGAAGAGGAGTCGGCCTTCTCGCACCCGCCCGTCGATCCCGACGCCACAGCAGCGTACGGCGACCACCCCGACCAGGTGATCGACTTCTACGGCCCGCGCGGCACGGAGCCCTCGTCGCCGGGCGCCCCGCTGGTCGTCGTCCTGCACGGAGGGGCCTGGCGCGCGCCGTACGACCGGCGGCACGTCACGCCGTTCGCGGACTTCCTGGCCCGGCGCGGCTTCGCCGTCGCCAACGTGGAGTACCGGCGCGGCGGCCCCGCCCCGGCTGGAGGAGACGCCGCGTCGGCCGAAGGGGGCGCCGCGCCGGCCGGAGGAGACGCCGCTCCGGCTGTAGAAGGCGCCGCATCGGTCGGCGGTGGCGCGGGCCCGGTCGCGGGGCGCTGGCCGGACACCTTCGACGACATCGCCGCCGCGCTGGACGCCCTGCCCGAGCTGGCCCGCGGGGCGCTTCCTCAGGGCGACCTGCGCCGCACGGTGCTCACCGGCCACTCGGCGGGCGGCCACCTGGCCCTGTGGGCCGCGGCCCGCCATGTGCTGCCCGCGGATTCCCCCTGGCGCACGGACCGGCCCGCCGCGCTGCGCGGAGTGGTCGCCCTCGCCCCGATCGCGGACTTCGAGGTGGCGCGGAAGCTGGCCGTCTGCGAGGACGCGGTGCTGCAACTGCTGGGCGGTCAGGACGGGTTCACGGCGCGCAGGCCGTACGCCGACCCGGCCCTGCTGCTGCCCACGGGCATCGCGACGACACTCGTCCAGGGCCGCGCGGACGTGGACGTGCCGCAGGCGGTGGCCGAGGCGTACGCGGAGGCGGCGGCCAAGGCGGGCGAGGTGGTGGGTCTGACGCTCCTGGAGGACGTGGGGCACTTCCCGCTGATCGACCCCTCGGCGGACGCGTGCGCTGTGGTGGCGGAGGAGATCGCGCAGCTGGCGTGGTGACATGGGCCCCGGCTGCTCAGGGGTTCCCCGCCCCCCGGGGGGTTTCCCGCCCCTCAGGGGGTTCCCCGCCCCTACCCGTAATACCTGAGAGCTACGGCGGAGAAGAGCTCTCTGGCGGGACGCGAACGACGGGTCCCGATTTCTAACTTCCTTGTCAGAACGCCCGACGGCCGGGCGGACGGGGAGGAAGACGATGACGGGGCATGGGCCGGGACCGGCCGTGGACGAACGCGACCGGACCGGTCCGGACGGCACCGTGCCGGACGGTGCGGTGCCGGACCTTGCGTTGCCGGCGCTCGCGGTGGACGTCGCTGTTGCGGACCTTGTCGTATCGGACGCCGCCGCGCAGGGTGCCGTGGCTTCGCGTGGCGCCGAGCAGGGCGCCGCGGGTGACGCCGGACCGTTTTCCGATGCGCCGGGCTCCCCTGGCGCAGCCTCCGCAGACTCCGGGTCCGCGGCCTCCGTTGCCGTCGGGCGGAGCGTGGAGGCGTCCGGCGGTGCCGGGCAAGGTGTCGGCAGGCCGGGCGGTGCCGGGTGGTGGAGAGCGCGAGGACATCGCGGGGCCAGGTGGGTACGGGCCCTGCTCGCCGCGCTGATCACCGCCGCCGTGGTGGTCCCGCTCTCCGCCGCCGCCCGACCGGAGGTCCCCGCACCGGCCCCCGCCTCGCTCGCCCCGCTCACGGCACGGACGCTGTCCGAGGCGTACGCGGCGAACCGGGCCAACGCCGCGCAAGCCGCCCGCATGGCCGCCGCTCACGGCGACCGCCGCCGCGCCGCCGCGGATCGCGCGACAGCCGCTCCCACCCGCCGGTTCCTCGCCTTCGACGGCCGCGGCTCCGGCCGGGCCACGGAAGTCTTCGGGGATCTCGCCCACGCCGACCGCGTGGCGGTCCTGGTCCCCGGCTCCGACACCTCGATAGACACCTACGACCGCTTCCACCGGGCCGCGGCGGCCCTGTACGGCGCGCTGGCCCGCGGCGCTCCGGGCAGCCACCCGGCCGTCCTCGCCTGGCTGGGCTACGACACTCCGGGCACGGTCAGCACCACGGTCCTGACCACCGGCCGCGCCGAGGAGGCCGCACCCCGGCTGCGCGCGCTGGTCGAGGACGTGCGGCGGGTCACCGGAGGCCGGGCGCACCTCACCGTGGTGTGCCACTCGTACGGCTCGGTGGTCTGCGGCCGGGCCGCCGCGGGCCTGGACGTCGACGCGCTCGCGCTCGTCGGCAGCCCCGGCACGGGCGCCGACTCGGCCGCGGCGCTGCACACCCCCGCCCGGGTCTGGGCGGCGCGCGGCTCCGGCGACTGGGTGGCCGACGTGCCGCACGTCAGGGCGGAGCTGTTCGGCACCACCGTCGGCTTCGGCACCGATCCGGTCTCCCCGGGCTTCGGCGCCCGTGTCTTCGACGCCGCCGACGCCGACCACAGCGGCTACTTCACACCGGGCTCGACCGCGCTGGCCAACCTGGCCCGGATCGCCCTCGGCGAGACGCCGGAGGTGAGCCATGCGTGACGGCCTCCTGCCGACCGCGCTGAAGGGCCTGCGCGAGGGCGCCCTCCGTGTGGACGCGGCCACGCCCGCCACCCGGGACCGGGCGGTCGACGCCCTGCGGGCCTTCGCGATCCTCGGTGTCGTCCTGGGCCACTGGCTGGTCACGGCGCTGGTGGCGGACGGCGGCGCGCTGCACGCGGCGAGCCCGCTTCGGCACCTGCCCTGGCTCGCCCCCATTTCCTGGGTCTTCCAGGGCCTCGCCGTCTTCTTCCTGGTGGGCGGCCATGTGGCGACCCGGAGCCACGCGCTGGCCCGGGCCCGCGGCACGACATACGGCCGGTGGCTGCGCGGCCGGCTGTCCCGGCTGTTCCGGCCGGTGATCGCCGTCGCGGTCCTCTGGGCGGTGGCGGCGACGGCCCTGCTCCTGCTGGACGCGCCGTTCGACACGGTCCGCACGCTGGTGAAGCTCGCCCTGTCCCCGCTGTGGTTCCTGCTGGTCTTCGCCGCCCTGACGGTGGTGACGCCTCTCGTGGCCCGGCTCAGTCCGCTGTGGCCGCTGGCCGTCGTCCTCCATGTGGACCTGTTCCGCTTCGGCCTGGACGGCGCCCCGTGCTGGCTCGGCTGGGTGAATCTGGCGGCCGGCTGGCTGGTGCCCTACACCCTGGGCGTGGCCTGGACGCGCGGCGAACTGGAGGGCCGCCGCGCGGGGCTGGTGCTGTTCGCCGGCGGCGCGGCGGCCACGGCCGCACTGGTCGCGTGGGCCGGATACCCGGCGTCGATGGTGGGCGTCCCCGGCGAGCCGGTCTCCAACCTGAACCCGCCGACCCTGGCGGCGGTCACCTTCGGCCTCGCCCAGTGCGGGCTCGCCCTGCTGCTGCGCGACCCGTTGCGCCGCGCACTGCGCCGCCCCGCCGCCTGGGCGGCCGTGGCCCTGGTCAACCTCTCCGCGATGACCATCTTCCTCTGGCACCAGACGGCGCTCATGGCGACGACGGCCGTGCTGCTGCCGGCGGGCCGGCTGCCCGGTCTGCACACCGCCCCCGACGACCTGGCCTGGGTCGCGGCCCGCCTCGGCTGGCTCCCGGTCTTCGCCCTGGCCCTGGCCGTGTGCTGGTCGGCCTTCCGGTCCCACGAACAGGGGAGTCGCCGATCCCCGCCGCGCCCCTCCCGGGTGATCCGCGGGCACCGTCCCCGCCGCCCCGAATCCGAGGCGGGTGTTCGCCTACGAGACGGGCCTGGTCCGCCCCGGGGCCCACTGAACCGGCTCCCGCCTGCCCGGTGTCCGCCCCGCCCGTCGGTCGCAGGGGTGCTCGTAGTACCTGAGACGGACCCCGAATGACCCCTCTCACAGGTGACGCCCCCGGGCCCCGGCCCGGCCTACGGTTTTGTACGTGACCGAGACGACGCACACGCAGACCACACCGGCGGACGGCCGGTACGACGCGTACAAGCCGCGCAGCCCGGAGGCCCGGGCGGCGATGGACGCCCTGCGCGGGCTGCGACAGGACCTGTTCCACGACGCCTTCGCCTACCGTCCGCTGGCCCGCATGAGCGTCGACGGCCCGATCACCCGACGGCTCTCCGGCCGTATGCGGGAGTACGCGTCCTGGGCCCCGCACGCGGTGGTGGCCGCGGTGGGCGGACTGGCGATGCTCATCTCCCTCGGGTACTGCGGCGGCGGCCTCTCGGGCCTGCTGTGCGCCCTGCTCACCCTGGGCCCGGTCCTGCTGACACTGGTCCGGCCCGTCGGAGCGTTCTGGCTGTCGTTCCCGGCGTCCGCCGTGGTGGCCGTCCTCAGCCCGAACTGGGGCGATTGGCCCTGGCTGCCGGGCAGCTTCCTCGCCCATCTGACGGTGCTCACGGTGGTGGCGATCCGCACCCGCCCCCGCACCGCGGCCTGGATGTGGCTGACGACGGGGTGCTACGGCTTTGTGGCCGGCACCGTCCTCAGCGGCGGCTACAGCCCGAACATCGGCCCCATGATGCTCCTGTCCGCGCTGCTCCTGCTCGCCGTCACCGTCTGGCACATACGCCGCGACGCCGAGCAGGAGGTGACCGCCCAGCAGACGGTGACCGCGCACGAGCGTTCCCGCCGCACCCTGTTGGAGGAGCGCACCACCATCGCCCGCGAACTGCACGACGTGGTCGCCCACCACATGTCGGTGGTCGCCATCCAGGCGGAGGCCGCCCCCTACCGGGTGGAGAACCCGCCGCCCGAGCTGGAGAAGGCATTCGCCACGATCCGGGAGAACGCCGTGGCGGCGCTGACCGAGCTGCGCCGGGTCCTCGGAGTGGTCCGCGCGGAGGACTACGAGGCGCCCGAGACCCCGCAGCCCACGCTCGCCGACCTGGACGCGCTCCTGGCGAACGTGCGGGAGGCGGGGCTGGACGTCGAAAAGGCGGTGACCGGCGCGGTGCGCGAACTCCCGCAGGGCGTGGAGCTTTCGGCGTACCGGATCGTCCAGGAGGCGCTGAGCAACACCCTGCGGCACGCGCCGGGGGCGAGCGCGCGGGTCGAGATCGGCTATGTCCTCGGCGGGCTGGGCCTGCGCATAGTCAACGGCCCGCCGCCCGCGACGGCTCTGGTGAATCCCTCGCCCGGTGCCGGGCACGGCATCACCGGCATGCGGGAGCGTGTCTCGATGCTGGACGGCGAGATGACAGCGGGCCCGGTCGACGGGGGGTACGAGGTGACGGTGTTCCTGCCGGTCGCCACGGTGAGTGAAGGTGAGGCATGACGATCCGCGTACTGATCGCGGACGACCAGATGATGGTGCGTGAGGGCTTCTCGGTCCTGCTCAACGCGATGCCGGACATCGAGGTCGTCGGCGAGGCCGTCCATGGGCGCGAGGCGGTAGAGCGGGTTCGGGAACTCGCCCCCGACGTGGTGCTGATGGACATCCGGATGCCCGAGATGAACGGCATCGAGGCGACGCGCGAGATCGTCGCCGCGGACGGTACGGCGAAGGTGCTGGTACTGACCACGTTCGACCTGGACGAGTATGTCTACGAGGCGTTGCGCGCGGGCGCCTCGGGCTTCCTGCTCAAGGACGCCTCCGCCCGGCAACTGGCGGACGGCGTACGGGTGGTGGCCGCCGGCGAGGCGCTGCTCGCCCCCTCCGTCACCAAGCGGCTGATCACGGAGTTCTCCAAGCTGTCCGACGGCCCGCGCCTGACCCCGACCGCGCAGGCGGCATACGGCGATCTCACGGAACGGGAGACGGAGGTGCTGGTCCTCATAGCCCAGGGCCTGTCCAACGCGGAGATAGCCGAGCGTCTGGTGGTGGCCGAGTCGACGATCAAGACGCACGTCAGCAGGATCCTGGTGAAACTGGGGCTGCGGGACCGGACACAGGCGGCGGTGTTCGCCTACGAGGCCCGCCTGGTCACTCCGGGCTGACGCGTCCCCCCCCATGGCCCCGGCCGGCCGCCGGTCCGCGCTCCCCGTCACCGGTCTCGTGCCCGTCGGCAGTGGGGATTCACGCCTTCGGTCACCGGCCATGCCTCCGCCACCCCTGGTCAGGGCGGTGGTGGGCGGGCTAGCGTCCGTTCATGGCTGCTGTTTCGGACCTCGCTTTCGATCCCTGGGACCAGGCGTTCGTCGCCGACCCCTATCCGGCCTACGCCGAGCTGCGGGAAAGGGGCCGGGTGCACTACTTCGAGCCCACCAACCAGTGGCTGGTCCCGCATCACGCGGACGTCTCGGCGCTGCTGCGGGACCGGCGGCTCGGCCGGACGTATCAGCACCGGTTCACGCACGAGGAGTTCGGGCGTACGGTCCCGCCGCCGGAGCAGGAGCCGTTCCACACGCTGAACGACCACGGGATGCTGGACCTGGAGCCGCCGGACCACACCCGGATCCGGCGGCTGGTGTCGAAGGCGTTCACGCCGCGGACGGTGGAGCGGCTGAAGCCGTACGTGCACGCGCTGGCCGACGAACTGGTCGGGGCGCTGGTGGCAGCGGGCGGCGGCGATCTGCTGGCGGACGTCGCGGAGCCGCTGCCGGTCGCGGTGATCGCCGAGATGCTGGGCATCCCGGAGTCGGACCGGGCACGGCTGCGGCCCTGGTCGGCGGACATCTGCGGCATGTACGAGCTGAACCCGTCCGAGGAGACGGCGGCGAGGGCGGTGCGGGCGTCGGTCGAGTTCTCGGAGTATCTGCGGGAGCTGATCGCCCACCGCCGCGAGGAGCCGGGCGAGGATCTGATCTCCGGGCTGATCGCGGCCCATGACGAGGGTGACCGGCTGACCGAGCAGGAGATGATCTCGACGGCGGTCCTGCTGCTGAACGCCGGCCACGAGGCGACGGTCAACGCCACGGTGAACGGCTGGTGGGCGCTGTTCCGCAACCCGGACCAGTTGGCCGCGCTCCGCGCCGACCGCTCCCTCGTGCCGTCCGCGGTGGAGGAGCTGATGCGCTACGACACCCCGCTCCAGCTCTTCGAGCGCTGGGTGCTGGACGAGATCGAGATCGACGGCACGACGATCCCGAGGGGCGCGGAGATCGCCCTGCTCTTCGGTTCCGCCAACCACGACCCGGCCGTCTTCGCTGCCCCCGACCGACTGGACCTCACCCGCGCCGACAACCCGCACATCTCTTTCAGCGCCGGCATCCACTACTGCATCGGCGCCCCGCTGGCCCGGATCGAACTGGCAGCCTCTATGACCGCCCTACTGAAGCAGGCCCCGACCCTCACCCTGGCCCAACCCCCCGAACAAAAACCAAACTTCGTAATCCGCGGCCTAAAAGCACTCCCCGTCACAATCTGACCCCGCGAACGGAACCCGCCTGGGGGCGCGGGGAACTGCGCGCTCGGCCACAAGCCTGCCGCACTCGGCGTCCGGTGCACCGCGCCACGGCGGGCGTCCGCCCTGTGCGGGATGGCACGGGGCGGGCCAGGCGCCCTGAAGGGGCGCGGGGAACTGCGCGCTCAGCCAGAAGCCTGCCGCACCCGGCGTCCGACGTACCGTGCCACGGCGGGTGCCCGCCCGGGCGGGTTGGCACGGGGCGGGCCAGGCGCCCTGAAGGGGCGCGGGGAACTGCGCGCTCGGCCACGACACTGCCGCACCCGCCCACCGGCGTACCGCGCCACGGCGGGCGTCCGCCCGGAAGGGGCGCGGGGAACTGCGCGCTCAGCCACGACACTGCCGCACCCGCCCACCGGCGCACCGCGCCACGGCGGGCGTCCGCCCTGAAGGGGCGCGGGGAACTGCGCGCTCAGCCACAACACCGCCGCACCCGGCAGCCGGCCTGCCGCGCCACGGCGACCATCCGGCCGACGCAAGCGCAGCGCTACGTCAGGTCCCGTCGCCGCAGGCCCGTGAGCCCGGCCCCGACCAGGGCCACGGCCAGCGACAGGAGGACAAGCACGGGGCCCCACCGCATCGGGCTGCCCGGCAGCTTGGGCAGATGGCCGAACGGTGACAGGTCGAGCACCACCTGCGGAACGTCCAGCGCGGGACCGACCCAGCCGATCAGCAGCACCGCACCGGCGACCCCCCAGGCCACCATCGCGCCGCGCGGCAGCACGCCGTACACGAGGACCGCCAGGCCGCCCACCACCCAGACGGCGGGCACCTGCACCAGGCACGCCCCGAGGATCGGGCCGACCTGCCTGCCGTATCCGGCGGCGAAGCCCAGGGCGGTCAGGAGCATGAGCAGCGCCACCCCGCCGAAGGCGATCGCCAGGTGGCCCGCGGCCCAGCGCAGCCGGCCCACCGCCCCGGCCAGCACGGGCTCCGCCCGGCCGGCGGTCTCCTCGCCGTACAGCCGCAGGACGGACGAGACGACGTACAGGGCGGCGACGAGACCCATGATCCCGACCATCGAGGCGAGGAAGGCGTCGGTGATCCCGGACTGGCCGCCCATGCGCTCGAACAGGTCCCGGGCCTGTTTGTTGTCGCGGACCAGGTCGGCCGCGCCGTCGGTCATCCCGCCGTAGACCACGCCGGCCAGGAAGAAGCCGATCGACCAGCCGAGGACGCTGCCCCGCTGGAGCCGCCAGGCCAGCGCGCCGGCCGAGCCGAGCCGACCCCGGGCCGGTCCCGGCAGGGTCGGCAGGAAGCTCATGCCGGTGTCGCGGCGGCCGGCGAGCACGTAGGCGACGGCCGCCTGCGCGGCCACGGCCGCGGCGAACAGCAGCAGGACCCACCAGCGTTCGTCGGCGAAGGACCGCAGGTTCTCCAGCCAGCCGAGCGGGGACAGCCAGGTCAGGACGGAGGAGCCGTCGGAGGACGCCGAGTCGCCGGCCGCGCGCAGCACGAAGGCGGCGCCGAGCACGGCCGCGGTCAGACCGCGGGCCAGCCGTGCGCTCTCCGTGAGCTGGACCACGATCGCCGCGGCCGTCGCGAAGACCATGCCGACGCCGGCGATGCCCAGGCCGAGGGCGAGCGCCCCGAAGCCGCCGTGTCCGGCCAGGCCGGCGACGAGCAGCAGCGCCAGTACCGCGTTGGCGACGACCGCGGCCAGCAGGCCCGCGGTCAGCGGGGCACGGCGGCCGACCATGCCGGACGAGACGAGTTCCTGCCGACCGCTCTCCTCCTCGTCGCGGGTGTGCCGGACCACGACGAGCAGGCTGGTCACCGCGGCGAGCGCGCCCGCGTAGATGCCGACGCGCCAGGCCGTCAGGGCGCCCAGCGAGTCGTCGAAGACCGGGCCGATGAGCGCGCGCAGGGAGGGGTTGGTGTCCATCTGGCGGAGCAGGTCGGCGCGTGCGGCGGCGGTGCCGTACAGGCTCGTCAGCGACTTCGGCATGGACAGGACCATCAGCGCGTTCACCGCGACCCACACCGGGATCATCACGCGGTCGCGGCGCAGCGCGAAGCGCAGCAGCACGCCGGTGCCGGCCAGGTGGCGGGAGCCGCCGGTCCGGGCGTCGCGGGCGTGCGGGGAGAGGGTGCCGGCGCTCACCGTGCCACCTCGTCGGTCTCGGTTTCGTAGTGCCGAAGGAACATTTCCTCCAGCGTCGGCGGGGTCGAGGTCAGCGAGCGCACGCCGGACTCGCTCAGCGAGCGCAGGACCTCGTTCAGCTTGTCCGTGTCGACCTGGAGGCGGACGCGGCGGCCCTGGACGTCGAGGTCGTGGACGCCGGGCAGGCCCGCGAGCCCGTTCGGTGGGCCCGCGAGTTCGGCACTGACGCTGGTCCGGGTCAGATGGCGCAGGTCGGCCAGGGAGCCGGTCTCGACCGTGCGGCCCTTGCGGATGATGCTCACCCGGTCGCACAGCTCCTCCACCTCGCTGAGGATGTGCGAGGACAGCAGGATCGTGCGGCCCCGGTCGCGTTCCTCCTCGACGCAGCGCTGGAAGACCGCCTCCATCAGCGGGTCGAGGCCGGACGTCGGTTCGTCCAGGATCAGCAGGTCGATGTCCGAGGCGAAGGCGGCGACCAGGGCGACCTTCTGCCGGTTGCCCTTGGAGTAGGTGCGGCCCTTCTTGGTGGGGTCCAGTTCGAAGCGTTCGATCAGTTCCGTGCGGCGCCGTGGATCGAGCCCTCCGCGCAGGCGGCCGTAGAGGTCGATGACCTCGCCGCCGGAGAGGTTGCGCCACAGGGTGACGTCTCCGGGCACGTAGGCGATGCGCCGGTGCACCTCGACGGCGTCCGTCCACGGGTCGCGGCCGAGTACCTGTGCGGCGCCCGAGTCGGCCCGCAGCAGGCCGAGCAGGACCCTGATGGTGGTCGACTTGCCGGCGCCGTTGGGGCCGAGGAAGCCGTGCACCTCGCCGGTCTCGACCTCCAGGTCGAGGCCGTCCAGCGCGTGGGTGCGGCCGAAGGACTTGTGGAGCCCCGAGACCGTGATTGCCTTCGTCATGATTCGGAACGTACGCTTCATTCAGAAAATTGTGAAGTTAAGGAAGCGTATAAACCGCGGGTAGGGTGACGGTATGGCGGAGTCAGCGGCGGTGGGGCGGGACCCGGAGGCGGTCTCGCGGTTCGTGGAGTCCTTCGCGGCGCAACTCGTCGAGGCGGGCGTGCCGCGCATGCCGTCCCGGGTGTTCGCCGCGCTGCTCGCCTCCGACACCGGCACGCTGACCTCCGCGGAACTGGGGGAACAGCTCAGGATCAGCCCCGCGGCCGTCTCCGGCGCGGTGCGCTATCTGGCCCAGGTGCTCCTGGTCTCCCGCGAGCGGGAACCCGGCTCGCGGCGGGAGCGGTACCGGGTGCACAACGACCAGTGGTACCAGGCGCTCACCAGCCGCGAGGCGATCATCAAGCGCTGGGAGGACGCCCTGCGGGACGGTGTGGCGAGCCTGGGCGCCACGACCCCGGCGGGCCGCCGGCTGGCGGAGACCCTTGCCTTCTTCGAGTTCATCGAACAGGACGTGGCGGGCATGATGGAACGCTGGCGACTGCACCGCGAGCGCCTGTACCCGAGGGCCCGCTCCGCCGACTGACGGGGCGCTCCGCTGGCTCGGCCGGGGTTGCGTCGGCGTTCGTGTGCGGGCGCGTGGTGGCTGGGCGCGCAGTTCCCCGCGCCCCTTTGGGGCGCGGCCGGGGCGCGGTGGATGCGGTTGGGCCGACCGTGGTGTGTCGGTGTTCGTGTGCGGGTGCGTGGTGGCTGGGCGCGTAGTTCCTCGCGGCCCTTTGGGGCGCGGCCGGGGCGGGGTGGATGCGGTTGGGCCGACCGTGGTGTGTCGGTGTTCGTGTGCGGGTGCGTGGTGGCTGGGCGCGTAGTTCCCTGCGGCCCTTTGGGGTGTGGGCCCGGGCTATGGGAGGGTCAGGGTCCAGGCCTGTTCCCGGAGGGTCCAGGTGCGGCGGCGGACCGGGCCCGTGACGCCCGCGTCCGTGTGGTAGCGGAAGTCCGCCCCGGTCACCGTCACTGTGCGTCCCGACACCCGCAGCGCGGACGCCTCCGCGCCCACCGACACCGGCCGCACCTCCACCTCGGCCTGCCCGGCGGTGCCCGGCGTCACCGACACCGCCTCCACCGGCTGGTCCAGGTCGATGAGCGTCGCCCCGTCGACCTCCACCCGCAGCCGGGCGGGGCCGGGCGGGGCCGGGGCGAGCCGGGACGGCCGGGGCGCCAGGGTCCGCACCAGCGACCGGTACGTCGAGCGCAGCCAAGGACGCCCCGAAACGGCGGTGGCACCCACCGGCTCCGCCGGCCGGTCCTCGCGGGGCGCGAGCGGCGGAATCCGCAGGGCGCCCAGCACCACCCCGTCGCTGTCGTCCACCAGCAGGTCCAGGCGGCGCTCCGAGCCGTCGAGCACCGCCCGGGCGGCGGCCACCGCACCGGTCGGCACCCCCAGCGTCTCGGCCAGCGCCAGCGCGCCCCCCACCGGCACCATGGACAGCACGCATCCGGCCAGCTCTCGCTGCCGGTGCAGCAGGGACACCGCCCGCACCAGCGCGCGGTCGTCGCCGACCACCACCGGCCGGCGCGACCCGCGGCGCGTCAGCGCCCGGGCGAACTCCTCCGGACCGTCCGGCAGGCACACCTTGGTGGTCGCACCCGCGCTGAGCACGTCTTTCGCGATGCGAACGGATTCTCCGTCGGTCCGCCGGGCAACCGGATCGATGATCACCAGCAGCTGATCGGGCGTCGCGAAAGTCGCCACCTCGGTCCTGCCTCGCTTCCTCGGGTAGCATCTTTGTGCAAGAGCCCCTTGCGCTATTGCGCCAGGGGCTTCGTCTATTCCGGGGCATCCGGTCCGACGGTTGTGCGGCCAACGGCGGTCGCGGTGGTACGTGGCGGTGAACCCTACGCGTACGCCCCTGACCTTGGACATGCCCCGCCCGGAAGGGGTGTACGCGCGTGCCCGCACTTGTGCTGCTCGGTGCTCAGTGGGGTGACGAGGGCAAGGGGAAGGCCACCGACCTGCTCGGTGGCTCGGTGGATTACGTCGTCCGGTACCAGGGCGGCAACAACGCCGGCCACACCGTGGTCGTCGGAGACCAGAAGTATGCCCTCCACCTCCTTCCTTCCGGAATCCTCTCGCCCGGTTGTACGCCGGTCATCGGCAACGGCGTCGTCGTCGACCCGTCGGTCCTGCTCTCCGAGCTGAGCGGTCTGAACGAGCGCGGAGTCGACACCTCCAAGCTGCTGATCAGCGGCAACGCGCACATCATCACCCCGTACAACGTCACCGTCGACAAGGTGACGGAACGCTTCCTCGGGAAGCGGAAGATCGGCACGACCGGGCGCGGCATCGGCCCGACCTACGCCGACAAGATCAACCGCGTCGGCATCCGGGTCCAGGACCTGTACGACGAGTCGATCCTGCAGCAGAAGGTCGAGGCGGCGCTCGACGTCAAGAACCAGATGCTGACCAAGCTCTACAACCGGCGTGCCATCACCGCCGACCAGGTGGTCGAGGAGCTGCTGGGCTACGCGGCCCAGCTCAAGCCGTACGTCGCGGACACGGTGCTGGTCCTCAACCAGGCGCTGGAGCAGGACAAGGTCGTCCTCTTCGAGGGCGGGCAGGGCACGCTGCTGGACATCGACCACGGAACGTATCCGTTCGTCACCTCCAGCAACCCCACCGCGGGCGGGGCCTGCACCGGTGCCGGCGTCGGCCCGACGAAGATCAGCCGGGTCATCGGCATCCTCAAGGCGTACACGACCCGCGTCGGGGCCGGGCCCTTCCCGACGGAGCTGTTCGACGAGGACGGCGAGGCGCTGCGCCGGATCGGCGGCGAGCGGGGCGTGACCACCGGCCGGGACCGGCGCTGCGGCTGGTTCGACGCGGTGATCGCGCGGTACGCGACCCGGGTCAACGGACTGACCGACTTCTTCCTCACCAAGCTGGACGTGCTCACCGGCTGGGAGCGGATCCCGGTCTGCGTCGGCTACGAGATCGACGGCCGCCGGGTCGATGAACTCCCGTACTCCCAGACGGACTTCCACCACGCCAAGCCCGTCTACGAGACGCTGCCCGGCTGGTCCGAGGACATCACCAAGGCCAAGTCGTTCTCCGACCTGCCGAAGAACGCGCAGAACTACGTCAAGGCGCTGGAGGAGATGTCCGGCGCCCCGATCTCCGCGATCGGCGTGGGCCCGGGCCGCGACGAGACGATCCAGATCAACTCGTTCCTGTAGCAGGGCCGTTCGCTCCTCGACGGGACGAGGAGACGGTCACGAGCGCCGGCGGGGCCCCCGGAATGTGTCCGGGGGCCCCGCCGCTTCGTGCTCCGCGTGCTCAACTCCCGGCGGCGAGCGGACGGAGCGCCGGACGGCCCCGCCGGTCGGCTCGGGCGGAGGCCCGCTCGGCGCTCCCGAGGGCCGTCACCGCGGTCGTCGCCGCCCGTCGCGCCCCCGGGGCGCTGCGTCCGCCGTGTGCTCGGTGTGCTCCTTGTGCTCTCCGCGTGGCCTGTGCTCCGTGTGCTCCCTGTGCTTCGTGTGCTCCGGTCAGAGGATGGCCTGGGACGGGTCCGCCTCCATGCGGGCCACCGCCGCCCGTACCGCGTCCACGAACCTCCAGAACTCCGCGTTGACCGAACCGGCCCTGCCCTTGACGGTGTTGGTGCCGAACATGGCCGCCCGCAGCTCGGTCGTCAGCTCCAGCTGCGCGCCCATGCCGAGCAGCGTCCGGTTGCAGATGTTGTCCGGCGAGACCCCGGCGATGTCGTCGTCGGCGGACGCGTCGATCGTCTGGACGCCCGCCGCATCCAGCGCCTCGCCGAGGTACCGGCGCAGGGCGGTGTTGCGGCCACCGATCACCACCGCCTCGGGCCGGGACGCGGGGGCGCCCGCCTGGGCGGCCGTACAGCCGTGCACGCTCACCACGTTGAGGGCACCGGCCGCGAGCGCGAGGGCCACCCGGTCGTCGCAGTGCGTGGACGTCACGTGCAGCTCGGAGTTGCCGCTGGATCTGATGCCCTCGAACATCCAGTAGTCGAACAGCGGCGCCCCCGTCCCGTAGCGTGGGGTGAGGTCCTTCGGGTCGTAACCCGCTATGCCCAGGCACAGTTCGGAGGTGCCGCCCTCGATGCCGCCGCCGTGCAGGGCGAGGACCGCGGTCCTGCCGTACGCGCCCGGCGCGCCCGCCTGGTCGTCGTCGGTGTACGCGTGCCGCCGGTAGCGGCGGGCGAAGTCGATGCCCTCGCGCCCGGCGAGCCTGCGGTAGAGGTCCGTGTTGGAGGCGTACAGGTCGCTCGCGGCGGACGCGGGCGCGGCACCGAGCGCGGTGGGCAGCGCGGTGCCGAGTCCGGCGGCGGCGAGGACGGTCAGGACGGAGCGTCGGGAAGTCGAGATCACCTTGCCGATGATGACAGAGGGCGCGCCGGTGCTCCCCGGGATCTGGCCGTCAGCTGAAGACGATCATCGAGCTCTGGGCCAGGCTCCGGGTGGCCGCGGCGTGCAGTCCGAGCCAGACATGCCGTTCGCGGGCGAACGGGCTCGGGTCGTACGGCGCGGGCACCGCCGGCTCCTCAAGTTCCGTGGGCGCGCTCGGCGGTTCGGGGGCGGCCGGCGGGTTGGCCGGGTCGATGCCGATCGCCGGTGCCACCTGCTCCAGCTCCCGCAGCAGCGCCTGCGAGGATCCCAACGGGCCGCCGCCCGCGAGCAGTTCGTCGTTGGACAGCGGCTGCGGGAAGTCGACCGGGACATAGGCGCCGGCGTGGTCGTAGTGCCAGACCAGGTGCGACTGCTGGGCCGTCGACTCGAACATCTCCAGCAACTGCTCGTAGTCCCCGCCCAGTTCGTCCACCGGAGTCACCGGAAGCCCGCACACCTGGAGCAGATGGGCCCGGCGCAGGAAGTGCAGCGCGTCGTAGTCGAAGCCGGCCACCGGGGCGACGTCCCCGGACAGGCCCGGCATGTACTGGTACACCGGCACCGGCGGCAGTCCGGACTCGGCGAGCACCTTGTTGTATTGCGCGAGTTCCTCGGCGAACGGGTTGTCGGGGGTGTGACACAACACGTCGACGAGCGGCACCAGCCACAGGTCACAGGCCAAAGAGGGCTCCTCGCATCGGCACGCGGCGCGCAGGCGCGCACAGCAGGTGGTCAGGGAAGGGTAGTCGGTGCGGCGCGGGGTCAGCTCCCCTCGTGCAGGTCCCATACCCACACGCCGCCGGTCCACTTCCCCGCCCTGCCGGTCAGCTTCGTCACGGCCTCGCGCAGCGGACCGTCGTTGGTCTGCGGGGCGAGCACCAGGACGCCCGCCTTCCAGTACGCGAAGTCCCGCCGGGCCTGCGCCCGCCAGTTCGTGCCGATCTCCGGTACGACACCGCTGTAGCGCACCTCGCGCAGCATGTTCGAGGTGTAGCGGGGGGAGGCGCCGTAGATGCCGATGCGGTCCTCGCCGTAGGGGCCGTTGAAGTAGCCGCCGGGCAGCCTGAAGCCGAGGCCGGCCGCGGTCTGCCAGTGCAGCGCCTCCGCGGCGCCGGGATCGGGCAGCGGCACCGGGACCAGCGACTCACCCGGGTGGACGTACGGCTTCCACATCCCGTCCGCGATGAACGCCGGCACCGGCGTCCGCGGCACGGACTTCAGCGGCGCCGGGACCAGCGGCAGCAGCGCCAGGGCGACGCCGAGCAGCCCGACGTACTGGGTCGCCGCGGCGCGGGTCGCGGCCAGCCGGTCCACGGCGATCGCGAGCAGGATGCCCAGCGCGGGCGCGCAGATCATCGCGACGCGGCCCTCGATGACCGACTCGAACAGCGGCCGGTGGGCGAGCGCCGCCCACGGGCCGGGCACGACGGTGTCGGTGAGCGGGATGCGGATCTTCGGGCCGAGCGACAGCAGCGCGGCGGCCACCGCCGTGAACGCCAGCGCTTTGACCAGGGCCCGCTCCCACAGCCGTACGACGATCGCGAAGGCGAGGGCGACCAGCGGCCAGCCGTAGAAGGCGTTCTGCTCCGTGGGGTTGAGCGAGAGCGACCCCGCGACCTGCGCGTCACCGGCGAGCAGGGAACGCTCGGCGAAGGCGAGCAGCGCGAGGGGGCTGTTGCCCGCGTTCTCGCCGTGCAGGACGCTGTGGTAGCTCTGCGGGCCGGCGAACTGCCAGTACAACGGGAAGGCGACCAGCGGCAGACAGACCGCCGCGCCGATCAGCAGCCCCTTGCCCAGCGGCCGCCAGGCCAGCCGCGCCACGTCCGGGCGGACCACCGCGTAGCCGGCCGCGAACAGCAGCATGCCGACCGAGGCGAGCAGCAGCGGCTCCTCGCCGAGGAAGACCTGGTACGCCGCCATCAGGCCCAGCACGATCCCGTCCCGCACCACCCGGGTGCCCGCGCACAGCCGCAGGGCCCGGTCGATGATCAGCGGGATCATGAACAGGACGACGAAGTTGGGATGCGCGTTGGCGTGGCTGACCATCGGCGGGGCGAAGGCCGCCAGCGACGCGCCGAGGAACGCGGCGGCCCGCTGCCGCACCACCCGCTTCACGATCAGCCAGTACCAGGCGGCGGCGGTCGCGGCCAGCCCCAGCGCCATGCACACGCTCAGCGAGACCGCCGGTCCGGCCAGCAGGGTGAGCGGCGCGAACGGCACGGACAGGCCCAGCATGACCGTGTTGGCCATCAGGTTGACGCCGTCGGGGAAGCCCTGCAGGTCGGTGAAGAGCGGGTTGCGCAGATGGGCGATGTTGTCGGCCGTCACCGCGAAGAACCACTCCCACTGGTTCTGGTCCTGCAGCGAGTCCGGGAGGTAGCGGTGGGCCGGGTCGAAGAGGCGGCCCGCGTACAGGAGGACCGCCATCAGCAGGAACAGGAAGGCCGCCAGCAGATCGGCGGGGCGCAGCGCGCGGGCCCGCAACCGGGCCAGGTCGGCCAGCACACGCGCGTAGTCGAGCGGGCCGATCTTCGAACCGGGCTGGTGGCTCCAGCGCACCGGGACCTCGGCGATCGGCCAGCCCGAGCGGTGGAAACGCTGGAGCACTTCGACGTCGATGCCCCAGCCGTCGAGCCGGGAGTCCGCGAACGCCGTGCGCGCCCGCTCGCCGTCGAACAGTTTGAAACCGCACTGGGTGTCCCGTATGCCGGGCACCGCGGTCGCGCGTATCAGCAGGTTGCCGGCCCGGCCGAGCCATTCGCGGATGCGGTGCTGCCGGTGGGCGATGTCCGCGCCCGGCACGGAACGCGAACCGATCGCCACCGCGTTCCCCTCGCTGAGCGCCTTGTCCAGCCGCTCCAGCTCCTCGATGGGGGCGGCCAGGTCGGCGTCGGTGACCAGCACCCGCCGGCCGCGCGAGTCGGCGACCCCGAGCCGCAGCGCGTGGCCCTTGCCGCGGTTGCGCGGGGCGCTGACCAGCCGGATCCGAGGATGTCCGAGCCGGGTGACGACGTCCCGGGTGCCGTCGGTCGAGCCGTCGTCGGCGACGACGACCTCCCACTCGCCCCAGCGGCCCTCGCTCTCGCCCAGATAGCCGGTGATGGCGGTGAGGGTGGGACCGAGGCGCGCCTCCTCGTTGTAGGCGGGTACGACCACGGTGAGGTCGACCGCCCCGCTACGGCCGCTCACCGGGCCGCCAGCCGCTCGATGACGGCGAGGGAGTGCGTGTTGTAGGCGGTGACGACCGCGCGGGCCCCGGCGGCGTCCCGCCGCGTCAGCGCGTCGACGAGTTCGGTGTGGCCTGACCACAGCAGACCGCGCAGGTCCGGCAGGCGGCGCAGGTGCTGCACCGCGCACACCCAGGACAGCAGGCGGAGCCGGTGCAGGAAGTCGGCGAGGTAGGGGTTGCCGAACAGGGCGCTCAGCTCCCGCCAGAAACGCAGGTCGTAACCGATGAGCACGCTCAGGTCGCCGGCGCCCGCCGCACGCCGGGCCTCCTCGCCACGCCGCCGTACCGTGGTCAGGGCCGCCGCGGTCCGCTGGTCGGCCGGGTCCTGGAAGGCGCCGTGGCCCTCGGCGAGGGCCTGGAACATGCCGTCCGTGACCAGGCTGCGGGCCTCGATCATGCCCCGGTAGTCGGTCAGCGAGTACTCAGGGACGTGGAAGCCGCGGTGCTGGTCGGCCTCCAGGATGCCCTGCGCGGACAGGTCGACCAGCGCCTCCCGGACCGGGGTCGCCGACACGCCGTACTGTTCGGCGATCTCCTTCACCGTGAATTCCCGCCCCGGCTGGAGTCGGCCGGCGAGCACTTCGTCACGCAGCGCGTCCGCGATCTGCTGGCGCAGGGTGCTGCGCGTCACGGCGCCGTTGCCGGGCATGGTCGGCGACCTCTCCTCACACGTGCGGGTGACGTACTCGCTTATGTCTACGAGCACGCCACCTTACGCGTTCGGGTTGCGCCCGGTGGGAATCGGTGCTGCGGTGACGCTCACTCCGTGTAGGTGTCGGCCACGCTCAAGGCCGCGTCCAGGGCCGCGAAACCCTCCTTCAACTCGGCCTCGGAGACATTGCAGGGCGGCACGACATGGGTGCGGTTCATGTTGATGAAGGGCCACAGGCCGTGCCGCTTGGCGGCGGCACCGAACGCGGCCATCGGGGCGTTCGCCTCGCCCGTCGCGTTGTACGGCACCAGGGGCTCCCGGGTCTCGCGGTTCTTGACCAGGTCGAGCGCCCAGAACATGCCGACGCCGCGCACCTCGCCCACGCTGGGGTGCCGCTCGGCCAGTGCGCGCAGCCCCGGCTCCACCACGGTCGAGCCCAGCCGCCGCGCGTTGGCGACGACGCCCTCGTCCTCCATCACCTTGAGGGTGGCGACGGCGGCGGCGCAGGCCAGCGGATGGCCGGAGTACGTCAGACCGCCCGGATAGGCGCGCTTGCCGAAGGTCTCGGCGATCTTCTCGGAGATGGCCACCCCGCCGAGCGGCACATAGCCGGAGTTCACGCCCTTCGCGAAGGTCATCAGGTCCGGTACGACGCCGAACAGATCGGCCGCGAACCACTCACCGGTCCGCCCGAACCCGGCCATGACCTCGTCCAGGACGAAGACGATCCCGTACTTGTCGCACAGCTCCCGCACGCCCGCGAGATAGCCCGGCGGCGGCACCATGACGCCCGCCGTGCCCGGGACGGTCTCCAGGACGATCGCGGCGACGGTGCCCGGACCCTCGAAGACGATCGTGGTCTCCAGGTGCTCCAGCGCCCGGGCGCACTCCTGCTCCTCGGTCTCGGCGTAGAAGCGGGAGCGGTAGAGGAACGGCGCCCAGAAGTGGACGACCCCGGCCGACCCGCTGTCGGAGGGCCAGCGGCGCGGGTCGCCGGTGACGTTGATCGCCTGCTGGGTGCCGCCGTGGTAGGAGCGGTACGCCGACAGCACCTTCGGGCGGCCCGTGTGCAGCCGGGCCATGCGGACGGCGTGCTCGATCGCGTCGGCGCCGCCGTTGGTGAAGAAGATCTTGTCGAGGTCGCCGGGCGTCCGCTCGGCGATCAGCCGGGCCGCCTCGGAACGGGCCTCCACCGCGAACGCGGGCGCGAACGTGGCCAGGGAGGCGGCCTGCTCCTGGATCGCGGCGACCACCTTCGGGTGCTGGTAGCCGATGTTGGTGAAGACGAGCCCGCTGGTGAAGTCCAGGTACCGCGTGCCGTCGTAGTCCCAGAAGTACGACCCTTCCGCGCCGGCCACGGCGAGCGGGTCGATGAGGTCCTGAGCGGACCAGGAGTGGAACACATGCGCGCGGTCCGCGGCCTTCACGGCGGCGCCGGCGTCGGGGCGGGGCTGAGGGGTCATGCCCGCGAGCGTAGAGGCCCGCGGCGCGGACCGGACATCGGCGTCCTGTTCCGTGGCCGGGGGGTTTATGCGACAGGTTGTCGACGCCGGCGGCCTCCTCGCGCCCGGGACCGGGCCCGGGGCGAGCCGCCCGCCGCCCGGACCGGGGGATGCCGGAACCGCGCGGACCACCCCGGGCGACTCCTTCCAGGGCCGCACTATCCTCGGTCCGAGGCTGACGTACGGGGGGAGGCGGCGGTTCCGTGGAGAAGCTGGGACCTGGTGATCCGCGCGGGATCGGGGCGTACCGGCTGCTGGCGCGGCTCGGCGCGGGCGGGATGGGGCATGTGTACCTGGCCCGGTCGGAGCGGGGCCGTACCGTCGCGGTGAAACTGGTGCGCGAGGAACTGGCCGCGCAGGAGGAGTTCCGGGCACGGTTCCGGCAGGAGGTGCGGGCCGCCCGGCGGGTCGGCGGCCACTGGACGGCGCCGGTCCTGGACGCGGACACCGAGGCGGCCGTGCCATGGGTGGCCACCGGGTACGTCGCCGGGCCCAGCCTGCAGCAGGTCGTCGGGCGCGAGCACGGCGCGCTGCCCGAGCGCACGGTGCGCATCCTCGCCGCCGGGCTCGCGCACGCGCTCCAGGACATCCACGCCGCCGGGATCGTCCACCGCGACCTGAAACCGTCCAACGTGCTGGTGACCATCGACGGGCCGCGGGTCATCGACTTCGGGATCGCGCGGGCGCTGGAGACGCTGGCCGGGGACGGGCTCACCCGCACCGGCTCACTGGTCGGCTCGCCCGGGTTCATGGCGCCCGAGCAGGTGCGCGGCGACCGGATCACGCCCGCCTGCGACGTCTTCTGCCTCGGCTCCGTGCTCGCCTACGCGGCGACCGGCACGCTCCCCTTCGGCGGCGCCGGCAGCGGGGTGCACGCCCTGATGTTCCGGATCGCCCAGGAGGAACCCGACCTCGCGGGCGTCCCCGAGGGCATCGCCGACCTCGTCCGCGACTGCCTGCGCAAGGATCCGGCCGCACGGCCGACGCTGGACCGGATCCTGGAACGCACCGGCGCGGAGGACACCGTGTCCGACGGCCGCTCCCGCGACCCCTGGCTCCCCGCCACCCTGGTCGCCCAACTCGGCCGCCACGCGGTCAGCTTGCTGGAAACGGAAAACCCAGAGAACGACACCACCACGAGGACACCGGCACCAGCACCGGGCCCGGGGGACGCCGGGGACGTGAATCCGGCGGGTGCGCTGGGTGTGGCGGGGGTTCGGGGCGCGGACGGGGCTGAGGGCTCGGATCGGGCGGGTGTCCAGGGCGCGGGCGGCGCGGGGGCGTCCGGCGGACATCCGGCGGGGGGCGGTGACGCGCCCGCCCGGGACGGCAACACAGCGGTTCAGACCCGCATGCCGTTCGCCCCCGAACCGGGGGTTCCCGGCCCGGCCGCTCCAGCTTCGGGTGTTCCCGGCCCGTCCGCTCCCGCTTCGGGCGTCCCTGGTCCGGGGGTTCCTGGTCCGGCCGCTCCAGCTTCGGGCGTCCCTGGTTCGGCGGCCCCTCATCCCGCCGCGTCCGGTCCGGCGGTTCCTGGTCCCGCCACTCCAGGTCCGGCCACTCCAGGTCCGGGCCTTCCAGGTTCGGCCGCTCCCGGGCCCGCTGCTCCCGCTTCGGGCGTCCCTGGTCCGGCGGCTCCCCATCCCGCCGCTCCTCATCCCGTCGCTCCCGGTCCGGGGGTTCCCGGTTCGGTCGGGCCCGGGGTCGCCGCTTTCGGTTTCGGGGTCGGTGGTTCGGGGTCTCCGGAGCATGCTGCTGTCACGGACGGCCCCGCTCCGTCGGTGTCGGAGGGCTCGGTCCCGGCGGGCGGCCGGCTTCCGGCGGTGGCCGCCGGCCATACGCCCGGGCCCGGCGCGCCCCCGCACTCCGGGTTCGGGCCCGCGGGGGTTCCGGGTCCGTACGGCCACGGGCACCCGCAGCAGCATCCCCAGCCGGCCGGGTACGGCTACCCGCACCAGCCGCCGTACGCCGGCGGCCCCGGCCCCACTCCGCCGTACGGACCGGGCACGCAGGAGCCCGAGCGGCGCAGCGGCCGGTCCACGGCGCTGCTCGTCGTGATCGCGCTGGTCGTCGCGCTCGCCGCGGGCGGCTCGGTGTACGCGCTGCTGAACGGGGGCGGCACCACCGACGACAAGGGCGGCGGCGGCACCGCCACCTCCGCCCCGCCGACCGGCGGACCCACCGGCGGGACGCCGTCGCCCACGGACTCGGCGCCCGCGGACGGCGTGGTACCGGCCGCGTACCTGGGCACATGGGAGACGTCGATCGAGAACGCCGCCGGGCACAACACCCGCGAACTCACCATCACCCAGGGGAAGGTGGGCGACACCGTGCTGACGCTGGTCGCCGACGGACCGGCCGAGGGCGGCGGCACCTACCACTGCGTGTTCGAGGCGAAGCTGGCCGAACAGCCCAGCGGCGAAGGCCCGTTGCGGATCGGCCCGTCCACCGTCGCCTCCGGCGAACCGCTGTCGTCGTGCAGCCCCGGCGAGGCCACCCTGGTCACACTGCTGCCGGACGGCCGGCTGCGGCGCACGAAGCCGGCCGGCGGGGAGAACCTGACGTACACCCGGCGGTGAGCCGGCCGGCCCCGTGCCAGCCACCGTGCGCCGAACTCCCGTTCCCCGCAGGCCGGTTGAACGTCCGGAGAACTTCTGCGTACCAGACCGGATTGTCCGCTCCGGTGCGCGTACGGTGACCCCACCTTGACTCCGGGGAGTGGCGGGGGCACCCACATGGAGTGGCTGAGCACGGAGAACGTCGTAGCCGTCGGTACGGCGCTGCTGGGCATCGTCGCGTCGGCGGGCATGGTCTGGTACGAGCGCCGGGTGCCGCGCCGCAAACGGATCGGCTACCGCGTCCAGATGGACAACCCCATAGGGGACGACGAGCGGTCGGGCCGGCTCAACCGGCGGCTGGGCCTGTTCGACGAGGCGCCGGACATGGCGGACGCCACGCTCGTGCTGCTGCGCGTGGAGAACGACGGCTCGCAGGGCATCGACCGGGACGACTACACGGGGCCCGAACAGCACGGTCTGACCGCGGTGTTCACCGACCGGACGGTGCGGGGCGTGTCGGTCACCCAGCCGACCCACACCGACCATCTGATGGACCACTTCACCCCGGACCGCGGCTTCTCCTACTCCGGCAACAGCCTGCGCATCCCGCGGGTCCCGCTCAACAGGGCGGACCACTTCAAGCTGCTGGTGCTGCTGTCGGGCGGCGACGTCGGGCGGCCGATACGGATCACGGGCGGCCTCCGGGAGGGCGAGGTCCACCCCAACCGCTCGGCCACGCCGGACGACAAGCCGCCGCTGTTCAGCCGGGCCTCCCGGCTCATCACCATCATGCTCACCGTCTGCGTGGTCACGCTCGCCACCATCGTCGTGGCCCGGGACGACACGCCCCCGCCGATCGGCTGCGCCAAGGGTTCGCTGACCGTCACCGGCTCCACGGCGTTCGCGCCCGTACTGCGTGAGGTGGCGGACAAGTACGAGGCGGACTGCGTGGACTCGGCCATCACCGTGGACCCGCACGGATCGACGGCGGGCATCAGGGAACTGGACGCCACCGGGGCCCAGTGGCACAAGAAGGGCTCGCCGCCGCTGGTCGCACTCTCCGACGGCCCCAAGCCGAACGACATGCCCGAACTGCGCGAGAACCGGATCGCGGTGTCGGTCTTCGCGCTGGTGGTGAACGACAAGGTGGGCCTGAAGAACCTCACCACGGCCCAGGTACGGCGGCTGTACCGCGGCGACATCACCAACTGGCGGCAGCTGGACGGCCCGGACCTCAAGGTCCACCTCGTCAGCCGGGACGCCAACTCCGGTACCCGGCAGGTCTTCCAGCGGCGGGTGCTCGGCCGGGGCGAGACGGCCAACTCGTCCGTGGACTGCGTCACCGTGGACGATCCGACGGCGACGGTGCCGCGCTGCGAGCTGGACTCCACGCAGCAGGTGCTCACCCAGGTGGCGAAGGTGCCGGGCGCCATCGGCTACAGCGAGCTGAACCTCGCGGACTCCACGGCGGGCCTGCACGTCCTGAGCCTGGACGGCGACGCCCCGTCGGTGGACGACATCGAACACGGCGGCAGCCCGTACCCGTACCGGGAGATCGAGTACGCCTACACCTACGGCCAGCCGCCCGCCGACTCCCTGGTCTCCAGCTTCCTGACCTATCTGTCCCGCGGAAACGGCCAGGACATCATCCGCACCCACGGCCATGTCCCCTGCTGGACCCCCGAGGGAATGAAACTCTGCGCATGACCGCAACGCGCCACGGCGTGCCCGGGCCGTCGTCGGCGCGGAGCCTCCGGGACCACCGGGGTCACCGGATCACGGGGTCACCGGGGCTCCGGGGGGCGTTGGCGGGGCATGTTGGGGCGGGTGGGGGTGCCCGGCGGGGCGGGGAAGCGGCTCGGGGTGCCGGGGGTGTCGGGGCGCGGGCCGGTGGGCAGGGCCGCCTGCAGCCCGAGGGGGGCCGTGCCCGTGCGGAACTCGACCATCCAGTCCGCCGTCTCCGTGCGCACCAGTTCGGTCACGTCCTCCGAGAAGCGCCGCAGCACCCCGAGGCACCGGTCGGCGGCCTCCGCCGCCGTACCCTCCGCCGGCCCCAGCACCTCGCGCACGCTCTCCGACGCCCAGTCGAACTGCAGCGCCTGAAGCCGCCGCTGCACGGCCTGCGCGGTCGCCACGTCCCGCATCCACCCGGACGTCACCCCGAAGAACCGGTCGACCCCCAGGCAGGCCACCGTGAGCACCAGGGCCAGATACCCCCAGGGCGCCGCCCCGGCGATCACCCCGGTCAGATCCAGCAGGGGCAGCGCGGCCCCGCCCACCGCGCCCGCCGCCGCCCCGGCCCGCAGCCCCCGCGCGGCCCGTCGCTTCCACACCCGGTCCGCGAGATACCACGCCGCCGTCTCCAGCGCCCCCCGTTCCACCCACCGGTACAGCTCGTCGAGCCGTTCGATCGGCTCCGCCCAGTCCCCGAGCGGAAAGGCCCGGCCGGCCAGGTCGCCGGGGCGCAGCCCGGCCGCGCCCTCGCCCCGCCCGTCCTGAGGCGGACCCTCGGGCTGCATCTCCGGCTGACCCACCCGGCACTCCCTACTGATCACGACCGGTCACGTTGTGTGACATCGGATGCTGACGCGCGGCGTCCTTCCTACCGCCCAATGGGTGGCGAAGGTGGCGCTTTCATTGCTTTTCCGCCCGGAAGGGGGGCTTGATCAGGTATAGGAGACAGCGCGTTCTCACCCGAAAGAGTGGCGGGGCGAGGGCCGCGTGGACCACGTAGGCTCGTGCTCAACGGCGGAAGACGAGATCGAACCAGGAGCTGATCGTGATTCCCGGTGGTGGCCAGCCCAATATGCAGCAGCTGCTCCAGCAGGCTCAGAAGATGCAGGAGGAACTGGCGAAGGCTCAGGAGGAACTGGCGAACACGGAGATCGCCGGGCAGGCGGGCGGCGGCCTGGTGACGGCCACCGTGACCGGCGCCGGCGAACTGCGGGCGCTGAAGATCGACCCCAAGGCGGTCGACCCGGAGGACATCGAGACCCTCGCCGACCTGGTCGTCGCCGCCGTCCAAGCGGCCAACGAGAACGCGCAGGCGCTCCAGCAGCAGAAACTCGGCCCGCTCGCGCAGGGCCTGGGCGGCGGCAGCGGCATCCCGGGTCTGCCGTTCTGACGTTCGCCACCGGCAGGACATCCGCACCGCCTTCCTAGGACGGGCGGCAGCCATCTACCGTACGTACCGGGAAAGACTCCAGGAAGGGCACTCCGTTGTACGAAGGCGTGGTCCAGGACCTCATCGACGAACTGGGGCGGCTGCCCGGCGTCGGTCCCAAGAGCGCGCAGCGGATCGCCTTCCACGTCCTGCAGGCCGAGCCGACGGACGTACGCCGGCTGGCCCAGGCGCTCCTGGAGGTGAAGGCGAAGGTCCGCTTCTGCGCGGCCTGCGGGAACGTGGCGCAGGAAGAGCTGTGCGCGGTGTGCCGGGACACCCGCCGGGACCTCTCGGTCATCTGCGTGGTCGAGGAGCCGAAGGACGTGGTGGCGATCGAGCGGACGCGTGAGTTCCGCGGCCGGTACCACGTGCTCGGCGGCGCCATCAGCCCGATCGAGGGCGTGGGCCCGGACGACCTGCGCATCCGGGAGCTCCTAGCCCGCCTGGCCGACGGCACCGTCACCGAGCTGATCCTGGCCACGGACCCCAACCTTGAGGGCGAGGCGACGGCCACGTACCTCGCCCGCATGATCAAACCCATGGGCCTGAAGGTCACCCGCCTGGCCAGCGGCCTCCCGGTGGGTGGCGACCTGGAATACGCGGACGAGGTCACCCTCGGCCGCGCCTTCGAGGGGAGACGACTCCTAGATGTCTGACGCCACGCTGCACGCCACGACGCAGAACCCGGACGACTTCGCGGTCCAGATCGCGGACCAGGTGGAGAGCTTCCTGGTGGCCGTCACGGAGGTCGCCAGGGGCGACGAGCCGGACTCGGCGGTCCCCTTCCTGCTCCTGGAGGTCTCCCAGCTCCTGCTGGCCGGCGGACGCCTCGGCGCGCACGAGGACATCGTCCCGGACGAGCGCTACGAGACCGACACGGGCCCGGACCCGGACGTGGACGAGCTGCGCGAGAACCTTGCCCGGCTGCTGGAGCCGGTCGACGTCTACTCGGAGGTCTTCGACCCCTACGAGCCGCGTACCGCGCCGGTGCCCGCCCGTATCTCCGACGACCTCGCGGACGTCATCACCGACCTGCGGCACGGCATGGCGCACTACCGCGCGGGCCGCACCACGGAAGCGCTGTGGTGGTGGCAGTTCTCCTACTTCTCCAACTGGGGCTCCACCGCCTCCGCGACCCTGCGTGCCCTGCACTCGGTCCTCGCGCACGTCCGGCTCGACCAGCCCCTGGAGGAGCTGGACGGCCTCGACACCGACCAGGGCATGGGCGACGACACCCTGGAGATCGAGGCGGGCCGCGTGATGCAGCAGGAGATCGCCACCCCGCTCGGACTGCGCTCGCGCCGGTAGTGCCCCGAAGGGGCGCGGGGAACTGCGCGACCGGCCACGATGCCGCCGCGGCCGACCGACGGCCGCACGGCCCTTCCCGCGGGGCGTCCGCGCGGCGGAGCCGCATGTCACAGGTGAAAAACCCACGCGCTGTCTTCAGCCGCGCGATTGTGGGCAGGGACTCACCGGACAGCGCTCGGCGCGGCGACCGGACATCTCACCATGCGGTACTCGGGAAGGGAATTTCGGGCGCTCGTTAGACTGGGCGGGCAATCGACGAAATGAGCGAGGAGCGCACGTGGGCCTTGTCGTGCAGAAGTACGGAGGCTCCTCCGTAGCCGATGCCGAGGGCATCAAGCGCGTCGCCAAGCGGATCGTGGAAGCGAAGAAGAACGGCAACCAGGTGGTTGTGGTCGTTTCCGCGATGGGCGACACGACGGACGAGTTGATCGATCTCGCCGAGCAGGTATCCCCGATGCCTGCGGGGCGTGAGTTCGACATGCTGCTGACCGCCGGAGAGCGCATCGCCATGGCCCTGCTGGCCATGGCGATCAAGAACCTGGGTCACGAGGCCCAGTCCTTCACCGGCAGCCAGGCAGGCGTCATCACCGACTCGGTCCACAACAAAGCCCGGATCATCGACGTCACCCCGGGCCGCATCCGTACCGCGCTGGACGAGGGCAACATCGCCATCGTCGCCGGTTTCCAGGGCGTCAGCGCCGACAAGAAGGACATCACCACCCTCGGCCGGGGCGGGTCCGACACGACGGCCGTGGCGCTCGCCGCCGCGCTCGACGCCGAGGTCTGCGAGATCTACACCGACGTGGACGGCGTGTTCACCGCCGACCCGCGGGTGGTGAAGAAGGCCCGGAAGATCGACTGGATCTCCTTCGAGGACATGCTGGAGCTGGCCTCGTCCGGGTCGAAGGTGCTGCTCCACCGCTGCGTGGAGTACGCACGCCGGTACAACATCCCGATCCACGTCCGTTCCTCCTTCAGTGGGCTCAAGGGCACGTGGGTCAGCAGCGAGCCCATCGAGCAAGGGGAAAAGAAGGTGGAGCAGGCCATCATCTCGGGTGTCGCGCACGACACCTCCGAGGCCAAGATCACGGTCGTCGGCGTGCCCGACAAGCCCGGTGAGGCGGCCTCCATCTTCCGTACGATCGCCGACGCCGAGATCAACATCGACATGGTCGTGCAGAACGTGTCCGCCGCGGCCACGGGCCTGACGGACATCTCCTTCACGCTGCCGAAGACCGAGGGCCGCAAGGCCATCGACGCCCTGGAGAAGAACCGCCCGGGCATCGGCTTCGACTCCCTGCGCTACGACGACCAGATCGGCAAGATCTCCCTGGTCGGCGCCGGCATGAAGACCAACCCCGGGGTCACCGCGGCGTTCTTCGAGGCGCTGTCCGACGCCGGCGTGAACATCGAGCTGATCTCGACATCCGAGATCCGTATCTCGGTGGTCACCCGGGCCGACGACGTGTCCGAGGCCGTCCGCGCGGTGCACAGCGCCTTCGGTCTCGACTCCGACAGCGACGAGGCCGTCGTCTACGGGGGCACCGGCCGATGACCGTACGCCCGACGCTCGCGGTCGTGGGAGCGACCGGAGCCGTCGGCACGGTGATGCTCCAGATCCTGTCCCAGCGCGCGGACGTCTGGGGCGAGATCCGTCTGATCGCCTCGGCGCGCTCGGCCGGCCGCAAGCTGGCCGTGCGCGGCGAGGAGGTCGAGGTGGTGGCCCTGTCCGAGGCGGCCTTCGACGGCGTCGACGTCGCCATGTTCGACGTACCGGACGAGGTCTCCGCGCAGTGGGCGCCGATCGCCGCCGCCAAGGGCGTGGTGGTGGTCGACAACTCCGGCGCCTTCCGGATGCACCCGGACGTGCCCCTGGTGGTGCCCGAGGTCAATCCGCACACGGCCCGGGTCCGGCCGCGCGGCATCGTCGCCAACCCCAACTGCACGACCCTGTCGATGATCGTCGCCCTGGGCGCGCTGCACGCCGAGTTCGGGCTGCGCGAGCTGGTGGTGTCGTCGTACCAGGCGGTGAGCGGTGCGGGCCGGGCCGGCGTGGAGACGCTGCGGGCCCAGCTGTCCCTGGTCGCGGGCACGGAGCTGGGGACCAGCCCCGGTGATGTGCGGCGGGCCGTGGGGGACAGCACGGGGCCGTTCCCCGAGCCGGTCGCGCTGAACGTGGTGCCCTGGGCCGGGTCGCTGCGGGAGGACGGCTGGTCGTCGGAGGAGATGAAGGTGCGGGACGAGTCCCGCAAGATCCTCGGACTGCCGAAGCTGCCGGTCGCCGTGACCTGTGTGCGGGTGCCGGTGGTCACCACCCACTCGCTGACCGTGCACGCCCGTTTCCAGGGCGAGGTCACCGTGGACGGCGCCCGGGAGATCCTTGCCACGGCGCCGGGCGTCGTGCTGTTCGACAATCCGGCAGCCGGTGAGTTCCCCACCCCCGCCGATGTGGTGGGCACCGACCCGACCTGGGTGGGCCGGGTACGGCGCGCGCTGGACGACCCGACGGCCCTCGAACTCTTCGTCTGCGGCGACAATCTGCGCAAGGGGGCGGCCCTCAACACCGCGCAGATCGCGGAGTTGGTGGCGGCGGAGTTTTCGTGAGAGTGCGGCGGCACCGGAAATGCCCTGGCCGCCGGCGGATCGATTTGTAGGATCTGCGCAGGGATGTGGCCGGAAGCATGGTCCGGACCACTTGAACTGGATGCCCCGGGCGTCCGAAGATTTTCCTCCCCGCCTTCGCGCAACCGCGTGCAGGGCGGGGAGCGTCTTTGCCCTCGCTCCTTCGGGGCGTTGTGCTCGCCCCGCCGGGGCGTCGGGGCGCGATGATCCAGGCGTGGGGACGCCGTGATCAGGGCGTGGGGACGCCCGTTCATATGGGACACAGGGGAAGAGCGGGGCGCATGGCGACATATAAGGCACTGTCGGGCGTGCTGCCCGCTGCGAAGAGATCCTCGGCCAGGCCGCCCGACGCGAAAGTGACGTCCGGCACGTACAACCCCTTCGGGGGTGAGCGTGTCCAACTGGCGTGGCAGAGGTACTCGACTTCAGCAGCGCGGTGCGCGGCACGACCCTGCGGCCCCGCCCCGCGGCGCTGCGCCCCCGCATACCCGGCGCGCCCGGCGGCATGCCGGTGATCGCGCCCATGCCCGCAGCGCGGCCCGCCCGCATCCCCAGTCAGCGCGACGGAGCCGAGGAGACCGCTGCGGCGGCCGGCACGACCGTCGACCACCTCACCGAGACCTACCGGACGCACTACCGCTCGCTGCTCGGCCTCGCCGCGCTCCTCCTCGACGACACCGCCTCCTGCGAGGACGTCGTCCAGGAGGCGTTCATCCGCGTCCACTCGGCCCGCAAACGCGTCCGTGACCCGGACAAGACCCTCGCCTATCTGCGCCAGACGGTCGTCAACCTGTCCCGCTCCGCGCTGCGCCGCCGCATCCTCGGCCTGAAGCTGCTCTCCAAGCCGATGCCCGACATGGCGAGCGCGGAGGAAGGCGCGTACGACCAGCTGGAGCGCGACTCCTTGATCAAGGCCATGAAGGGGCTGCAGCGCCGCCAGCGCGAGGTCCTGGTGCTGCGTTACTTCGCGGACATGACCGAGGCGCAGGTCGCCGACACGCTCGGCATCTCGCTGGGTTCGGTGAAGGCGTACGGCTCCCGCGGCATCGCGGCGCTGCGGCTGGCCATGGAGGCGACCGCATGAGCGAACGCCCCGAACACCCCGAACTCCCCGAGCGTCCCGAACCGGGCGACTCCCACGGCCGTCAGGAGCCCCACGCCAGGCACGAGCCGCCGCCGCGGCACGAGCAAGAGCACACGCCATCGCACGCTGGGAACGCAACTGTGAACCACGGCCCCGACGACAAGGGCCCCGACGGGCTCGACGGGCTGGACCGGGACGAACTGGGCCTGCGCAGACTGCTGCACGCCGCGGTCGAGGACCTGGAACCGCGCGACGGCGCGCTGGACCACCTGCGGCGCGCGGTGCCCGCCCGGCGGGCGCGCAAGCGGCACGCGGCGGTCGGCATGGCGGCCGCGGCCCTGTTCGTCGGCACCGCCGTCCCGGCCCTCGTCCACGTCTCCAACTCCGGCGGCACCGACGACCCCAACACCTCCATCGCCGGCCAGGCCTCGCAGGCCCAGGGCGGTGCGGGCCAGGGCAAGGAGCCGGACGGCGGGGAGCGCGCCACCGGCGGCGAGAGCGGCAGGACCACCGACCGGCACACGGGCGGTGCCAAGGACGAGGAACGCGACAAGGGACACGCCACCGGCGGCGGCTCGACCGGCGGCACGGGCACCTCGGCCACCGAGCTGGCCGGCGCCCCGCTGTGCACGGCGGCCCAGCTGGGCCAGGGCACCGGCACCGCCGCCGCGCCCGACTCCACCGGCGTCGTCTACGGCTCCTTCCGGCTCACCAACATCTCCGGCACACCTTGCCAGGTCGGCGGCGCGGGCACCGTGAGCGTCCTCGCCCAGGGCGCGGCGGACCCGGCCAAGATCAGCGCGGTCCGGCATGCCGCCGGTGACGCCGCGGCCAGCCTGCCCGACCCGTCCCAGGAGAACACCGCCCTGCTCCTTGCGCCCGGCAGCGCCTACGAGGAGAAGTTCGCCTTCGTGCCCTCGGAGACCTGTCCCACCGGCGGCGGCACCGGCGGCTCGGAGACCGGCGGACCCAGCGCCGACCCGAGCCCCAGCTCGGACCCGGGCACCACCGGCGGCACCTCCACCGGCGGCACGTCCGGCACCAGCACGCAGCTGCTCACCGAGGACGGCACGACCGACGGCAGCATCCAGGTGCTGCACACCTCCCAGGCGGGCGGCCCGACCGTCGCCACGACGGTGCCCAACGCGTGCGCGGGAACGGTCTACTGGACCGGAGTGCTGGCCGGGACATGATCCCGTCGCGCCGCCGCGCGCGGGGCGTCCGGCACCACCTCATCGACACCGTCGGCGGACGGTGCGGCACCGGCCCTGCGGGTCACACCCCGGACGGGCTCGGGACCTTCTCCTCGTCCGGCACCAGGCCCAGCTCGGCGTCCCGGACGAACTCCGCCTCACGGCGCAGCAGCCGGAACCACATGAAGACCACGAAACCCGCGAAGACGAACCACTCACCGGTGTAGCCGAGGTTCTGGAACGCCTTCAGGTCCAGGCCCGAGCCGCCGGGCGCCGTCGCCGGCACCGCCGTCATCCCCGAGTCGCCCTCGTCGAGCGTGATCCACGCGTCGTACAGCCGGTAGGGCACCAGGTTCACCAGGGACGCCGAACTGATCGCCGCCGTCTGTCCCGACGGCAGCCCGCTCGCGGCGCTGACCCCGTTGTCACCCGGTGTCTCGGACGCCTGGAGCGCACCGGTCACGGTGACCTCGCCGGCCGGCGGTGCGGGCGCCCTGGCCGGGTCGGCGGCGCCGGGCAGCCAGCCGCGCACCACGGGCAGCGCCTTGCCGGAGTCGGTGCGCAGCAGCGTCAGCACGTAGTAGCCACTCCTGCCGTCCAGCTCCCGGTCGGGCACGAGAAGCTGCTCGCCGTACCGGCCGGTCACGGTGGCCCGCTTGCCGGACGTGGCCTTGTCGACGGGCAGCAGATCGGCCAGCGGGCGTGCCGCCTGCGTGCTGCCCGCCGCGGCCTGCTCGGTCGCGTCACGGTGGTCCTGCACCCGGTCCTCGAACCGGCTCAGCTGCCACGATCCCATGAAGACGCAGAACGGGATGGCGAGCAGCACGAAGACGTTGATGCCCCACCAGCGGGGTGTCAGCAGAAACCGGTACACGCCACCACGGTACGGGCTGCCGCCGCGGCTTCGGCCGCCGGGGCGGCGACCGCCGGGGAAGTTGTCCACAGGCTGGGGGCACTCGGCAGCGGACCGTCGGTGGGAACAGGCACTATGGGGCCATGACTGGGGCCAAGAACGAGAGCAGCATGCCGGACTGGGAGAAGCGCTTCCGCGCGCCGCGGGTGTCGCTGCCGGACTGGGCGGAGGACGCGCCCGACCGCTCCCTGTTCGTGTCGAACGCGACGGGGACGTACGAGCTGTACGCGTGGGACCGCGCCACGGGAGCGCAGCGCCAGGCGACGGCCCGGCCGAACGGCACGACGGACGGGCTGCTCTCCCCGGACGGCGCGTGGATCTGGTGGTTCGACGACAAGGACGGCGACGAGTTCGGCGTGTGGCGCCGGCAGCCCTTCACGGGCGGCGCGGACGAGCCCGCCACGCCGGGCCTCGCACCCTCCTACCCGGCAGGCCTCGCCCTGTCCCGGGACGGCCGCACGGCGATCGTCGGCCGCTCGACGGACGAGGAGGGCACGACGATCCATGTGGCCCGCGGCGGAGAGGAGCCGGTCGAGCTGAACCGCCACCGCGAGTCGGCGGGCGTCGGCGACCTCTCCCACGACGGTTCGCTGATCGCGATCGAGCACACGGAGCACGGCGACGCGATGCACTCCGCGCTGCGCGTCCTGCGCCCGGACGGCACGACGGTCGCCGAACTCGACGACAGCGAGGGCGGCACCCGGGAGCTGGGCCTTGAGGTGCTGGGCTTCGCCCCGGTCGACGGCGACACCCGGCTGCTCATCGGCCACCAGCGAAGGGGCCGCTGGGAGCCGCTGGTCTGGGACGTGGCCTCCGGCGAGGAGACCGATCTGGCCCTGGACCTCCCCGGTGACGTGAGCGCGGACTGGTATCCGGACGGCAGCGCGCTGCTCATCGCGCACAGCTTCGAGGCACGCAGCGAACTGTTCCGCTACGACCTGGCGAGCCGCGAGCTGACCGGCATCCCGACCCCGCCCGGCTCGGTCTCCGGCGCGACGGCCCGGCCCGACGGCAGCGTGGAGTTCCTGTGGTCCTCGGCCGCCGAGCCGCCCGCGGTGCGTTCGACGACGGGCCGGGTGGTCCTGGACCCGCCCGGGATGCCCTGCCCGCCCTCCGTCGCCGTGGAGGACGCGTGGGTGACCGGACCCGGCGGCCGCATCCACGCGCTGATCCAGAAACCGGCCGGGGCCAGCGGCCCCCTGCCCACGGTCTTCGACCTGCACGGCGGCCCGACCTGGCACGACAGCGACTCGTTCGCCGCGGGCCCGGCGGCCTGGGTGGACCACGGCTACGCGGTGGTGCGGATCAACTACCGCGGCTCGACGGGCTACGGCCGGGCCTGGACGGACGCCCTCAAGCACCGGGTGGGCCTGATCGAACTGGAGGACGTGGCCGCGGTCCGCGACTGGGCGGTGTCCTCGGGCCTGGCCGACCCCGACCGGCTCGTCCTCACCGGCGCCTCCTGGGGCGGCTATCTCACCCTCCTCGGCCTCGGCACCCAGCCGGACGCCTGGACGGTGGGCATCGCCGTGGTCCCCGTCGCCGACTATGTGACGGCGTACCACGACGAGATGGAGGCGCTGAAGGCCATGGACCGCACGCTGCTCGGCGGCACCCCCGAGGAGGTCCCCGACCGCTTCCGTGCCTCGTCCCCGCTCACCTACGTCGACGACGTCAAGGCCCCCGTCTACATCTCCGCCGGGGTCAACGACCCGCGCTGCCCCATCCGCCAGATCGACAACTACGTCAAGCGCCTCGAATCCCGAGGCGCCGTCCACGAGGTCTACCGCTACGAGGCGGGCCACGGCTCCCTGGTAGTAGACGAACGCATCAAACAACTCCGCCTGGAACTAGCCTTCGCCCAACGCCACCTACCGGCATAGCGACCCTGACCGACGGGCGCCGCCCTGGTGGTGGGGGCGACTCGACTGGCCGGGGCCGGGTGCTGCGGTCGGCTGCGGTTGGTCGGCGCGGGACGCTCGGTGGCTCAGCCGGTCGCGGGCGGATGGTTCGGTGCGCAGGCACAGGGCGTCTCACGATCCGCCTGGCTCGCCCGTGCAGCCAGGCGGACCACACACCCGCACCCCGCCAGGGGCGCGGGGAACTGCGCGCCCAGCCACGTACCACCTGCACTGGACAACGCGACTGCACCCCGCCAGGGGCGCGGGGAACTGCGCGCCCAACCACAGACAACCCGCACCCGACTACGCGACTGCACCCCGCCAGGGGCGCGGGGAACTGCGCGAACCGCCACAGACAACCCGCACCCGCACTCGACAGCGCGCCCACCCCCGAAACATCAAACACCCCGGTCGGAATGAGGCACACGCCGGTGCCCCTGCAGATCCGCCAACCCCCGGCGGGTAGCCGCCAGCACCACCCGGTCCCCAGCCCGCAGCACCCGGTCGGCAGACGCCCGCTGCCCCTCCAGCGCCAGCACCCGCCAGGCCCCGGCCCGAAACGCCTCGGCCACACTGCGCCCCTCCAACTGCGGATGCCCGTCCACCTCCACGGCAGCGAACAGCAGCACCCGCCGCTCCACGGGAATCGCCCCCAGTATCTGCCGGCCGAACATCGCCCCGGCGAACGCGGGCGCGGCCAGATGCGTGACGCTGCGGCTGCGGGTGAGCGCCCCCGGATGCGCGGCCCGCAGGGTCCGGTAGACCGCGGTCGCGAAGTCGTCGTCGTACAGCCGCAGCAGCACCCGCAGGTCGGGCCGTACGGACCGCGCGTACAGCACGGCCTCCAGGTTCGTGGTGTCCGCGCTGGTCACCGCGAGCAGCGCATGCGCCCGATGGATCTTGGCGGCCTCCAGCACGCCTTCCTGTGTCACGTCCCCGAGCACCACCGGCACCCGCAGCCGCCGTGCCGTGGCGAGGCCGCGCGCGTCCGCGTCGGCCTCCACGCACACCACCGGGATGTGCAGTTCGCGCAGCCGGGTCAGCACCCGGGTGCCGATCTTGCCCAGCCCGAGCAGCACCACGTGCCCGCCGAGCCCGCGCGGCGGCTTGCGCAGCGTGGACGCGGTCCGGAAGGTGCCGAGCGCTTCCAGGACGGCCGCCAGCAGCACGGGCAGCAGCAGCAACCCGACCAGCCCGGACAGCAGTTGCAGGATCTGCCGGCCGAGCGGTTTGCCCAGGGCAGGCTCGTCGATCGCGAACAGGTCGAGCAGCGTCAGATAGAACGCGCCCAGCGGATGGATCCCGGTCACCAGCCACAGCGCCACGGCCAGCGCCAGCACACAGCCCGCGAGCCCGGCCAGCGACCACCGCAGCCGCCGTGAGAACAGCGAGGCGAACGGCGGTACGACCCCGGTGCGGCCGGCCGGCAGCGGCGGCCCGGCGGCGTACGAGACCTGCTCCAGTACGACGGCCCCGCGGCCCGCGGCGGCGGTCACGTCGGCCTCGTCGGGCAGCAGGTGCGGCCCGCGTTCCCCGCTGCCCTCGGCGCCGTCCGCGCCGGCCGGGTCGCTGCTGGTCGCCGACAGCAGTGCCAGCGTGCACAGCCCGGGGTCGACGACGACCCCCGGTGCGGGCGGCGGCCGTTCCACCGCGCGCAGCAGCAGCCGGTCCGTCTGTACGACCTTGCTGGTGCCGGCGACCGCGGTCGCGACCAGTGCCGGGGCGGCGGTGTCGGCGTCGGACAGCACGGTCGTGGACGCGTCGCCCGGGGAGCCGGGTTCGTCCCCGGCCGCCAACGCTGCGGCCTGGTCGAGGAGTTCTTCGATGTGCTGGCCGAGCCGCCGGTTGTACAGACGCAGGACGAGCCGCAGCCGCGGGTTGAGCCGGCGGGCGGTGAGCGCGGCCCGGATGTTGGTCTCGTCGTCGTCGTACACGAGGGCCAGCGCGGCGGCGCGTTCCACGCCTGCCTCGGCGAGCACCGCCTCGGTCGGTTCGGCGGCCTCCAACTCCCGGTCGGCGCGCCCGGATTCACCACCGGAGCCACCGGAGCCACCCGAGCCGCCGGAGCCGAGGGAGCCGAGCACGGTGCCGTTGCCCGCGGCGCGGCCGACGGCCGCGTTCACCCGGTCCAGCAGCGCCGCCGACGCGGCCCGGGCCCGCCCGACGACCGGTGGCCGCGCCGTGCGGGCGCCCGCCGGTACGACGAGCGTGACCTGCGCGCCGTACACCCCGCGCAACTCGGCGGCCAGCCGGTGCGCCAGCCCGTCGTCGCCGCACACCACCATGGGCGCGGGCGCGCCACCCGGTCCACCCTGCATCGGAACGCTCACGAGGGGAAAGACTGCCCCAAGGAGGCGGGTGGTTCCAGCGGCGGAGGTTCGGTGCACCGCCGGACGCCCACACCATGACCACTCGTCACCGTGCTGCGGTATGCGCGGCGTTGGGGGAGTCGAGGGCGAGCGAGACGGCGAGGCCGCCGAGGACGGTGCCCATCAGATAGCGCTGCGCCCTGAGCCAGGACGGGCGGCGGGCGAGGAAGACGGCGATCGTGCCCGCCGCCAGGACGATCCCGAGGTTGACCGCGATGCTCACCACGATCTGCACCGAGCCGAGGACGAGGCCCTGGAGGAGTACGTGTCCCCGGTCGAGGTCGACGAACTGCGGGATCAGCGACAGGTACATGATGGCGATCTTGGGGTTGAGCAGGTTCGTCATCAGGCCCATCGTGAACAGCTTGCGCGGCGAGTCGTGGGGCACGTCCCGCGGCGCGAAGACGGACAGTCCGCCGGGCCTGAGCGCGGTCCAGGCGAGGTGGGCGAGATAGGCGGCACCGGCCAGCTTCACCGCGGCGTACAACTCGGGTACGCCGACGAAGACCACCGACAGCCCCAGGTTCGCGGCGAGCAGGTAGGCCAGGAAGCCGAGCGCCACTCCGCCGAGGGAGGTCATTCCGGCGCGTCTGCCCTGGGTGATGCTGCGGGAGACGAGGTAGACCATGTTCGGTCCCGGGGTGAGGACCATGCCGAGGGCCACGACCGCGACGCCGAGCAGCCCGCCGGGTTCCACCATGGACGCCTCCCTTCTCAAACCAATTCGGCCTGACTGTGAGGTTATTGCCCCCGTTATCTCGGTGCAATAGGGGAAATTGCTCTCGGTGCAATTCTGTGGTGGGGTGGAGTCGGCCTGTACGAAGGGGAGTTACGAAGGGGAGCGGGGGAGAGCCGTGAAGGACGACCGTCGCAGCGACCGGCCCGACGGCGGGGCAGACCGCACGGCGGACAGTCGAGCCGACCGCGGGACCGACCGCGAGGCCGGCAAGCGCGCCGATGCCCGGGTTGACCCCCGGGCCGACTACCGCCGGGTCGCCGACGCGGTGGCCGAGGAGATCCGGGCGGGGCTGCTGCGCCCCGGCGACCGGCTGCCCCCGCAGCGCGCGTTCGCCCGCCGGCACGGCATCGCCGACTCCACCGCCACGCGCGTGTACCGCGAACTGGCCCGGCGGGGGCTGACGGTGGGCGAGGTCGGGCGCGGCACCTTCGTGCGGGCCGCCGCGCCGGCCACCGCCCCCGCGCTCACCGAACCCGCGGCCGGCCGGATCGACCTGGAACTCAACTACCCCGAAGTGCCCGGCCAGAGCGCGCTGCTCGCCGAAGGGCTCGGCGGACTGCTGCGGCCCGACGCCCTGGGGCAGGCGCTGCGTCCGGCCGCCACCCCGGGCCCGCCGGCCCTGAGGGAGTCCGCGGCCGACCTGCTCGCCCGCGGGGGCTGGCGCCCCGACCCGGCACGGATCCTGTTCGCGGGCAACGGCCGGCAGGCGCTCTTCGCCGCCGTCACCGCGCTGGTGCCGGCGGGCGGCCGGCTCGGCGTCGAGGAACTGACCTACCCCGTCGTCAAGGCCGTCGCCGCCCGGCTCGGCATCACCCTGGTGCCGCTGGCCATGGACGAGGCGGGGCTGGTGCCCGAGGCCGTCGCCGACGCCCACGCCGCCGCCCCGCTGCACGCGCTCTACGTCCAGCCACGGCTGCACAACCCGCTCTCCCGCACCATGCCCGCGCACCGTGTCGAACAGCTGGCCGAGGTGCTGGGGCGGCTCGGTGTCCCCGCGATCGAGGACGCCGTCTGGGCGTTCCTGCGCGACGACCTGCCGCCGCTCGCCGCGTACGCGCCCGAGCGGACCGTCCTGATCGACAGCCTCTCCAAGCGGGTCGCCCCCGGGCTGACCCTCGGCTACGCGGTGGCGCCCGAAGACCTCGCCGCCGGCATCGCGACCGCCCTGCGCTCGGGCGGCTGGGCCCCGATGCGGTTCGCCCTGGAGGCCGCGGACCGCTGGCAGCGGGCGGGCACGGTGCGGGCGCTGGTGGCGGCCAAGCAGCGGGAGGCGGCCGTACGCCAGGAACTCGCGGCCCGGCACCTGGCGGGCTTCGCCGTGCGGGGCGAGCCGTACTCGTACCACTGCTGGTGGCGGCTGCCGCGGCCGTGGCGTGCGGACACCTTCGTCGCCGCCGCCGCGCGGCACGGCATCGGGGTGGTACCGGCCACCGCGTTCACCGTCGGCCCGCAGGCCCCGCCCGCCGTACGGCTGGCCCTGGCCTCACCGCCGCCCGAGGCCCTGACCCAGGCCCTCACCACCCTGGCCACCCTGGCCCGCTCCACCCCGGAAGACCAGATCGAGAGCTGACACAGGACGTCGCGATGCGGTGCGCTGCGGCCGGTTCGGGTCCGGTTGTGCGGCGCGGCGCGGCGCGGCCGGTTCCGGGTCGGTCGTGTGGTGCGGGGCGGGCGCGGGTCACTCGGGTGGGGGCGCTGGGGTCGACCCGGGGTTCGGGGACGGTTGTGCTGTGAGGAGCGGCCCTAACCAGGGCGGCCGGAAGACCGTCAAGCGGGAGCGGCCGTAGCCAGGACCAGGGAGACCGCCATGTCGGAGCAGCCTGTCCCGGACGCGGACGAACTGGCCCGACTGCGGGCCCGGGTGGCCGCGTTGGAGGCGGGGCGCGGGGCACGCCCGGCCCGGCACCGGGCGCGCTCGCTGCTCGCCGTGCTGCTCGTCCTCGTGGGCTGTGCGCTGGCCCCCCTCGGGGTGCTGGCCGCGTGGAGCGCCGACACCATCGAGGACACCGACCGCTACGTCGACACGGTCGCCCCGCTCGCCGCCGAGCCCGCGGTCCGGTCGGCCGCCGCCACCCGCGTCACCGACGCCCTGATGACCCACCTCGACCTCAACGCCCTGCTGGCGGGCGTCGCTCCCGCCGACCGCCCCCGGCTGCGGCAGGTACTCGGCGGTCTCGGCGGGGCCCTGGAGGGCGCCGTCCGCGCCTTCGTGCACAACAAGGCGGAGGACGTCATGGCCTCCCGGGCCTTCCAGACCTTCTGGACCGACGCCAACCGCCGCGTCCACGCCACCGTCGAGAAGGCACTGACCGGGCACGGCGGCGGCGCGGTGAAACTCCAGGACGACACCGTGACCGTCGACCTCGCCCCGGTGATCGACCAGGTCAAGAAGCGTCTCGTCGACGCCGGACTGACCGTCGCGCAGAAGATCCCCGCGGTCCACACCGACTTCACCATCGCCCACTCGCACGACATCGGCCGGGCCAGGACGTACCTGAGGCTGCTGCAAGTGGCCGGGAACTGGCTGCCCGTCATCGCGGTCCTGCTGGTCGCCGCGGGCGTGCTGCTCGCCGTACAGCGCCGCCGCGCGCTGGTCGCCGGGGCGCTCGGCATCGCCGCGACCACGCTGCTGCTCGGCATCGCGCTCGCCGTCTTCCGCCCCTTCTACCTCGACGCCCTGCCGGCCGGCGTCTCACGCCCGGCCGCCGGCGCCGTGTACGACACACTGACCCGCTTCCTGCGCACGACGGTGCGGACGGTGGTGACGCTGGGCGTGGTCGTCGCGTTCGCCGCGTGGCTGACCGGACCGGGCCGTTACGCGAGCGCCGTACGGCGGCTGTGGCACGCGGGCCTCGGCGCCGCCCGCGGCACGGCCGGCCGGCTGGGGCTGCGTACGGGCCCGGTGGGGCCGTTCGCGCGCCGCCACCGCCGGTGGCTGACCTGGGTGCTGGTCGCCGCGGCCGTCCTCGCCTGCCTGCTGTGGAACCGCCCCACGGGCTGGGTGGTGCTGGGCCTGGCACTGGCCCTGCTGTTCGCCCTCGCGGTAGTGGACTTCCTCGCGGCACAGGACAACACCACGAAGCGACCCTCCGGTTGACGCGGCGACGGCTCCGTCCGGGGCGCTGGCTTGGCACGGTGGCCGATTCCGTCCCGGGCTTCGGCCTGACGCTACGGTCGGCTCCGTCCGGGCCCTTGGCCTGACGCGGTGGTCGGTTCTGTTCCGGGCGTTGGCTTGACGGTGCGGCTGGTTCTGTTCCGGGCGTTGGTCTGACATGGCGGTCGGCTCCGTCCGGGGCGTTGGCTTGGCGCGGTGGTCGGTTCTGTTCCGGGCGTTGGCTTGACGGTGCGGCTGGTTCTGTTCCGGGCGTTGGTCTGAGCTTGATCTTTAACCTCGCCCGTCACCCGACCTGCTGATCTTGGTTTGTTCCTGAGACAGCAGGACGGCCGTTCTTCACGCTTCGAGGTGTCGA
>NZ_JBIWKB010000005.1:221501-257666 GCF_044765425.1 Streptomyces sp. NPDC102462 | reverse complement strand
AAACGCGAGACGCTCCGTGGCGCCCTCCGCTACGACGGGGTCCGCGCCTGCCGCCTGGCGGTCTTCCGCTGGACCACGCGCTACAACACCCGCCGACGCCACTCGGCGAACGGACAGCAGGCGCCGATCGCCTACGAACAGCAGTCAGCTACCCTGACACTTGCCGCATAACGACACGAACAGGTGTCCACTCCTCGGGGACAAGGCCCAAGAGCACCTGGAGGTCGTTGCGGCGTATCGCCGCCATGGCGCGGGAGCCCAGTGCCGGGACGAGATGGAGTCGGAGCGCGTTGTCGGTGATGCGCTCCCCCGCCTCGCTGGCGATGAGTGACTCCTCCCACTTCTTCGCGTACTGCTCGAAGGTGATCCGTCCGGCGCGCGGGTCCACGTATTGGCCGGTCACGATGCTGGCCGTGACCTCGTCCAGCCAGCGCTGAGCGTCGATCTTGCGGTCGAAGTGGCGGGCGTGCTCCTTGCCGTCGAGGTCTCGGTAGCGGGCCCGCCATTTGCCATTGGGGCGCTTCTGAATGTTCGCCAAGTGGCTTCTCCCTTGGGTTGGTTATCGGTGGTAGCCGCCGCCCTCGATGTGCTCGGTGAGGGTGCGGGCGTCGCGCTCATCGCCCATGAGGCGAAGGCACTGCTCGTGGATGGCCCGTGAGCTGTCGGGGTGGGCCTGGATGTACTCGGCGATGCCGACGACTGCGTGGTGCAGTCGGTCTTCGGCATCGCGTGTCTCGTAGTACGCCTCGACGGCTTCCTGGACGAGCCGTCTGCTGTCGAGGTCCAGCCCTTCCAACGGCGGGGACATCAGCTCTTCGAGGGGCAGCTCGAAGACGCGGGCGAAGGCGAGGGCTTCGTCGACGTTGATACGGCGGCGTGGGGTGCCGTTCTCAATGCGCCAGACGGCGGTCTGGTTCATCTTGACGCCGGCCTTGGACACCCGGTCCGCCAGCTCGATCGTGCTCCATCCCCTGACCTCGCGCTCCAGCGCCACCCGCGCGGCGATGTTGCCCTCGCTGTAGAGCAGCGGCACCTCACCGCCGTCGGCCTTGTCGCCTGCCATCGAACCTCCACCCTGACCGTTGCTTTCCCAATTGAAACATATGCTTGCCGATTTGGTTAACCGACGATCGTCGAGTACAACCTATGCAGACCGGATTGCCACCTAGTCGATTGGGAATGCATGCGATATCTGACCACCGCCGAGGTCGCCGAGCGCTACCGCACAGCGGAGAGCACAGTCCGCTACTGGCGCCAGATCGAGAAGGGCCCGCGCGGCATCAAGATCGGCAAGCGGGTGCTGTACCCCGAGGCCGAGCTGCTGCGCTACGAGCGGGCGCTGATCGAGGGCCGAGACGAGTGGGGTCTGGCCTCCTGAGCCGTCGGAGGCCCGGGACACGGAAACGGCCCTCGGCGCGCCAACGCCGAAGGCCGGAGAGTCCCCCGCACACCGCCCATCCCTGAACGAACAAGCCGACGAGGGGCTGGACCTTGCCCGTCCTGCCCCTCGTCTGAGAGGAACGTCTATGGAGGACTCTACGTCCCCCACCAACCCGAACACGGTCCTCAAGGTCAACTGGCCCGAGGTCGCGGTCCCCGGCCAAGGCGTCCCCGGACGCCGCGGGGACGAGCATTCTGCTGATGCGGTATCAGGGGACCGTCCCCGCGACACATCCGGTCCCCTGTCGGCGCGAACCACGGTCCCCATACCCAATTCCGTTGGAGACGTGCAGGTCAGCGGCATCGGCGCGCCAACGGGGACCGGTCCCCAAGACTCTGGAGTTGCACCAGGGGACCGCAGTGGGGACCGGGACAGCGGCCGTCACCTGTCGCCGGGGACCGACGTCCCCGTAGAGCGGGCCGAGCAACAAGAGAGCGCAGCCACCGATGGCGGGACACGCGCCGGCGGCCATGAAGGCGCCGGTGCTCAGGTAGCCGCTGACGGGGTCACGCTGCTGGACGAGTTGCGGGCAGCGATCGGCAAGTACGTGGTACTGCCCAGCGAGGAGGCGCTGACCGCTGTCACCTTGTGGGTGGCGGCCACGCACATCCAGACGGCTCTGCAGCATGCTCCGCGTCTGGCGGTGGTGAGTCCGACGAAGGGGTGCGGCAAGTCCCGGGTTCTGGACGTACTCCACGAGACAGTGCACCAGCCGATGATGACGGTGAACACCTCCCCGGCGGTCATCTTCCGGATCATCGGCAAGAACCCGCCTACTCTGCTGGTGGACGAGGCAGACACCATCTTCGGCCCCAAGGCGAGCGGTGACAGTGAGATCCTGCGCGGCCTGCTGAATGCCGGGCACCAGCGCAACCGGCCCGCGTGGCGGATCTCCGGTCCGGATCACAAACCGACCCCGTTCCCCACCTTCGCCATGGCTGCCATCGCGGGGATCGGCGACCTGCCGGACACGGTCATGGACCGGGCAGTCGTGCTGCGAATGCAGAAGCGCAAGCCGGGCGAGAAGGTCACCCCGTTCCGCTCCCGGTATTCGGTGCCGGAACTCAACGCGCTGCGTGACCGGCTGACCGCCTGGTTGGGTCCGCTGCGCGGGCGGGCTGCCCGAATGGTGCCGCAGATGCCGGTGGAAGACCGGGCGGCGGACACCTGGGAGCCGCTGGTCATCATCGCCGACCTGTCAGGCGGCCAGTGGCCCGCCCAGGCTCGTGACGCCTGCTTGGCCATGACCCGCCACGAGGCGGCCCAGGACGAGCAGAGCAGCCTGAAGACGCGGCTCCTGCGCGACATCCACCGCATCTTCGCGCAGGCGGACAACCCCGAGGCCCTGGCCACTCAGGATCTGGTCGCCTCGCTGCTCCAGGACGCTGAGGCCCCGTGGGCGGAGTACGGCACCAAAGGGCTGAACGCGTACCACCTGAGCAACCTGCTGCGGGACTTCAACATCAGCCCGGCCAACTACCGGTTCGACAAGGGCAGGCAGGCCAAGGCGTACATGCGCAACCGGTTCCTGGACGCCTGGGCCCGCAACTGCCCGGACCTCGTCGAGGCGGCACCCGAGCGCGAACACGGCGCTGCCCCTGCACGCGTGGCCCAGGGCAGGCCGCCCGCCGCCCCGGCCGGGACGCTGCCTGTCGGCCCGCCCGGTGGCCCCGCCGGGCCGACGCGCGCTCTCTGATCCCACCGGGGCCCGTATCACTTCGTCGCATCCGTCCCCGCGCAGGTCAGCGCGGGGACGGACTCTCTCGCCGGGACGGAGTTCTCCGTACCTGCCCGCGTCTCCGTACCTGTGTTGACCAGGCATGCGACGGATGCGACGGACGTGACACAGCCCGATCCCCCCTCTCCTTCGGAGCACCACCATGCACACCGAGAACGACACGAACTCCTCTTCGTCCCGCCGCTGGGGTTGGTTCAGCCGGGACCGACGAACAGCAGCAAGCTGGAGCGAACGAGCCCCTAACGGGGCTTCGTCCGCGCTTGCCTCCGCCCCTGGGGTGGCGGCGGGAGAGGGGGCCGGGCGCCAACGGGCGCCCGAGCCTGAGGAGGGGGTGACCGAGCCCCGCACCGCGTCTGCCGCCGACAGCGCCGAGCATCCTGTCACCGACTCCAACACCCCACTCGCCGAGCCGTCTGCCCGTCACGCGCCCGCCGCCGTTGAGCAGCCCTCGTGGCGTGAGCCCGACGCCCCCGCACTGCCTGTGCGGATGAACCGCAAACGCACCATCGAGAAGCGCGACCAGGAGAAGAAGATCCGCTTTACCCCGACCGCGGTCCGCCTCATCGATGCCGAGGCCAGGCGGCGCCACCAGAAGTTCGCCGGCTTCGTCGGCGACGCCGCCCTCGCCGTCGCGCTCGGCAAGGCGGGCAAGGTCGGCAGCCCAGAGGACGACCCCATCCGCCCGCTGGTGGAGGCCATCGAAGCGCACACCAAGGCGCTGAACCGGATCGGCACCAACCTCAACCAGGTCACGACAGCCATCCACTCCGGCACGATACCCGAGCGTGCCGAGGCCGTCCTCGACCGCATTGAGCAGGCCGCCCAGGCCAGTTACGCACTCATGGACCGGCTCCTGGCGGAAGGAGCCGGTCATGGTGCCTGACGTCTCCACCGGCTCCAGCACCCTCGGCCTGATCAACTACCTCTTCGGCAAGGGGCGGCGCGACGAGCACACGGACCCCCACATCGTGGCTGCCTGGGACATGGCCGGCGCCCCTGACCCCGGCCGCAACCCCGAGGCCACCTACACCCAGCTCGCCCGGCGCCTGGACCACCACGTCGACCTCCGCACCCGGGAGCTCGGCGGGAAGCAGCCTCCGCAGCATGTGTGGCACTGCCCCGTACGCACCGCGCCCGGCGACCGCTACCTCACCGACGCTGAGTGGGCCAAGGTTGCCCGCCGCGTCGTAGCCGCCACGGGCATCGCCCCCGAGGGAGACGACAAGGCGTGTCGCTGGATCGCAGTCCGGCACGCCGACGACCACATCCACATCCTCGCTACCACCGTCCGCGCCGACGGCCGCCGCCCCCGAACGAACCGGGACGGCTGGCGGGCCCAGCGGGAATGCCGCAAGATCGAGGCCGAGTTCGGGCTGCGCCGCTTGAAGTCCGGCGACCTCACCGCCCCGCGTACCCCTACCGGCGCCGAGCGGGCGAAGGCAGAACGCCAGGGCCGGGAGGAGACCGCGCGGGAGTGGCTGCGCGAGCAGGCGTACGCAGTCGCCGCCGTCGTACGCAGCATCGACGAGTACTTCACCGTGCTGCGCTCCCTCGGCATCCAGGTCAGGCCGCGCATCGGCCCCGAGACCGGCGAGGTGACCGGCTACAGCCTGTCTGCGCCCGGCGACACGGCCAACGGCGAGCCGGTCTGGTACGGCGGCTCAAAGCTCGCCCCCGACCTGTCCTACAACCGGCTCTGCGAACTCCTGCCGACCCAGGACGTAGCCGACCGCCCTCAGCAGGTGGCGGACCCGGCCGAACCGTGGCATCGCGCCGAGACCGCCATCCTCGATGCCCAGACGGTCCTCGACTCGGGCGACGACGAGGTGGCCCAAGGCCATCTGGATGCCTTCGGCGACGCCCTCCACAACCTGGCCCTCGCCGCCAACGGCGAGCACCGGGCCGAACTGCAAGCCGCCGCAAGGGCGTTCAACCGCGCCCGCCGCTCGGCGATCCGGGCCGACCACCAGGCCGCCACCGCCTTCCGGGAAGCCGCCAAGGAACTCGCCTACGCCACACATGATCCGGGCGGACTCGCCATTGCCCTGATCTTCGCCGCGCTCCATCTGGCGCGGGCAGCCGTCAAGTGGCACGAACAACGCGGCCACGAGCAGCAGGCGGCAGCAGCCGAGGCAGCCTTCCGCCATCTGCAGGCGGGTTACCAACAGGCCGGCGAGCCGGTACTGGCGGATCTCACCCGCCGCGCCCCACGCAGCGCCACCGTCCGCCGCTTCGAGCAGGACCTGCGCGCAGCCCTCCCAGACCACGCCGACCGCATCCTCGCCGACCCTGCCTGGCCGGCCCTGACCACAACCCTCGCCCGCGCCGAGACTGCCGGTTACAACCCCCGGCGTCTCTTGGCCGAAGTCGCTGCCCAACGAGAACTCGACACCGCCGAACAGCCCGCCGAAGTCCTCAACTGGCGCATTACCGTCCAGCCGAACAAGCGAGCGCAGGCGGCACGCAGGCGAACCAGGACGCCCGGAGTGTCCTTTGCGCCCATGACAGCCCAACCCTCGGTCACGGCGCTGACCTCCAAGTCCGAGGAACGCGGACGGCATCGATAGATGAAGCAGTTGGCTGTCGGCCGGTGCTGACGTCCTGCTCTGTGATCGCGTCAGGCTGCTTCGGCTCCGGACGCAGAAGAGGGATCGCTGGCGCGCAGGTCGGAAAGCCGAGCAACCCATCCCATGACCTCAGCCAGGTGCTCGGTCAACAACCCGATGTGGGGATCGGGCTGGACCAGGAGAGTCGCCACTCCACGCGCCGTGCGCTCTGCTGCCCAGGCGTGGTCGAGGGCGGTGAAGTCATCATCGACCCAAGCGACAGGTGTGTCGCCCAACCAGACATCGACATGGTCTCGTTTCCAGAGATAGCCGTTGGGTTGGCTGGTCGTGATCTGTGGACGGGGGAGATCGACGTAGGGCAGAGGCGGGAGACCGAGGAGCGGCCCGATCAGCGTGGTGGCGTCCTGGCGCCAGCTGGTGCACCAGACGGGGGTGACCAGGCCGGTTCGGATCACGTGCACGAGCAGGGGGCCGTGTGCGGGGTTGAGCCAGATGGTGACCGGGTTGTCGGCGCTGCGGCCGGCAGGAACGACATCGTGGCGGTCGTGGGTGGCCGGGGTGCTCCCATCGGCGGCGGGGAAGGATATGAGGACGCCGTCAACGTCGAGAAGCAAATAGGGCTGGCGCATGGGTTCTCCCTCTGGGTGGGGTGGGGGTCAGAGCTTGCGCGCGGTGATCAGCAGGGTGGTGGGCCAGAGGCCGCGACGGGCGTCGTGGAACTCCTGTGCCGAGGTGAGCCAGAGGCCGGCGCGGTCGAGGTGTTTCTCCCAGCGGATGGCGTCGAAGTCCCAGCGGGCGATGGGCAGTCGGGTGCGGTCAGGGAGGGTGACGTAGTCCCGGCGGGGCCGGTCGTCGGTGGTGGGGCGCAGGCCGCCGCGCTGGGGGTGGGGGACGGAGAAGGCGAGTGTGCGCCCGGGTTTCAGGTGCTGGGCGATGGCCGGGAGCAGAAGCTCGGGGGCTACCAGGCCGATGGCTCCGAAGACGGAGTAGACGGCGTCGAAGTGTTCGTCGGAGGCTTGCAGGTAGTGCAGGGCGTGGCCTGCGACGAAGGTCAGGTTGTTGAGCCGGCCGTAATGCGAGCGGGCTCGGCGGACCTGGAGGCCGACCAAGTCGACGCCGGTGACCTGTGCGCCGTAGCGGGTGGCGAGGTGGGCGGCGTTGTGGCCGGGGCCGCAGCCGAGTTCCAGCAGCCGCTTGCGACGCAGGTCCGTGCCGAGGATCTCGGCGCCGGGTCCGCTGCCGGGCCGCGTCGTCCATTCCATCCGGGCGGGTACCGAGAGTGGCTCGGCGGGACTGGCCGTGGTGCGCTGGAGGGCGTGGACGTACCACGGGGAAGCCTGGGCGAGCACGTCACACCTCCAGGAGGTGGAGGACGTCGGTGAGATGGCGGCGTACGGCCTTGATGTAGGCGGGGTCGGTCGCCGGGTCGTTGATCCAGCGGATGGACTGCTCCATGAACCACTCGACGGCCCACATGCGGTGCCAGCCCAGGGCCCAGTTCTCGGCGGTGAGTCCGCCCCGCTGTGCAAGGGCATCGGGGGTACCGCCGGCGGTGACGTACTGCTCCAGGAAGACCCGCAGGCGTAGGGGGTCGGGGGTGTCGAGGGTGCCGTGCCAGCTGGCGAGGTCGAGCAGGCCGGGGCCGGTGAAGGCGCGGGCGAAGTCCAGCAGCCGCCAACCGTGTTGGCTGAGGTGGAGGCTGGTGGGGTGGAACTCGGAGTGCACCCATCCGAACGGGGCCACGGTCGTACCGGCCGAACGCACCTCGGCGGCCTGGGCGATGCGGTCGAGCGCGTCCTCGATGTCGTCCGCGTCCTGCCAGCGCTCGGCCTTGCGGAGCCGGGCGAGGTGTTCCAAGGCCCGGTTCGGCAGTGTGCGGAGGCTGGCCTGGTCGAGGACAGGCAGGGCGGCAGCAGTACGGGTGCCGTGCAGGACCACGGCGGCGGCCGTGCCGTCGAGGTCGTCGGCGTCGCGGACGGCGGGGCCGAGATCTTCCATGAGCATGCCGAGCCAGCCGTCCAGCACGGCGGAGGCGTGGACCTGTGGGACGGGGACGCCGAGCGTGTGCGCCAGACGGAGGGCCTGGTCCTCTCTGTCGAAGGGCTGCTTCGCGTACTTGAAGATCGCGGTGGTGGCGTCGGGAAAGGTCAGGCGCTCGACACCGGACATGGACCACACGCGCACTTCCTCGCGCACGGCGGTGGTCCGGCCAGCCATGGTGAGCAGGTTGTCGAGGAGTTCGGCGCTGGGGTTCACGGTCACGTGGGGGCTCCAGAGAGGTTGAAGGCGTCCGGGGCGGGCGAGAGGTGCCGGCCCGCCCCGGAGCCTGGCGTGCGGTGTGGTGCTACGCGGCAGGGCTCACGCGGTGGGCGTAGACCTGCTCGATCCAGCCGGACTTGAAGGCCGCGAGGTCGTCGCGGAAGGCGGTCATCGACGCGCCGTAGGGCGCGATGACGCCACCGGACTGGTCCGGCACGGACTGGCAGCCGTGCACGAGCCGCCCGCCGAGGGCGGCGTGGGCCTTGATGGACTCAATGCGGCGGTGCTCGTTGAACCAGCCGCCGTGGTAGACCTCGTCGAGCGTCCCGCCCATCTCGTCGTCCAGGTCGAAGACGACGGAGGTGGCGGCCGGGAAGAACCAGCACGGGCCGACGTTGGAGATGTGCCCGTCCAGCTCCACCTTGTTCAGCGCCATCAGCGTGGCCGCCTCGCGCAGCATCCGCAGGTGCTCCGCGGTGATCTGCGGCAGGCCCAGGCTGGCGAGGTGCTCGTCGCGGAACAGGTAGGAGTACACCTCGTAGGCAGTGGACAGCACGCGAGCGGCGTCCGAAGTGGACTCGGCGTGGGCCTTGATGAAGTCCAGCGCCAGCTGCTCGACCGTGCTCTCTGTGGTCTCCTCCACATCCAGGAGCTGGGATTTGACCAGCTCCCAGTCGGCGACGAGCCAGCTGTTGGACTCGAAGCGGAAGAAGTACTCGGCCGGGTCGATGGTGATGCGCGGGCCGGCGACCTGGATGCCGGGCAGGCGGCTCCAGCGCTCGTCGAACGCCTCGGGCAGTACGACCGTGATGGCCGCGGTGTCGATGGTGGTCACCGTGTCTCCGTCTCTGATCGGCCGGGCACAGGCATGGGAATGCCCGAACCCGGTGTAGGCGTACGGAACTTCGGGGGCCGCCCGGCCGAAGGGGGGAGCCTGGTCACGGTGTCGGACCGGGGCCGGGCGGCTGATGTTTAGTGAACCCTCCGTCACGCACAGTGGGTACGGTGAGAGGCAGTTGAAGCGGTATACGCGGTTTACAGCTCCTGAGTGGAGGCGATCGTGGCAGCAACGCCGAGGGGCCCCAACTCCCGTCTGCGTGACGTCATCGAGGCGATCGGCTGCACGTACGAGGCGCTGGCGAAGGACATCCGGCGCATCGCAGCCGAGAACGGCGAGATCCTCCAGACCAACAAGTCGGCCGTCTCCCACTGGGTGAACGGCACGCGCCAGCCGACCGGACGGACCGGCCAGTACCTCGCTGAGGCGCTGTCCAGACGAGCAGGCCGCACCATCACCTTGGCCGAGATCGGCCTTCGCGCAGCGGAAGCAGCGGTGGCTGATGAGCCCGATCCGGTTCTGGCCGCCACCGATCTGGGCCGTGCCGACGTCGAGCGCCGCCGTTTCCTTGCCGTGGCGGCCTTCACTACGGCCGGCGTGGCTATGCCGCTCTTCTACGATCACGAGGCCACCGCTCGCATGTTGCGGGCCCGCACCGGCAGCGCGCTGGTCGGAATGGAGGACGTGGAGGTCGTACGGCAGATCACCGCAGCCTTCAGTGCGGCTGACGAACGCCTCGGCGGCGGCCATGGCCTGACCACGGTCACCGCCTACCTCGCCGACACCGCCGCTCCCATGCTCCGCGGTCGATTCCCGAACGAAGCCCTACGACAAGCGGCCTTCGGCGCGGTCGCTGAACTCGCCTACCTCGCTGGGTGGAAGCACCACGACCTCGGCCAGGAAGGCGCCGCCCAGCGCTACTACCAGGTCGGCTACCAGCTCGCCTGCGAGGCCGACCCGTGCGGTCACGCCGCCTGGATGATGCGCGCCCTCGCCCATCAGTCCCTCAGCCTCAAACAGCCCCACCACTGCGTCGACCTGGTCGAAGGGGCCCTCACCCGCGGCCTGGGCCACGTCGACGGCCAGACCGAAGCGCTGCTGCACATCACCCACGCCCGCGCCTACGCCGCGGTCGGCGCGAAGCCCGCAGCGGCTCGTGCCCTGCTCGCCGCCGAAGACGCCCTCCTGCGCGACGACGGCCCCCAGCCCAGCTACTCCCGCGTCAGCGGCCCGGCAGCCGGCACCGTCGCCAGCCACACCGCCCGCACCCTGACCGACCTCGCCGATCACGTCGGCACCGAACAACAACACCGCGACGCCCTGGTGCGCTGGGACCCCGAGAAGTACAAGCGCGTCCACGCCCTCACCTACGCCGACCTCGGCGACAGCCTCGCTGCCCAGGCCCGCGCCGACGAGGCCGTAGCCGCCTGGTCCCAGTCCCTGACCCTGATGGAGGGCATGACCTCCGACCGCACCCGCAAGGCCATCACCTCGCTCCGCTCCACCCTCTCCATCTACCAGCGCCGCAAAGTGCCCGGAGCCGCCGAACTCGCCCGCCGCGCACGCGAAGCACTGGCCTAAGCTGCCACCAACCGGCCGACGAAGGGACACCAGCCGTGGCTCAGCGGACAACCGACGACCAGCCCAAAGCCCTGCCGCCCGCCCTCGAATCCATGACCCTGCTGGTCGCCGCCGTCATCGTCCACGACAAGGTCACCAATCGCGTCGTCCTTCTCCAGCGCAGCCAGAACGCCAAGTTCGCCCAGGGCATGTGGGACCTCCCGGTCGGCAAGAGCGAACCCGGCGAGCCCATCACAGAGACGGCAGTGCGGGAGCTGTACGAGGAGACCGGTCTGGCCGTGAAGCCGGAGGCCCTGAAGGTCGCCCACATCATCCACGGTGCCTGGGGCGTGGAGGCCCCCAACGGCTTCCTCACCGTGGTCTTCGCCGCCCACGAATGGACCGGGGAACCCGAAAACCGCGAACCGCGCAAGCACGCCCAGGTCCGCTGGGTCGATGCCGACGCCATCCCCGCGGAGTTCGTGGACACCACCGCCAGTGCCCTCCACGGCTACCTCGCGGGTGGTCCGGAAGTCTCCCTCGACGGCTGGTGAAAGGAACGCCCACACCTCTTTCCGGGGGTGCCGCTCTGGCTCCGATCCGGTTCCGGGTGGCCGTCGCCGCCTAGCTTCGCCTGGTCATAGAACACGAGGCCACGGGGGGTACCGCCCGTGGCCTCTCGTGTGTCCACTGGGCCCGGGGGCAGGGTCTCGTGCGCCCCGAGACCCCACGGGAGGCCGGGACGACCTTACGCGGCGGCAGGCGGCTGCTCCTCGTCCCCTCCGTCCACCGGGAGGGCGGGCGGCAGCTCCGTCACGGGCGGGGACGGTTGCTCGTCACCCGCGCTCTTGAAACGGTGCCACGCTTCGCGTGCACGGCTGGCCGAATTGATCACGTCCGGAACCTGATCCAAAACCCCCTTCAGCGCGAAGAGGGAGATCGAGGCCACACCTGCGACGGCGAGGATGGCGATCGTCATTGCCCCGTCCAACTGACTCGGTACCTTTCGGGTCGGGTGACCGAGCAGGGGACTCATGCGCAGGGCACTCATCAGCTCGGCCACAACTAACGTGGCTCGAACTGAGAAGCCCTGCATCCGACGTCTCGCCGGGGATCTCAGAAACCAGGCGCAAGCCTGGCTGTTAGTGATCTGTTCGTGGTGCAGGCAGAAGACAGGCTAAGTCGAGTGCGACCTGACGTCGGATGGCTTCTGGGGTACACGTGACTTTCCCGTGCAAGCGCAGATGCCAGACAGATCACACGCCCTCTGGAACGCCCCGCGTGCTCATGCGGATCACAGAGGTGACAAGACATGAAGTTCTGCCGTGCTCACAGGAGTTCGCAGCTCCGCCGTGGGCACGGCATGAGAATAGCGCACTATCACGTAACTGTGAGTGGATGGAGGCGAATTGGGTGCTGACCTGCTGAAACGACATAGCCCCACCCTGTGAGGTTGGGGTGGGGCTGACGGCCGGCCAGATCAGCGTCGGTCGGGGTGCCGTTGCCTCGGCAGCGGTAGCACTCGCAGAGCGGCCACCGGTCATCGAGCAACGGCAGGTTCGGCATGGTGTCGACCGACCATCCCCGTGCGCTGACCTCGCGCATCTCCTTGGTGGTGGCGTCGTACGTGGACACCCGAATAGTTAACCCGGCATCGCTGCCAGCACCGCCCAGAAGGCGTTGGCACACCTGCGCGACACGGGCCAGGTCTGCACCGAGCCGGGCTTGGGCACGTTCGTCGCTGATAGCTAACAGTGCCGACCCTGGAGGGGTTTGCGTTTGCCCCGCGTTGTTGGCCCCTGGCGCTAGCCTGAATCACGTTGATGCAGTGTCACTTGACGGGAACGGGGCGGGTGCAATGACGGGGAAGGCAAGCGGGGGGAACAGCGGCGGAGTCGGCTCCCAGATCGCGGGCATCATCGGCGCGCAGTTGGCTCGACAGGTTGGGGAGGCCATCGCCTCAAACACGTGGCGGGCCGCCAACGGCACCCGGGTCGAACAGAAGGTCGAGCGAGTTGACCAGATCCAGAACGTCTTCATCGAACAAAGCCACGGGGTGCAGATCGGTGACGCGCAGACTCAAGAAAACCGGCTCGCTGAGCAGCGGCAGAAGTTCCATTTCGACTTTCTGAATCACACGCTGAAGCAGGCCGAGTGGACGTTCCGCCTGAGCGTGTGGTTCATGACAGGCGGCGCACTGGTGATCCTCGCTGGTGCCGTCCTGGCGCTGGTGCACGCCGGGAACCCTGACGTCAGCTATCTGCCGTACGTGACAGCCCTGACCGGGGCGCTGATCACGGTCGGCGGTGGCGCTTTGGCCGTGCACTCGAAGCGCACGATGGCCAACCTGACGAAGGCCGCCGAGGACAACGAGAAGAAGATCGACATCGACCACAAGCTCGAGATCGCGACGTCCTTCATCGATCGGGTCGAGGACTCGGAGGCGAAAGATCGCCTGAACTCGGCCGCCGCCATGAAGGCGCTAGGTATGGACGCCAAGCCCGAGACCATGGTTGATCGTCTGTTGCCGGGGGAGCAGCCCAAGGAGATCGAGCCGGGTGGTTCGACCGGCTGACCTTCTCGGAGGTCATGTCGGAGCCCCGGAGAGCCTCCTCGGCCTCCGGGGCTCCGACGTTTCAGAACACCCTGAGGGCAGTGAGCACGGCCAGGCACAGGAGCAGGCAGCCAGCGAACGCGCCACCGCCGTACAAGACAGCCTGCCCGACGGGCGACCCGGGCATGTAGCTCAAGAAGCCAGCCACCATGCCAACGATGATGGAGAGCAGGGCGCAGATGACGACGATCAGCACCTTGACGCCGAGAGAGAGATTCAACGGTCCGAGTACCTTTCCGGTGATCGGACCGGGTGTCAGACCTCAGCCCGACCACCACGTGACACACGTGTGGTCTTGCTGAGGCCCACCGACGTCTGGGGCTCATTGGGGGTGGCCTGGCCAGAGCCGCCGGGTAGCCGTTCTCCCTTTTATGCAGGCGCATGAAGCGACTCGCAGCCGCAATGCGGACCACTCACCTGGGACGTCGGGCCCAGGCTCGCAAAGTCACCCGTGGTGGGGGCACTGGCCCCCGGAACGCCCCCAACTCTAGTGCTTCTGAGCGAGGTTGGCGGTCCATTGCTGGCTGCAACCCGGGACGGTACCTCCTAGGGCCTCGTGCTGGCGGGTACGGCCGGACGCCCCGGGCGGGGCTCCAGGCCACGGGAGACCCCACGGGAGCCCGGGGCGGGGTATGCCCGTGCCCGCTGACCGGAGTCCCGGACGGCCGGGCGTCATGTTGAGGCCCCCGGATACTCGCCGGCCTTACCTCCCGTGATCGATCTCAATACTTCTCGTGACTGGCGCTGAGGGGTCGGCGACCCTCCGCCTACTTGCTCCACACGCAAATTGCAGGGCGCGTAAATCCCGTGCTCTCCTGGTGGGGCAGCAGGCTCGTAGCCGTCCGGGACTTCATGGAGCTGACCACCCGCTCGGTGAGATCTTCGGTCAGTTCGGGGGAGACGGGCACCGCTTACCCCCGTTCAAAATCGCTACTCGGGCAGAGGCGGAGTGCCGAGCGCCTTTCGAACCGCGCTCGTGAAGCGTTCCCGGCTGAGTTCCCGTGCTTCCTTGTTGCGCTTGAGTACATCAACCATTGTGGATGCCTCGTCCATGGTTGCGGACAGCCGCTCGAAATTCTCCAACAATGCTCCCTGCGCCTCTGCGGAAGCTTTCCGGTACTGCTCCATGCTCAGCATTACTTCGCGCAACAGGGGGTGACCATCGAGGTCTCGTAGATCTCGCCCCTGATCACGTGCGGCCTGTATGAGCTCTGCAAGTTGCCCCGTGCGCTGCCTGTATTCCTCTGTTGCCTCGGTCACGGCGTCGAGGGCAACCGGGCGGCCGTCGACGGCCGCTCTCGCGGCTTGGGCTGCTTCGATGAACCGAGTGGAGACCTCGACGTCTTCCTGCATTGTCGCGGTCAGTTCCTCAGCCGCGTGTGTAACTTCCTCCGGCCCCAAGAGGGCTATGCGCCGTGCGCGTTCCGCCATACGGCCAGCGGCCCCTCTCAGATCATCGAGGCCCGTTGAGTCGGTCTCGTGCCCGTCTCCAGACGCTTGTGTGATGCGCAAGCACTCGTCCCACGCTTCGAGGAAGCCCTCATATGTACTGAGCCGTTGCTGCCTCAGCCAATGGCCATGCTCAACGGCACCTTGGTCCTGCACCTGTCGCCTCACGCTCTCAGCGTTCTTTTCGGCGCCGATTCTGGTTGAGCGTGCTGCGATGACGGCACCCATCACGGTTCCGGCCAACCCGAACACCGCTGCCACGAGAGCGATCACTAACTCTTTCACAACGGCTCATCATGCCCTCGGCGTTGATGTTTAGGAACGGGGCGTTAGGTGGGTCGAGTACGGCTGCGACAGCCCCGGCTCGTCAGGCGGCCACCCCCTCCGCCAGCGCGCTGCGCAGGCGCCGGGCCTGGGTCACGAGCCGGGACGAGCCACGGCGGTCCGCCGCCCGGGCCACAAGACCGCCCCTCGTAACAGCCGACGCACCCGCGCCAAGGCCGCCATCTCCCAGGCAATCCGGCTTCCTCACCAAGGCACTCAACGCCGGAGCCCTGTCTCACGCCGGCGTGATGACTGCCGGCCTCGGACGGCACCCTGGGGACCTCGGCGGTCCCGGCACAGCGCAAGGCCCGCCCGGCCGCGGTGCGCCTGCTCACGAGGTCGGCGACGACGGTGCGGACGGCGCCCCGGCTGACACCGTGCTCCAGGGGACTCTCGACGCCCGCCCCAGCGGGGCCATGCTCGCGCAGGCCCAAGCAGTCCGCACACAGTCCGCAGGACACCCGCTAGCGACCATCGCACCCCATCGCCATCAATCACCAAAAGGCCAGGTCAGCGCCCCACAGGAAACATCCCTGCAGGTCACCGACCCGGCCCATTACTGGGAGACCAAGAAGGCCTGATCTTCTTTGTGCCTTCTGACCTGCGGTTTCCTTGATTGCAGCGTCTCCCTGCCCGCACCCGGCCCCCCAGCCCGCCAACCCCGGCGCCCCGGACGGACCGGGTGCGGTCTTTTTCCCACGCCCACGGGCGCGTGTAGATCCGCAACGTGATGACGGCGGACGCGTGGCCGAGAACGAACTGGACCCGCTTGACGCGCGCCCCGCGCACAGGCAGCAGCAGGCGAAGCGCCCTCACTGTCACGCCAGTCACAGCCCCACCGCACCCGACGCCCATGGTGGTGAGCGAACGGCTCACGGTACGCCGCCGACGCCGATGGCAGAGCCGACCCTCAGCGGCGGCAGACGAGGATGCCGCCCAGGCACGTAACCTCGAAGGCCCCGTACTGGGCGATGTGATCGACGAGGATCGCGCGGGCCCGCTCGATCGTGGCCTCGAACGGCACATCGTGCTGGTCCGCCCAGGCCCGGTAGGACGCCATGTGCGCGATGACCGGCTCAGGATCCTGGACCGAGATGGTGCCGGGCAGTTCGATCGTCTCCACGCGACCGAACTGCTCCCCCAGGAAGGCCCCGGCCTTCTCCAGGGAGAAGCGGGCGCTGAGCGAGATGCGGGCCGGGCCCCGTCCGGTGCCGAGGACGTCGCCTGCGGCCCGCTGCCACAGGTCGTCGAGTTCGGCCTTGTCCTGGTCGCTGTTGGTGGACGCGATCAGCAGCCCGTCACGAGCGACCACCCGGGACAGTTCCCGTACTGCCTGGGGGATGTCGGGGACGTGGTAGAGCATGTGTAGTGCCAAGGAAGCGTCGACGCTCGCCGCGGCCAGCGGCAGACGGATGGCATCCGCCACGGCGACGGGGCCTGGGACACCGGTGAGGATGCCGGGAGCGATGTCCAGGCCGAGCAGGGCCAGATCGGGCCGGTCGTGACGAAGCCTCTGGATGAATTTGCCGTTGCCGCAACCGATATCGACCACGCGCCCGCGTACGCCGCTCAGCTGCTCGGCGACGATGCCGGGCAGGTCATAACGAGGCGTCTGCCACTGGTAGAGAGACTGGCGAGCAGCCAGATCCCGGTCACTGCTGTAGGCGCTCCCGGCGAGGCGACTCCGGTCGGTGACAGCGGCGTCGTGTGCGGCGGACAGTTCGGTCACGTCGGCAACTCCGAAGGGTGGGCGGCGGGTGCGGCTGCAAGGACGGCCGTGTGCTGGAGTCGTTCGCGCAGGTGTGCGGCCTGCGCGGCTCCACCGTACTGCGGGCCGCTCAGGTCCCGGCCCAGAGCAGTGAGCCGGCGCACGATGCTGGCCGACATGCGCTCCGGCGGGGATTCGAGGACGAATCCGAGCATCGTCTCGGTACCGTCCAGGTCGCCCAGGAGCAGATGACCACGGGCGAGATCGACATGGGCGGCGAACAGGTCACCCACCGACTGATCGTCGGTCTCGGCGCTGCGGTAGAGCCGGATCGCGGTGTCAGCGCTGGCAATGGCCCGCTGGACGTGCTCCCGCCCGCCTACGGCCAAGTGGCTCGTCCCGGCGTACGCGAACTGCTTGGCGGCCGGGAAGGCGAAGATACCCGGCACCTCCTCGTGGCCACGCATCGCCTCGCGGGAGCGCTCGGCGCCCGCCAGCGCGGCTACGGCACCCGCCCGGTCTCCGGCTATGGCCAGTGCCCGCGCCTCCAGGCTCGCCAACCGAGCCCCGATACTGCCGCCCGCCCGGTGCCGGCGACCGGCCTGCGCCAGCCGGGCCGCCCGCTCGTAGTGCCCGGTCCAGTAGGCGATCAGGGACTCCATAGCGCGTACCCAGGCCAGCATCCCCTCGTGGCCGGCCGCCTCGGCACACGCCCTGGCGGTACGGCTGTGCGTGGCGGCAGAGTCATAGTCGCCCAGGTCCAAGCAGACGTGCGCTGACAGCCCGCACAACCGGGAGGCCGCGACGTACAGGTCGGTGGTCTGCCGGGGATGCTGCCGCCCGCGCAGCAACTCGAACACCCCGTTCCGAAGCCGCTTGATCTCGACGTACACCTCCAGCAGCGGATGGCTGACGTAAGTACGGGCGAGCCGAGCGACATCGGCCTCCAACTGCTCTACGACGAACTCGTCAGTGTTGCGCTGCGCGATGAACCGGGCGAACTCCGCCGAGGCCACCGCATCCACCGACACAGCTCCGGCGACGGTGCGTGGCCGCGCCGTGGGCCACGCGAGCGGTGCCTGCCCCACCTCATCCGCGCTCTCCCCACCCCGTCGGCTCTTGCTGACAGCGACCGCCTGGTCGAGCACGGCGGCATCGACACCGAAGACCTGCGCCAGGTACTTCCGCGTATACGGCGCCGGGATGCGCACCTCGCGCTCGTAGCGCCCGATCTCCTTGCCCGTCTTGGCGGCCCGCCCCTCCAGGGTGTTGCACTCGTCGGCCACCCGCTGCTGGGACCACCCACGCTCTGTGCGCAGCCGGAGGAGCAGAGCACCGATCCCTGTGTCGCCCATCCCCTCACCCCGCAGCACGCGAACTCTGGCCCCCATAGTGGCCCCCGGCATGGCCCCCATGCCGGCTCCCGACCCAAACGAGCTACAGCGGTTGGCTGTTGGCCATGCCCAGCACACCGCCCGGCAAGCCGGGCACTCTCGCCCTGGCCCCTGCCCCCGGCGCCGACGTCGAGCGCCGCAGGAAGCTCTTCGACCGATGCCGGACCACACCCGGCGCCGCCCGGAGGTTCGTCGCCGAGACCCTTACCCAATGGGGCCGGACCGAACGGCTCGACGACGTCCAGCTGTGCGTCTCCGAACTCGCCACCAACGCCATCCTGCACGGAGCCGCCTCAGTCGGACTGGTGCTGGTGCACATCACCCTCGCCGACACCCAACTCCGCATCGAAGTACACGACAGCAGCGACACCCCACCCCACAGACGACACGTACCGGCCACCGCCGAGACCGGCCGCGGCCTACTGCTCGTCTCGGCCCTCGCCGACGACTGGGGCACGGAGGAACGCCAGGGCCCCGGCAAGTGCGTGTGGGCGGCCTTCCAGCACAGCACGGTGCCGGCATGCTGACTCCCGCCAGCACCAGATCGCTCACGGTCTCCGCCGGGCTGATCGCTTCCCTGGCCACCGTCACGTGGCGGGACACCGCCCGGACCGGCGCCACTCTCTGCTGCGTACTGCTGGTGCCCCAGCCACCCCGCAGCCGCTACGAGACGCAGACGGTCGTCGAGCAACGCGTGCGGACAATCGCCGACGCCCTCCGCCTCGGGCCGGCCACCGCGCCCCCACCGGACATCGGGCCACGCCTGCACCCGATCACGCCCACCGAGGTCGCCCTGCGCTTCGACAGCACCCCTACCGCAAGCGCATCCCGGCAGGCCGCTCCTGGACGCTCCTGCTCTGCCGACGAAGCCCGGTGGCTCTCGTCCTCGGCCTGGACCCGCTCGCCCGCAGCGCCACTCCGACCGAGATCGACAGCTACCTCGACGTCGGCACCCCTCGCCAACGCCTCCTCTTCGGCCACACCCGAACCGAATGAACCCCAACCCACCTCAGGGGGACCTCCCATGACGACTCACCCGGTCTCACCGAACACCGTCCTCGCCAACGCTCTCCACCACGCCGAGGACGTCCTGGCCCCGCGCATCCTGGCCACCCCGCCCGAGCGGATCGTGCTGGTCGTCGGCACCCAGATCAACGGCGCCCCGCACATCGGCACCTCACTCGTCCAGTCCCTGGCCTTCGCCATGGCCGCCCGCCTGCGCGACCGCTTCGGCATCCCCACCGAGGTCCTCTTCAGCGCCCTCGACAACGCCCCCTGCGAACTGACCACCGACCCGCTCAGCGGTCACCGCTACCAGCGCGCCTACGCCCAAGCTCTCGGCGACGAGGCCCTGATCGACCTAGTCACCGCCCTCTACCAACCCCTGTTCACCGCGCTGTCCCGGCGTCTGGGCATCCCCCACCATGTCGAGACCTACAGCCAGCAGCAGGCCGACGAACACTTCCGCCGCACCTGGCTGCGGCTCCTGCCCCGCCTCGACGCCGCCCGCTGGTGGCTCGCCCCCTCCACCGGCACCCCCCACCTGCGCATCCCCTGCCCGCACCCCAACTGCGGCTGGGCCGAAAAACATGCCGAACGCACCCGAGTCCACCTCACTGACCGCGAGACCGCGCACGTCACCGCCGTATGCCTCCACCACGGCCCATACGAGGCGACCATCACCCCGACCGGAGGCGCCTACCTCGACCTGGCCACCCTGTACCGCAACGCGGTCAAGGAACTCGCCCTGTCCAACCCCCACGGCACACTCCACGTCATGGTCAAGGGCGGCGACTGGGTCTTCGGCTCGCACCTGGTCGACGAAGCCCTCCAGGCAGTCGGCCTCACCCGCGCCCAACTCCCCGCCCGCCTGTTCTGCCCACAGGTCGTCACCGACACCGGCGCCAAGCTGTCCAAGTCGCTGATCCGCGAGGGCCGTGCGCCCCTACCAGAAGGCGCAGCTGACTGGATGCTCGACACCCGTCAGTGGCCCGGCACCATCGCGGAGTACGCCGAGCAACTGCTGGCCATGACCGATACCTTGCTGTCCGACCCCCGCCACTTCTTCCGCTCGTACACGGCGACCGAGATCGGCCGCTTGATGACCGCACCAGCCACCAGGAGCGTCCCCGCCCCATGAGCGACACCACCGCCCGCGTCCGTGAGCTGAACCTCTACCGCCAGTACTTCGAGCTCGTCGCAGCGGGCACCAAAACCATCGAGGTGCGGGTGAAATACCCGCACCTCACCGACCTCGCAGCCGGCGACACCATCCGCTTCCGCATCAAGGGCACCGACGAGACGTGCGACGTTCACGTGGTGCGCGTCACGGAGTACGGGTCCTTCGAGGCCCTGCTCGACGGCGAAGGCCCCGCCAACGTGAACCCCACCGCCACTCGCGAGCAGCAGCTTGCCAACATTCGAAGCATCTACCCACCGGAGAAGGAAGCGCTGGGCGCCCTCGCCATCGAGATCACGTGCTCTGCACCGTAAGGCGCTCGCCCCCCTTGCCCAGGGAGTGCGGCTGCTCCCGCACGGAGGATGCATGCACACTGCCGCTTCGGTGCTCCCGGATGGTAGGGCCACCAGAGTTGGATGCGACCACGGGTGGGCGCGGGTCCGCCCGGTCTCGCGGGCAAGGACGGTCGGTTTGTCCGGCACGGCCGAGGGTGGCGCGGAGCGGGCCTGGCTGGGGCAGGTGATGATCGCGTTTCTCGCCGAAGCGGGCCTGGCTACGATCGGTGGGTGAGCATTCGCTGGGTCCATGCCTTCGTCGACCGGCCCGCCGAGCGGGTCTCGGCTGCGCGGGCGTTCTGGGCGGCCGTCACCGGCACGCGGCTCTCCGAACCGCGCGGCGCACACGGCGAGTTCGTGACCCTTGTGCCGGCGGACGCCGACGCCTGTGTGAAGGTGCAGGGCGTCGCCGCCGGTCCGGGCGGCGCCCATCTCGACTTCTGTGTGGACGACGTCGAGGCGTTCGTGGCGTCCGCGCGAGCACTCGGGGCGGTTCCCGTCGCCGATCACGGCGGCTGGTGCGTGCTGCGCTCCCCGGCCGGACAGCCGTTCTGTGTCGTGCCGTGGCACGGGGAGTCGGTCCGGCCCCCGGTGGTGGCGGGCAGCAGGCTGGACCAGGTGTGCCTGGACATCGCGCCGTCCGCGTACGACGCCGAGTCCGCGTTCTGGGCCGAGTTGACCGGCTGGGAGCGGCTGACCGGCTCGCTTCCCGAGTTCCGGGTGCTGCGGCCGCCGCCGGGCCTGCCCGTCCGGATCCTGCTGCAACGGCTGGGCGAGGAGCGGCCCGCCGCCGCCCACCTCGACGTGGCCTGTGCGGACATCGCGGCGACCCGGGCCCGCCACCAGGACCTCGGGGCCGCCGTCGTGGCCCATGGCCCGCACTGGACGGTGCTGCACGACCCGGCGGGCGGCACCTACTGTCTGACCGGCCGTGACCCGGAGACGGGCGGCCTGCCGGCGTCGGCGCTCAACGACGCGTGACGGCGCACAGGTGAAGTCCGGGCCGCCGGGCACGGCGGCGGGCAGGCCCCGTGGAGACGGGTACACATGGCCGTCCCCGTTCGCCGCAGGCGGCGTTCGGGGCCTGTCGTAGGTCCGCGGCCGTCGTCACCCCCAGGGCTCCACGTCCACCACGGCCTCGACCGGCACCGGCCCGTACACGTGCGGGAACTCCTCGCCGCCCGGCTCCGCGGCCTCGTACTTCACGGGTACGCCGAGCAGCGCCGGGTCCACGACCAGGACCACCAGGTTGTCGGGGCGGTCGTGCGGGCCGTACAGGAAGGCCGCCACGCGCGGGAGTTGGGCGCGGGTGGAGAAGTGGACGAAGCCCTCCTCCCGCAGCGTGCGGCCACGGGTGGACATCTCATAGCTGCCGCGTTCGCGAGCCGCTTCCCACAGGGGGCGTTCCGTGATGTGGAGGATGTACGGGAGTTTCGGCATGCGGCCACGCTACGGCCTCGGCCGGACCTGCGGCGCGCTCCGGGACCGTGGGCGCCGCACCGGTGGTGCCGGACGGGTTCAGGGCTTCTTCGCGCCACTCGTGTGAGGCTCACCCTGCTGTTGCTCGGCGGCGGGGTCGGCGCAGGCCGGGCAGTCGGGGTTGTGGCAGGGGCCCGGGCCCCACACGGGGACCCAGGCGCCCAGGGTCTTGTGCCGCTTGACGACCGTCTCGACGGGCTGTCCGCAGGCGGGACAGACGTGTTCCTCGCTGTCCATGCCCCCAGGGTAGGGCGTGCGGCGGCACGGCGCTTCCCGTGCCGTGGCAGCCCCCCTCAGCGCATGCGGGGCAGGAGTCGGGGGCGATGGCCCGCCCCTCGGCCGACTGGCGACACCGGGCCCTTGGTCGGGCAACACGAACAGGGCCCATGGCCGGGCGGCGCGAGCAGGCCCCACGGCTGGCCAGCGAGGCCCGGCCCCACGGCCGACTGGCGCGAGCAGGCCCCTTGGCCGGGCGGCGCGAGCGGGCCCCACGACTGGGCGGCGCGGGCGGGCCGAGGGGTCCCGCCCGGCATGCGTCGGCGGGCCCTGGGCACCGCGGGATCCGGGGTCCACCGGGCCGGAGCCGTCGGGGGACGTGCGGGGGTCAGGAACCGCACGCGCCCGGTGGCTCCGGTGGCCGGCCGTCGGCCTCAGTTGCTGCGCCGGGTGACGAACTCGGCCAGCGCGATGAGGCTCCCCGCCGCCTCCGGATCGGGAACCGCGCGGGCCAGTTCCTGCATCGCCCGGGACATCCGGTCCGCCGCCTCGGCCTGCGCCCAGTCCCGGCCACCCGCCCGCTCGACGGCCAGCACCGTCCGCTCCAGGTCCTGCTCGTCGTACGGCCGTCCGTACAGTGCGGCCAGCTCGGTCGCCGCCGCCGTACCGGAAGTGAGGGCCGCGACCACCGGCAGCGACTTCTTGCGGGCGGCGAGGTCGGCGCCGGCCGGTTTGCCGGTGCGGCCCGGGTCCCCCCATATCCCGATGACGTCGTCGATCAACTGGAAGGCGAGCCCGGCCTGCCGTCCGAAGCCGTCCAGGGCCGCGACCTCCTCCTCGGCCGCCCCCGCGTACAGCCCGCCGAGGGCGCAGGCGCAGCCGATCAGCGCGCCGGTCTTGGCCTCGGCCATGGCGATCACCTCGTCGAGCGTGACCGCCTCGGGGGCGCGTTCCTCCAACGCCGTGTCCGTGTGCTGGCCCTCGCACAGTTCGACCACGCAGTCGGCGAGCCGGGCAGCCGCGGCCCGGGACGACGGGTTCGGGTCCTCGGCGAGCAGCCGCAGGGCCAGCGCCTGCAGGGCGTCCCCGGCGAGGATCGCATCGGCGACGCCGAACACGGTCCACGCCGTGGGCCGGTGTCTGCGGGAAGTGTCCCGGTCCATCACGTCGTCGTGCAGCAGCGTGAAGTTGTGCACCAGCTCCACCGCCGCGGCGGCTGGGAGAGCCGCCGTACGCGCCCGGGGGCCACCGAGCGCAGCCGCCGCGGTGAGGACGAGCGCGGGCCGGATCGCCTTGCCCGCGTTGCCCGCGGCCGGGGTGCCGTCCGCGTGCTCCCAGCCGAAGTGGTAGCGGGCGATCCGGCGCATGGCGTCCGGCAGCGAGTCGACGGCGGCCCGCAGTTCCGGGTCGAGCGACGCCCGGGCGCGGTCCAGGACGGCCGTGGCCTCATGCCCGTCGGGCGGGGGCCCGTCCTGACGGGCGGGCCGTGGCCGGCTGTCCGGCACGGCCGGCTCGCCGGCGGGGTACTGCTTCGTCTCCGTCAAGAACTCGGCCATGGGTCCCCCTCGCTGAGTCCGCGGACGGTGGCGTCGCCGTCCCGGCTGGGCGGGTACCCCGAGGGTGTACCCAGCCGAGTGGGCAAGAACACGGCTGCGACGTGCGGAGACGTCACCTCCACCGGCCGATCTCGACGTTCTCCAGGACACCGAGCGCGTCCGGTACCAGGATCGCCGCCGAATAGTAGGCGGTCACCAGGTAGTTGATGACGGCCTGCTCGTTGATGCCCATGAAGCGGACGGACAGGCTCGGTTCGATCTCGTCCGGGATCCCCGCCTGCCTGAGGCCGATGACCCCCTGGTCCTCCTCTCCGGTACGCATGGCGATGATCGAGGTCGTGCGGGCCTCGCTGATCGGGATCTTGTTGCACGGATAGATCGGCACCCCGCGCCAGGTCGGGATGCGGTTGCCGCCGATGTCCACGGTCTCGGGGACGAGTCCGCGTTTGTTCAGCTCTCGGCCGAACGCGGCGATGGCACGCGGGTGGGCGAGGAACAGCTTGGTGCCGCGCCGGCGGCTCAGCAGCTCGTCCATGTCGTCAGGGCTGGGTACGCCGTCGTGCGGCTGGATCCGCTGGTCGTACTCGCAGTTGTGCAGCAGACCGAACGCGCGGTTGTTGACCAGCTCGTGCTCCTGGCGTTCCTTCAACGCCTCGACGGTGAGCCGCAACTGCTGCTCCGTCTGGTTCATCGGCTGGTTGTACAGGTCGGCCACGCGCGTGTGGACGCGCAGCACGGTCTGGGCGATGCTCAGCTCGTACTCACGGGGCTTCGCCTCGTAGTCGACGAACGTGTGCGGGATGTCCGGCTCACCGGAGTGGCCGGCCGCGAGGTCGAGCGCCTTCTCGCCGTACTTGTTGGTGCGCTGCGCCGGGATCGAGCGCAGCCGCCGCAGGTGATCGCGCAGGGAGTCCGCGCGCTCCGCGACCTGTTCGAAGTCCTGGCGGGTCAGGATGAGCACGGTGCAGGTGGTGGCCGCGCGGGCCGTGTACTCCCAGATGGCGTCCGGGTCGAGCAGTGCCTGTTCACCGAAGTACGCGCCGTCGGCGAGGACCCCGAGGATCGCGTCGTCGCCGTACGGGCCGGTGCCGAGCTTTTCCACCCGGCCGTGCGCCAGCAGGAACACCTCGTCGGCCCGGCCGCCGAACGAGGCGATCACCTCGCCCGGGGCGAAGTCGCGTTGACGGCAGCGCTGGGCCAGTTCGGAGAGGGCCGCCCCGTCCTCGTAGGACCGCAGGGCCGGCAGTTCGCCGAGTTCGGCGGGGATCACCTCGACCTGGTCGCCGGTCTTCACGAAAGTGATGCGGCCGTCGCCGACGGCGTACGTCAGCCGTCGGTTCACCCGGTACGTGCCGCCCTGCACGTTCACCCAGGGCAGCGTCCGCAGCAGCCAGCGGGAGCTGATCTCCTGCATCTGGGGCGCGGACTTGGTGGTGGTGGCCAGGTTCCGCGCTGCCGCCGTGTCCAAGGACTGCTGCGGCTTGCCCTGATCCGTGCGGACCTCTTCGCCTACCGACATAGAGAATTGCCCTCCCAGTCTGCACCGGCACCGAACTGCGCCGGGCATCGGCCTCGCTCGCGACCAGACTTCCATCACGCTGCGTGGTCACACCATTACCCAAAAGAGCGGGAATGGATCATCGCACCAGTGGGCAGGAAGAGGGACTTCCAGGCCGGACGGCGCCGGGCGCGCGCCGTGTCCGGATCGACTCGCACGACACCCGAACAAGGTGGCCAAGACGTCCGATTTCATTGACACTTACCGTGTTCGATCGATCGCAGCAAGTGACTCACATCCGGCATGAAGGAGGCGTCCATGGCTTCACCCATGTCCGCGAGCCGTTTTCGGGACGCCTTGAGAGCGGAGGGTGTCACGGTCGTCGAGGTCGGCGACTGGAAGCATCACAATCGCAACCACAAGGGCGCGTGGGGGCCCGTGCACGGGGTGATGATCCACCACACGGTGACCAGCGGCGGCGAGGCGACGGTGGAGATCTGCCGGGACGGCCACCCCGAACTGCCGGGTCCGCTGTGCCACGGTGTGATCACCAAGGACGGCAAGGTCCACCTCGTCGGCCACGGCCGGGCCAACCACGCCGGGCTCGGCGACGACGACGTGCTCCGCGCGGTCATCGCCGAGACGGCGCTTCCGCCCGACAACGAGGCCAACACCGACGGCAACCGGCACTTCTACGGCTTCGAGTGCGAGAACCTGGGCGACGGCAAGGACCCCTGGCCGGCGGCCCAGCTCACGGCGATCGAGCGGGTGTCCGCGGCGATCTGCCGCCACCACGGCTGGACGGAACGCTCGGTCATCGGCCACCTGGAGTGGCAGCCGGGAAAGGTGGACCCCCGCGGCTTCACCATGAACTGGCTGAGGCAACGCATCAAGGAGCGCCTGACCGACTGACGGCAGCGGCCGGCAAGCGCCGGGCCGCCGGCCGGGCGACGACGGACGGTAGGCAGCCGGTCGGCAGCGGACGACAAACGGCCGGACGGCGGCGAGCGGCAGGCAGCGGGCAGACGGCGCGGCTGCCCGATAGACGGCCAGGTGGCGGATGGCCGACGACGGCAGGCGGCAAGCAGCCAGGCAGCGGCAGGCAGCCGGTCGGCGGCGGCTGCCGATAGACACACAGGCGGCGGACGACGGCAGGCGGCAAGCGGCCAGGCAACGGCAGCAGCAGGCAGTCGAAGAACGGCGGCTGCCGGAAGACGGCCGGACGGCAGCGAGCGGCAGACAGCCAGACGGCTGCGGACGGCGGACGGACGGACGGCAGCGAGCGGCAGACAGCCAGACGGCTGCGGACGGCGGACGGACGGACGGCAGCGAGCGGCAGGCAGCCGAACGGCGGCGGCTGCCGATAGGCGGCCAGGCGGCGGCAGACGGCTGCGGCTGCGGCTGCCGATGAGCGGCAGAGGGCAAACGCCCGGACGGCGGCGAGCGGCAGACGGCGGTGGCTGCCGATAGGCGGCCAGGCGGTGGCTGCCGGTAGGTCGTGTGTCGCTGGGGTCGCCGTGGGGGGACAATGGCGGCGTGGTCGCTTCTGGGTCTCTTGCCGCCCGGCTCCCGTCGCCCCTCGAAGTCGTCGACGACCGGCGGTTCTCCCGGCACGGGGTCCGTCTGCTGCTCAAGCGGGACGACCTGATCCACCCGGAGCTGATCGGCAACAAGTGGCGCAAGCTGGCGCCGAACCTGGCCGCGGCGGCGGGGCGGACGATCGTCACGTTCGGCGGGGCGTACTCCAACCATCTGCGGGCCACCGCCGCCGCGGGCCGCCTGCTCGGCCTGCGCACCATCGGGGTGGTCCGCGGCGAGGAGTTGGCCGACCGCCCCCTCAACCCCTCCCTGGCCCGGTGCGCGGCCGACGGCATGCGGCTGCACTTCGTCGACAGGTCGACGTACCGCGAGAAGACGGACCCGCGGACCCTGGCCGCCCTGCTGCGCGCGACCGGCGCCGAGGACGCCCACGTCGTCCCGGAGGGCGGCAGCAACGCCGAAGCCGTACGCGGCTGCCGGGCCCTGGGCGAGGAACTGCGCGGGCAGGCCGACGTCGTCGCCGTCGCCTGCGGCACCGGCGGCACCCTGGCCGGTCTCGCCGCCGGCCTCGCCCCCGGCCGGTGCGCCCTCGGCATACCGGTCCTCAAGGGCGGCTTCCTGGCCGCCGAGGTACGCGCGCTCCAGGAGCGCGCCTTCGGCGCCCCGCGCGGCTCCTGGTCCCTCGACGACCGCTTCCACTGCGGCGGCTACGCCCGTACCACCCCCGAACTCGACGCCTTCGCCGAGGACTTCGAACAGCGTCACGGCCTACCCGTGGAACGTCTCTATGTCGCCAAGTTGCTCTACGGACTCGTCGCCCTGGCGGACGAGGGCGCCTTCCCACCCGGCACGACCGTCGCGGCCGTCGTCACGGGCCGCCCCTTCCCCGAGCGCGGCTAGGCGGTCTCCCGGTACGCGGCCGCCTCCTCCAGGTCCAGTCTGCGCAGCAGCGTGCGCAGCATCTCGTCGTCGATGTAGCGGCCGTCCCGCAGCCGTACGAACACATCGCGTTCGGCGCTGATCATCTCCCGGGACAGCCGGCGGTAGGTGTCGTCGGCGGTCTCACCGGTCACCGGGTTCACCGCGCCGAGCCGTTCCCAGACGGCGTTGCGGCGGCGTTCCAGGACGGTGCGGAGCCGGTCGGCGAGCGGCTGCGGCAGGGCGTTGCGCTCGTCGGAGAGCAGGTCGTCGAGGCGTGCCTCGGCGGCCCGGGACGCCTGCGCCTGGGCATTGGCCTCGGCGAGGGTCTGCGTCTGCGGGTCGCGGCCGGGCAAGCGCAGCGCCCGGATCAGCGGAGGCAGCGACAGTCCCTGGACCACCAGCGTCCCGATGACCGTCGTGAACGTCAGGAAGAGGATCAGGTTGCGCTGCGGGAAGGGCGCTCCGCCGTGCGTGGTGACCGGGATCGAGAAGGCGATGGCCAGCGACACCACGCCCCGCATCCCGGCCCACGAAGTGATCATCGCGCCCCGCCAGGTGGGGTCGGCCTCTCGCTGTCTGATCCGGGCGGACAGCCGCCGGGGCAGGAAGGTCGCCGGATACACCCACACGAACCGGGCCGCGACCACCACCAGGAAGAGGGCGACCGCGTACCCGGCGGCCTCGGCGCCCGCGTACGATCCGAGCCCCCTGAGGACGACCGGCAGTTGCAGTCCGATCAGCGCGAACACCGCCGACTCCAAGACGAAGGCGACCATCTTCCAGACGGCCTCCTCCTGGAGCCGCGTGGCGAAGTCGACCTCCCACGCGCGGTGTCCCAGATACAGCGCGACGACCACGACCGCGAGCACACCGGAGGCGTGCACCTGCTCGGCGACGCTGTAGGCGACGAACGGGATCAGCAAGGAGAGCGTGTTCTGGAGCAGGGGCTCCTTCAGGTGCGTGCGCAGCCAGTGCAGCGGGGCCATCAGCACCAGGCCGACGCCGACGCCGCCGAACGCCGCGAGCAGGAACTCGCCGATCCCGCCGGCCCAGGTGGCGCCCTCGCCGACGGCCGCCGCGAGGGCCACCTTGTACGCGGTGATCGCGGTGGCGTCGTTCAGCAGGGACTCGCCCTGGAGGATGGTCGTGATCCGGGAGGGCAGCCCGACCCGGCGGGCCACCGCCGTCGCCGCGACCGCGTCCGGCGGCGCCACCACCGCGCCCAGCACCAGGGCGGCGGTCAGCGGCATCCCGGGCACGATCAGGTAGACCGCCCAGCCGACGAGGAACGTCGCGAAGAGCACGTATCCCACGGACAGGAGCGCCACGGGGCGCAGCTGCGCGCGCAGGTCCAGATAGGAGCTGTCGCTCGCCGATGTGTACAGCAGCGGAGGCAGCAGGAGCGGCAGGACGACCTCCGGGTCGAGGGCGTACTCGGGCACCCCGGGCACGTACGAGACCGCCAGTCCGACCGCGACCAGCAGCAGCGGTGCCGGCACCGGGATGCGCCGGGCGGCCCCCGCCACCGCCGCGCTGCCCGCCACCAGCAACAGCAGCGGAATCACGTTCATGTCCTCGCCCGCCCTCTTTTTCCGCGCGGTCAACCGCACGCCCGTCGTAATCTGGCAATCATGAAACAGTGCACGCACGCCGACGCGCTGCCGCACCCCGAACCGGAGCCGCGCACCGAGACCTGCCCGGAATGTCTCGCACAGGGCACGCACCCGGTGCAACTGCGGCTCTGCCTGACCTGTGGCCACGTCGGCTGCTGCGACTCCTCGCAGGGCCGGCACGCGACGGGGCACCACGAGCAGTCCGGTCACCCGGTGATGCGGACCTTCGAGCCGGGCGAGAACTGGCGGTGGTGCTTCGTCGACCATGTCCTCGTGTGACACTGCATGACGACGCCCGGTCCCGACGGTTCGACCGTCTGACGCCTGGGTACGTCAAACCGGCGCGCGCTCTTCCCATTTGGGCCCGCAGACCCCTAGACACGGAGCGTATCCACAGCTTTACTGTGAGTAACGACAGGGGTTGGGGTCCCGGGGACAGAAAAGTTCGGAGCGCGATAGCGTCACCGCTGAACCAGGAACCGCGTTACCCCGGGGGGCGACCCTCGGCCCTGTAGAGCTTGTACCACCTTGGAGGTGAGGGTGTCCCAGATCGCAGGCGAGCCCGCGACCCAGGACTTCGTGGAAGTCCGGCTGCCGGCTGCGGGTGCCTACCTGTCGGTGCTGCGGACGGCCACGGCCGGACTCGCCGCCCGCTTGGACTTCACCCTGGACGAGATCGAGGACCTGCGCATCGCGGTGGACGAGGCCTGCGCGATCCTGCTCCAGCAGGCCGTGCCGGGCTCGGTGCTCAGTTGTGTCTTCCGCCTCGTCGACGACTCGCTGGAGGTCACGGTGTCGGCGCCGACCACGGACGGGCACGCCCCCTCGCGTGACACCTTCGCCTGGACCGTGCTGTCGGCCCTGGCGGGCAAGGTCTCCTCGGCCGTCGACGAGGACAAGACCGTGTCGATCAGCCTGTACAAACAGCGCGGCGCGGGACCCGGGCCGGCGTGAGGAACGGGGACGGGCCGGTGCGGGACGAAGAGCGCGGCACACGGGAACTGCCCGCCGAGGGCAAGGGCGCCCCGAGCGGATCTCGGCGCCCGGCGGACGGCATCGACGGCATCCCCGAACAGGCCAGGCCGCATCCGGAGGACGACTCCGCGCAGGCCGATCGGGACGGTGCCATGCAGAGCGCGCCTTCGGCGGGACGGAACGGGGTCGTGTCCCCAGTCCGAGCGGAGGCGAGGGCTCGGGGAAGGGCGACGGGCGGGACGATGAGCGAGCACGAGCGAAACTCCGCGGACGACGCGCCGGGCGCCCAGGGCGTTCCAGGCACGCAACACGATCCTCAGGACCGCAGCGGGGCACGTGCCATGTTCATCGAGCTGCGCACGCTCAAGGACGGCAGTCCGGAGTACGCGGAGCTGCGCAATCAGCTGGTCCGCATGCACCTGCCGCTCGTGGAGCACCTTGCGCGCCGGTTCCGCAATCGCGGCGAACCGCTGGACGACCTCACCCAGGTCGCCACCATCGGCCTGATCAAGTCCGTGGACCGGTTCGACCCGGAGCGCGGAGTGGAGTTCTCCACGTACGCCACGCCCACGGTCGTCGGTGAGATCAAACGGCACTTCCGGGACAAGGGCTGGGCGGTGCGCGTGCCGCGGCGGCTGCAGGAGCTGCGGCTCGCGCTGACCACGGCCACGGCCGAGCTGTCGCAGCTGCACGGCCGCTCCCCCACGGTGCACGAGCTGGCCGAGAAGCTGGCGATCTCGGAAGAGGAGGTCCTGGAAGGGCTGGAATCGGCCAACGCCTACTCCACGCTCTCCCTGGACGTCCCCGACACCGACGACGAGTCACCGGCGGTGGCCGACACGCTCGGCGCGGAGGACGAGGCGCTGGAGGGCGTCGAGTACCGCGAGTCCCTCAAGCCGCTGCTCGAAGACCTTCCGCCGCGTGAGAAGCGGATCCTTCTGCTGCGCTTCTTCGGCAACATGACCCAGTCGCAGATCGCTCAGGAGGTCGGCATCTCCCAGATGCACGTCTCCCGCCTGCTGGCCCGAACCCTGGCCCAGCTCCGCGAAAAGCTCCTCGTGGAGGAGTAGCCGGCGCCCGGCCGGCCACAGCAGCACGCTCCGGCAGCGGGAGCCGGGGGCTGCGCCCGCTGGAGCCCGCCATTGGAGGAGTGACGTCCCCGGCGCGCGAGCCGTCACGGCGAAGGGCCCGCGCGCAGAGGTGACGTCCTTCGCGTGGCCGGGCCCGCCCGGCACGAGTCCGCCGGCGCGGCGGCGAAGCCGACCCACCGAGGCCCGAACCCAGGGCCGGAGCGAGAGGCGCCGCCGCGGCGAGGGCATCGCCTCCGGCGACCGTCATCTTCCGGTACGCGGCCCCCCGTCGGCGACGTCCACTCCGGGGTGCCGACCCCTCCCGCGGGAGCGGGATCCAGCATCGGGGCTCTGCGGCTCCGGCACGCCCACTACGCCCCCGCACGCTCCACATGGCCAAGGCCCACGTAGTCGGCAGCTCCGGGGCATCCCGCCCCTGCCGCGCGCCCCCTCAGGTGACGCCGCACGCGTCTTTCCGCGACAGCCCGCGCGCCCCCGCGGTCGGTTTTTCCAGGACGCCCCACTGCCGCAGGCACCCCAGTCGCTGCCGTGCGCCGACGCTGACCGAGGCGAGCGAGGTTTCCTCGTACCCGCGTTCTCCGGTGATCTCGGCGGTGGCGTCGAGGGCGCGCTGACGCGGCTCCAGACCGTTCGCGCGCCTTGGGCGCGGATCTAGCGTCTGGGCTCCCGGGTGTGGCCCGGGGTGTGGATTCCCAGGGCCTGGGTGGTCTCCGCGTTGATCAGGAGGATCAGGGCCGTCACCGCCACCACCGCGAGGACGATGCCCGCCGGGATGGCCACGCTGTCGGCCTGGAGCAGGCTGTAGGCCACCGGCAGGGCCATGATCTGGGTGATCACGGCGGGCCCCCGGCTCCAGCTGCGCCGCCGCAGCAGACCGCGCGCGGCAAGCAGCGGCAGCAGCGCCAGGACGATCAGGGTGACGCCCAGCGTGATGGCCTGCCGCCGGTCGTCCGGCGCCCCGGTGAGGCCCAGGACGAACGTCCACACGCCCCCGATCACCAGCGCGGCGCCCTCCAGCGCGGCCAGCGCCGCCGCCAGGGTCAGCCGGCGCGGACGCGGGCCGTCGGCAGCCGCGGGGTTCGGGGAGGGGTTCTGCTCACTGCTCACCCCAGCAGCGTAGCCGCCGCCGCTCCACCCCGGGTGTCCAGGCCGACGCCCTCACCTCTTACCGGATCCCTACCCTCGGTCTGGGCCCGGTACCACCCAGTAGGTACGCTGCACCCCATGCGTGCACTACTCGTGGTCAATCCGGCGGCAACCACCACAAGCGCACGTACGCGCGACGTACTGATCCACGCCCTGGCGAGCGAGATGAAGCTGGAGGCGGTCACCACCCGGTACCGGGGGCACGCGCGCGACCTGGGCCGGCAGGCCGCGGACAGCGACGACATAGACCTGATCGTGGCGCTCGGCGGCGACGGCACCGTCAACGAGGTCGTCAACGGTCTGCTGCACGGCGGCCCCGACCCCGACCGCCTGCCCGGCCTCGCGGTGGTGCCCGGCGGCTCCACCAATGTGTTCGCCCGCGCGCTGGGCCTGCCCAACGATCCCGTCGAGGCCACCGGCGCCCTGCTGAACGCGCTGAGCGAGAAGCGGGAGCGCGTCGTCGGCCTCGGCCTCACCGCGGGCACCCCCGGCACCGCGGACGAGTCGGTCCCGGCGCGCTGGTTCACCTTCAACGCGGGCCTGGGCTTCGACGCCGGCGTCGTCGGCCGCGTCGAGCAGCAGCGCGAACTCGGCAAGACGTCGACCCACGCCCTGTACGTCCGTCAGGTCCTGAGGCAGTTCCTCGGTGAGCCGAACCGCAGACGGGGCACGATCACCCTCGAACGTGAGGGCGCCGACCCGGTTGACGATCTCGTCGTGGCGATAGTCTCGAACACCTCTCCCTGGACGTATCTCGGCAATCGCCCGATGTATACGTCGCCTAAGGCCTCGTTCGACAAGGGCATCGACGTCTTCGGGCTCAGCCGCCTGTCCACGGCCGCGGTTGCCCGGTATGGCACCCAGTTGCTCACTTCGTCCCCCGAGCGCGGACCCCGCGGCAAGCACGTCGCGTCCCTGCACGACATGGACCGCTTCACCTTGCATTCGAAGGTGCCACTGCCCCTCCAGATGGACGGCGACCACCTCGGACTGCGTACGAGCGTGACGTTCACAGGCGTACGCCGTGCACTGCGTGTGATTGTGTGAGCGGAACGGGCCAAAGTCCTTTCACTCGAACGTTTAGGCCAGGCTCCACCCCATGGAAGTACGGCTGTGACCTAGTCGACACCGAGGAATCAAAAAAAACTTTTCGGAAGGGGTTGTATCCGCCGCTGAGGTTTGCGAGTCTCTACGTGGCGATCGGGACGGCCCGCAACACCGGCCTCCACTGATCACCGGAACCCCTCTTCAAACCACAGGACCACGCCAGGGAACCCGGCGGTCGGCCCTTCACTTGTTGAGGGATTCGTGAAAGCGTTCACATTCACAAGCAACCTGCATGTAATACCAAGGAGAGGTAGCAGCCATGGACTGGCGTCACAACGCCGTTTGCCGCGAGGAAGACCCCGAGCTCTTCTTCCCCATCGGCAACACCGGTCCTGCGCTGCTGCAGATCGAGGAAGCCAAGGCCGTCTGCCGTCGCTGCCCGGTTATCGAGCAGTGCCTGCAGTGGGCGCTTGAGTCCGGTCAGGACTCCGGCGTCTGGGGTGGTCTCAGCGAGGACGAGCGCCGCGCGATGAAGCGCCGCGCCGCTCGCAACCGGGCCCGTCAGGCCACCGCCTGACACTCCCACCCCTGCACGACGGCCTGAGCTTGGCGGCGCGTACAGCGAGTGCGCATCTCCCGCCCCCGAGCCGCAGCGCGCAGTACCCCCGATGCGCTTAGAACACGCAGCAACGAGCACTGGCCTCGGACCCGACGCGGGTCCGGGGTCTTTTGCTGTACGGGGCTACTTCTGCGCCGGCACGGGGATGTCCAGGATCACCTGCGTCCCCCGTTCGGGCGCCGGCACCATGTCGAACGTACCGCCCAACTCGCCCTCGACCAGCGTCCGTACGATCTGCAGCCCGAGGTTGCCCGAGCGGTGCGGGTCGAAGCCCTCCGGCAGACCCACGCCGTCGTCCTGGACGGTGACGAGGAGTCGGGCCTCCGTGGTGGTGCCGCCGCGGACCGCCGTGACCTCGACGGTGCCGGTCTCGCCCTCGCGGAAGCCGTGTTCGAGTGCGTTCTGCAGGACCTCGGTGAGGACCATCGACAACGGGGTCGCCACCTCGGCGTCGAGTATGCCGAAGCGTCCGCTGCGCCGCCCGGTCACCTTGCCCGGCGAGATCTCCGCGACCATCGCGAGGACCCGGTCGGCGATCTCGTCGAACTCCACGCGCTCGTCCAGGTTCTGGGACAGCGTCTCATGCACGATCGCGATGGAGCCGACCCGCCGCACCGCCTCCTCCAGCGCCTCCCGGCCGCGCTCCGACTCGATGCGCCGGGCCTGCAGACGCAGCAGGGCGGCGACCGTCTGGAGGTTGTTCTTCACCCGGTGGTGGATCTCCCGGATCGTCGCGTCCTTGGTCATCAACTCGCGTTCGCGGCGCCGCAGTTCCGTGACGTCCCGGAGCAGTACCAGCGAACCGATGCGGGTGCCCTTGGGCTTGAGCGGGATCGCCCGGAACTGGATCACGCCGTCGGGCGACTCGATCTCGAACTCGCGGGGTGCCCAGCCGCTGGCGACCTTGGCCAGCGCCTCGTCCACCGGCCCCCGGGTCGGGGCGAGTTCGGCGGTGGTCCGGCCGAGGTGGTGGCCGAGCAGGTCGGCGGCGAGGCCGAGCCGGTGGTAGGCGGAGAGGGCGTTCGGGGAGGCGTACTGGACGATGCCGTCCGCGTCGAGCCGGATCAGACCGTCGCCGACGCGCGGCGAGGCGTCCATGTCGACCTGCTGGTCCGGGAACGGGAAGGAACCGGCCGCGATCATCTGCGCGAGGTCGGAGGCGCTCTGCAGATACGTCAGCTCAAGGCGGCTCGGCGTGCGCACGGTCAGCAGGTTGGTGTTGCGGGCGATGACACCGAGGACGCGGGCCGCACGGCGCACGGGGATCGACTCGACCCGGACCGGGACCTCCTCGCGCCACTCGGGGTCGCCCTCGCGCACGATCCGGCCCTCGTCCAGCGCCGCGTCCAGCATGGGGCGCCGGCCGCGCGGGACGAGATGGCCCACCATGTCGTCCTGGTAGGAGGTCGGGCCGGTGTTGGGGCGCATCTGGGCGACCGACACGTACCGGGTGCCGTCGCGGGTGGGGACCCACAGGACCAGGTCGGCGAAGGAGAGGTCGGAGAGCAGCTGCCACTCCGAGACCAGCAGATGCAGCCACTCGAGGTCGGAGTCGTCGAGGGCGGTGTGCTGGCGTACGAGTTCGTTCATGGAGGGCACATGTGCGAGCGTACCCGGCGGTTTGTCCGGCCCTGAAAACAGCCGTTGCCCGGCCTTGGGAACACCCGCGGGCCGCGGCGCCTGAGAGGGACCCTCAACCCTCCCGGCACCGCAGCCCGGAGCAGCAACGGCCGTGGGGTGTGCGGTCCCGATCGGCCGAAGGATGAGGAGCCGGGGCAGTCAGGGCAGAGAGCTCCGGTTCCTCGGTCCGCCTTCCTGTGCGGGGAAGACGGATGACTGGGGCTACGTCGTACGGTCCTGCCGTACGCGGTACCTGTACGCATTGTGGACTAGACCACGTGGGCGTGTCCATGTGTTGGAGCCTGTTCGTCTTCGATGCCGGCGCTCCGCCGCGCGGGTCGCGCCCGCGCGGCGGAGCCGCCTGTCGAATACAGCCCCGCGCGTCTTCGGGGGCGCGACCTGCCGTCGGTCGGCTGCGGCGCCATCGTGGCTGGTCGCG
>NZ_JBIWKB010000005.1:0-221404 GCF_044765425.1 Streptomyces sp. NPDC102462 | reverse complement strand
GCGCCCGCGCGGCGGAGCCGCATGTCGATACAGCCCCGCGCCCCTTTGGGGCGCTACCTGCCGTCAGTCGTCTGCGGCACCATCGTGGCTGGTCGCGCCCGCGCGGCGGAGCCGCATGTCGATACAGCCCCGCGCCCCTTTGGGGCGCTACCTGCCGTCAGTCGTCTGCGGCACCATCGTGGCTGGTCGCGCAGTTCCCCGCGCCCCTTTGGGGGCGCGACCTGCCGTCGGTGGTCTGCGGCGGCGTCGTGGCTGGGCGCGCCCGCGCGGCGGAGCCGCATGTCGAATACAGCCCCGAAAGGGGGCGGCTTTCATCGGTCGGAGAGGGGCGGCGGCCGGGCGGGGGCGGTGCTAGATTGGTCTAAACCACATAGATGTTCCAGCCCTCTTCAGAACGGCAGGCCCAGCGTGGAAGTTGTCATCGTCCCGGACGCCGCGGCCGGCGGCGAGCTGATCGCCGAGGCCATGGCCCAGCTGCTCCGGCGCAAGCCCGACGCCGTGCTCGGCGTGGCCACCGGCTCGACCCCGCTGCCCATCTACCAGGCGCTGACGGCCAAGGTGCGCTCGGGCGCCGCCGACATCTCGCGTGCCCGCATAGCGCAGCTCGACGAGTACGTGGGACTGCCCCCGGACCACCCTGAGTCCTACCGTTCGGTGCTGCGCCGGGAGGTGCTGGAGCCGCTCGGGATCGCCATGGACGCGTTCATGGGGCCGGACGGCACGGCCGAGGACATCCTGGGCGCCTGCGCGGCGTACGAGCGGGCGCTCGCCGAGGCCGGCGGCGTGGATCTGCAGTTGCTCGGGATCGGGACCGACGGGCACATCGGCTTCAACGAGCCGTGCTCCTCGCTCGCCTCGCGCACCCGGATCAAGACGCTGACCGAGCAGACCCGCGTCGACAACGCGCGCTTCTTCGACGGCGACATCGAGCAGGTACCGCACCACGTCATCACGCAGGGCATCGGCACCATCCTGGAGGCCCGCCACCTGGTGCTGCTCGCGACCGGCGAGGGCAAGGCCGACGCGGTCGCGGCGACCGTGGAGGGACCGGTCGCGGCGGTCTGCCCCGCCTCGGCGCTGCAACTGCACCCGCACGCCACGGTCGTGGTGGACGAGGCCGCCGCGTCCAAGCTGAAGCTCGCCGACTACTTCCGGCACACGTACGTCAACAAGCCGGAGTGGCAGGGCATCTGACCGGCCCCGGCCGGCCCCGGATCGCTCCGGGCCGGGCCGGACGCGGCGGGGCGCCGGGCTCCGCCGTGGAGCCGGGCGCCCTCGTCCGTCATGGGCGGCGCGCCCCGGCGACGACCTCCGCCGCCGCCCGCCCGCACACCCGGGCCGCGCCATGGGTGGCGATGTGCAGGGCGCCGCGCGGCGGGGCCTCGGGGATGCCCATCTCGACCACGATCGTGTCGGGGCGGGCCGCCAGCAGGGTGTCGAGGGCCACCGTCATCCAGGGATGGCGGTGCTCGTCACGGACGACGGCCACGATACGGCGCTCGCCCGCCGCGGCCAGCGCCACCGGTCCCGCGTCCGCGCCGGTGAAGCTGCCCGTCTCGGTGCCGGGCAGCAGCCGTGCCAGCTCCGCCGCGACGCCCCAGGGGGTCTCGTCGCCGACGGCGATGTTCGCGACGGGGGTGAAGGCGGCGACGTAGGGGGCCGAGGCCGAACCCGGCTCGTAGGGGCCGGAGCGGGTCACCGTGAGCGCGCGCCGGGCGGCGACGAGCCCGATGTCGTCCTGGCCCTGGGACGCCCCGGCCGCGGAGCCGTCGGCGGCCGGGGCCGTCGGGCCGCCCGTGCCGGGTGCCGTCCGCGCGGTCCAGCGGGCCAGCCTGCGCACCCGCTCGGCCGCGTCCGCGAGCCGTTCTTCGGGCAGTTCGCCCGAGCGGACGGCGGACACCAGGGCGTCCCGCAGCCGGCGCACCGTCCCGTCGTCGTTGAGGCCCCCGCCGACGCAGATCGCGTCGGCGCCGGCCGCGAGGGCGAGGACGCTGCCGCGTTCGATGCCGTAGACGGCGGCGATGGCCTGCATCTCCATGCCGTCGGTGACGATCAGGCCGTCATAGCCGAGTTCGCCGCGGAGCAGGTCGGTGAGGATACGGCGGGAGAGGGTGGCGGGGCGGTCCGGGTCCAGGGCGGGGACCAGGATGTGGGCGCTCATCACGGCCCGGGTGCCGGCCGCGATGGCCGCCCGGAAGGGGACCAGATCACGCGTCTCCAGCACCTCGGCCGGCGCGTCGATGCGGGGCATGGCGAGGTGGGAGTCGACGGCCGTGTCGCCGTGTCCGGGAAAGTGCTTGGTGCAGGCCGCCACTCCGGCGGACTGGAGTCCGGTGACATAGGCGGCCGTGTGCCGGGCGGCCAGGGCGGGGTCGGCGCCGAACGAGCGGACGCCGATGACCGGGTTGGCGGGGTCGGCGTTCACGTCGGCCGCCGGGGCCCAGTTGAAGTTCACCCCGCAGGCCGCGAGCCTGCGGCCGAGTTCGCGGGCCACCTCGCGGGTCAGCGCCACGTCGTCGACGGCGCCGAGCGCGTGGTTGCCAGGGAAGCTGGAGCCCGTGCGCACCTCCAGACGGGTGACGTCCCCGCCCTCCTCGTCGATGGCGACCAGGACGTCGTCGCGTTCGGCGCGCAACTGGGCAGTCAGGGCGGCCAGTTGTTCGAGGGAGGCGACATTGCGTCCGAACAGGCCGACCGATGCCAGGCCCTCGCCGAGCCGGCGCAGCAGCCAGTCGGGGGCGGTGGTGCCGGGGAAGCCGGGCTGGAGGACGGTGAGGGCGTCCCGGGTGAGGGTGTCGGTGCGGCCGGCCAGGGTCGTCATCGGGCGCGTCACCCCTTCACGGCGCCCGCGGTCAGACCCGCGGCCATCTTGCGCTGGACGAACAGGAACAGCACGACGATCGGCACGGCCATCATGGTGGCGCCGGCCATCATCGGCGCGTACTCGGTGCCGTGCTTGGTGGTGAAGTTGCCGAGCCACACGGTCGCGGTCTGGTTCTGCTGGCTCATCAGCATGAGGGCGTACAGGTACTCGTTCCAGGCCTGGATGAAGCCGTAGACGGAGGTGGCGACCATGCCGGGGGCGAGGAGCGGGAAGACGACGCGGACGAAGGCACCGGTGCGGGAGCAGCCGTCGACCATCGCGGCCTCCTCCAGTTCCCTCGGGATGTTGACGATGAAGCCGCGCAGCGTCCACACCGTGAAGGGGAGGATGAAGGTCAGGTAGGTGATGATGAGGCCGGTGAGCTTGTCGTACTGCTTCAGGTCGTTCAGCAGCAGGAAGACCGGGATGATCATGGCGACCAGCGGGATCATCTGCACCGCGAGGATGCCCACGATCACGATCTTGCGGCCGCGGAAGGCGAAGCGGGAGATGGCGAGCGCGGCCAGCATGCCGACGACGACGCCGATCGCCACGACGGACAGCGACACGACCAGGCTGCGCCCGACGGGGCCCCAGAAGTCGGCGATGTCCAGCGCGCGGCTGAAGTTGGACAGGGTCAGACCCGTGGGCAGCAGGCTGGGGTCCGGGTCGATGGCGTCCTTGGCCGGCTTGAACGCCGTGTTCAGCATCCAGTAGACGGGGAAGCCGGCGATGACGAAGACGAGGAGACCGAGGAGGTTCCAGCCGAGCCGGGACCCGTTCCTGCGCCGGCCGCCGGTGGCGACCGCGGGCGTGCCGCTCATGCTGCTCGTGCCGCTCATGCTGCTCATTCGACGTCTCCGATCTTCAGCATCTGGCGCATATAGACGGCGACCACACCGAGCAGCAGCACCACGGTGATCAGGGCGATCGCCGAGCCCTGCGCGTAGTCGTTGACCACGAAGGCGCGGTCGTAGGAGTAGGTGGTGAGCAGCTGGAACTCGGCCTCCGGGTGCCCGTTGCGCATCACGAAGACCTGCGGGAAGACGCCCATGTCCCAGATGACCGACAGGGTCGTGAGCATCACGATGATCGGCTTGAGGATGGGCAGGGTGACATAGCGGAAGACGCCCCAGGCGCCCGCGCCGTCGAGGCGGGCGGCCTCCTCCAGTTCCTTGGGCACCTGGGTGAGGCCCGCGCTCAGCGTGATGACGACGAACGGCACGGCGCCCCAGACCACCAGCAGCATGATCACGGCAAGGCCCTCCGGCCCGCTCGCGAACCAGTTGTGACCGATCAGATCGACGCCGGGCAGCCTGCTCAGCAGCGCGTTGAGGATGCCGTAGTCGGCGTCGAAGAGCCATTTGAAGACGGTGGTGGCGACGATGACGGGCATGCCCCAGCTCGCCACCAGCGCGATGTTGATCAGGGTCTTCACCCAGCCGGAGACCCGTTGCAGCAGCAGGGCGACCAGCATGCCGAGGACCATCGTGAAGATCACCGAGCCGGCGGCGAAGATGATCGTGCGCAGCACGACCTGCCAGAACTCGCCGTCACCGAGGACTTCGGAGAAGTTGTCGAACCCGACCGACTCGGCCGGCTGGAAGCCCCACAGCTGGGACTGCCCGAACTTCTGGAAGGACAGGGTGACCAGGCGGACCAGCGGATAGCCCATGACCAGGGCGAGGATCACCAGGCAGGGGGCGAGCAGCAGCCAGGGGGTGCCCGCGCCGCCGGACGTGCGCTTTCCGCGTGGCCGTTGTGTGCCGCCCGGTGGTGGTGCCTGCCGCGGCGGCGGCACCGTGGCGGGGGTGGTCGTGTCTGCGGCACTCATCGCGCGCTCCTCAGCGGTCCCTCTGGTCGTACGAAGCCGACATCCCCGTACGGAAACCGGGGTTCCGCACGCAGGCCCGGTCCCGGAGGACGGGTCTGGGTGCGGAGTCCGGGTCCCGGAGGGCCGCGCGGCGCCGGACCCGCGCGGCCGTACGAGAAGCAGGGCCCCCGCCCCCGGACTCCCCCGGGGTCCACGGGGCCCTGCGCTCACGTCACTTGGTGTTGATCACCTTGTCGATCGCGGCGTCCGCTTCCTTCGCGGCGGCCTCGACCGTCTTCTTGCCGGTGCCGATGTTCTGCAGCATGGTCTGCAGGACCTGGGCCTTCTCGACCTGGCCCCAGCCGGGGGCCATCGGGACGAACCAGTTGGACTCGGCCGCGGTGGCGGGTACGGCGGTCGCCGGGTCGTCCTTCAGGGTGGCGAGGTCCGTCTTGTTGTTGGGCAGGTTGCCCTTGGCCATCAGGCCCTTCTGGCCCTCCGGGCCGGTGAAGGCGTTGATCCACTCGGCGGCGACGGCCTGGGCCTTGGACTTCACCGGGATGGCGAGGTCGGAGCCGCCGAGGAAGACCGGCATGTTCTTGCCGGACGGGCCGGGCATCACGAAGTTCTCAAGGTTGTCCTTGAGCTTGCCGGTCTTGTCGTTCTTCGGGTCCGCCGAGGTCGCACCCTCCCAGGCGGCGCCGAAGATCATGCCGGACTTGCCCTGGCCGTAGACGATGTAACGGTCGGACTCGTCCTTGGTCTTGTCGCCGTGCATGTAACGGTCGACGACGTTCTTGAACTCCGTGAGGCCCTTGACGGACTCGGGCGAGGAGAGGTTGCCCTTCCACTGGCCGCCCTCCTCCTTGGCGATGGAGCCGCCGGCGTCGTAGACGAAGGACATGGCCGCGTACCAGTCGCGGGTGGGCTGGTACCAGGCGCTGAACTTGTCGCCCTGCTTCTTCTGGATCTTGTCCAGGGCGGAGGTCAGCTCGGCGTAGGTCTTCGGGGGTGTCTTGACGCCGACCGAAGCGGCCACGTCCTTGCGCCAGTTGGCGACCCGGCCGCCGGCGTAGTACGGCACGCCGTAGGACTTGCCCTCGTATGTCACGGAGGCCTTGAGGCCGTCGAGCCAGGCGGCGGAGTTGTCGTACTGGGCGGGGTCGATGGGGGCGAAGGCACCCTTGACCATGTAGCCCAGCATCTCGGTGTTGCCCATCTCGACCACGTCGGGGGCGTTGTCCGTGGCGAGGACGGCGTCCAGCTTGGTGTTCTTGTCCGGCCAGCCGTAGTACTCGTGCTTGATCTTGATGCCGGGGTGCTTCTTCTGCACGGCGGCGTCGGCGGCCTTCACCAGATCGGGCCAGTTGTTCTGGGCGTCGACGGTGAGCCAGACGGTCAGCTCCTTGGCGTCCGCCCCCTTGCTCGAACCGCCGTCGTCCTTGCTGTCGCTGCCGCACGCCGCGATGGAGACGACCATGCCCGCGATACCGATCGCGGCTATCAGCCTGCGCTTCACGCCACCCTCCTCAGGGATGCCACAAACCCCCCTGCCTCCCCGCGGCGCGCGTCAGCGCTGTGTACCGCCCATGGGGCCGGGACCTGGACCAATGGTGTAGACCAGTACGGGGAGCTTGGCCCAGACCAATAGAGCTGTCAAGGCGTTCACGCAGGCTCCAGGCGTCCGTGATGCGACCGAGATATGCAGAGACCTTTCATTCCGCAAGCGACAGATCGGACGGACCACTTCGGCCGTATCGAGGCCTCCCGAAGGGGCCCTATGGACTAGACCAACGGGGGTCGCGACGGTATACAGAGGAGATCACGGACCGTTCGGGTGGCCTCCCGTCACACGAAGCCGTGCCACGATGTGACCCGTGGCCGATGGGATGTCGGTCGCTTTCGGCACCCGGAGCCGGGAAGGCAGAACATGAGCACCGACGTCAGCAGTGCGGAGAACGAGGGTGGGACGACCGTCCGTACCGCGCGCGTGCCCAAGTACTACCGCCTGAAGAAGCACCTGCTCGACATGACGGAGACGCTCCCGCCGGGCACACCGGTTCCGCCGGAGCGCACGCTCGCCGCCGAGTTCGACACCTCGCGCACCACCGTCCGCCAGGCCCTGCAGGAGCTGGTGGTCGAGGGCCGGCTGGAACGGATCCAGGGCAAAGGCACGTTCGTCGCCAAACCGAAGGTCTCCCAGGCGCTGCAACTCACCTCCTACACCGAGGACATGCGCGCCCAGGGTCTGGAGCCGACCTCACAGCTGCTGGACATCGGGTACATCACCGCGGACGACCGGCTCGCGGAACTGCTCGACATCACGGCCGGCGGCCGGGTGCTGCGCATCGAGCGGCTGCGCATGGCCAACGGCGAGCCGATGGCCATCGAGACCACGCATCTGTCCGCCAAGCGCTTCCCGGCGCTGCGCCGCAGCCTCGTCAAGTACACGTCCCTGTACACCGCCCTCGCCGAGGTGTACGACGTCCGTCTCGCCGAGGCCGAGGAGACCATCGAGACCTCGCTGGCCACCCCGCGCGAGGCGGGCCTGCTCGGCACGGACGTGGGCCTGCCGATGCTGATGCTCTCCCGGCACTCGCTGGACGAGGACGGCAACCCGGTGGAGTGGGTGCGGTCGGTCTACCGCGGGGACCGCTACAAGTTCGTCGCGCGGCTGAAGCGCCCGCAGGACTAGGCGGCCCGGCCCTTGGGCCCTGCCGGTCGCGATCGTCGTCCTGGACGCGTTGCGGGTGTGCATGCGGCACCTCAGCCGCCCGGCGCCGGCCACCCTGGGCCAGGCGCCCTGCGCCGCCTCGGAGATCACCGCCCAGAACGGGCCGATCCTCGCGCGAGCCGCGACGGGAGACGGCGCGGCATGCGGCCGGCGGACCGCATGGGCTGCCCGGACCGCCCTGGTCTGTACGGCAGTTGGCGGGCGGGTCGGCCCGCGAACGCCCTGTCGCGCCCATCCGGAAGCGACCTCCCGAGGCGGCACCGTCCCGCCGGGAATTCCGAGCGGATGCGCACGGACCGCCAGGAACCGGACCCCGGCGAGGGCTTGCGCCGTCACCGAGAGCGCCGTTTGCGACCGAAATACGGATGGGTACTTCCGATTCATCGGCACCGTCACCTACATTGCCTGCGCGTTACAACAGGTGATCGGTGAGGGGACGGAGCCCAGACATGCCAGACGCGTCCGAAGTGAAACCACCGGTGGTCACACCGGTACGGGTGGTGATCGCCCTGTGCCTCGTCGCACCGTTCGTGGCGATGCTCTGGGTCGGCTCCTACGCCAAGATCGACCCCACGTTCATCGGGATCCCGTTCTTCTACTGGTACCAGATGCTGTGGGTGCTGCTCTCCACCGCGCTGACGATGATCGCCTACAAGCTGTGGCAGCGTGACCAGCGCGCCCGCCGGACCCAGGGCGGAGGTGGCGCGCGATGAACGACGGCGTCAACGGCGTCGCGCTCGGCGTCTTCGTCTTCTTCTTCCTGGCCGTCACGGTCATGGGCTTCCTGGCCGCACGCTGGCGCAAGGCCGAGAACGAGCACAGCCTCGACGAATGGGGCCTGGGCGGCCGGTCGTTCGGCACCTGGATCACCTGGTTCCTGCTCGGCGGCGACCTGTACACGGCCTACACCTTCGTCGCCGTCCCGGCGGCGATCTACGCGGCGGGCGCGGCCGGGTTCTTCGCCGTGCCCTACACGATCCTCGTCTATCCGCTGATCTTCACCTTCCTGCCCCGCCTGTGGTCGGTCTCGCACCGGCACGGCTACGTGACGACCTCGGACTTCGTGCGCGGCCGGTTCGGCTCCAAGGGGCTGTCGCTGGCGGTGGCGCTGACCGGCATCCTCGCCACGATGCCCTACATCGCGCTCCAACTGGTCGGCATCCAGGCGGTCCTCGACGTGATGGGCGTGGGCGGCGGCGAGAACACCAACTGGTTCGTCAAGGACCTGCCGCTGCTGCTCGCCTTCGGTGTACTGGCCGCGTACACCTACTCCTCCGGCCTGAGGGCACCCGCGCTGATCGCGTTCGTCAAGGACACGCTGATCTACATCGTGATCGCGGTGGCGATCATCTACATCCCGATCAAGCTGGGCGGGTTCGACGACATCTTCGCCAAGGCCGGCGACGCCTTCGCCCAGACCAATCCGGCGACGGGCGCGCCGCGCGGGGCGCTCGCCCCGCCGGAGGCGGGCCAGTGGACGTACGCCACGCTGGCCCTCGGCTCCGCGCTCGCGCTGTTCATGTACCCGCACTCGATCACCGCGACGCTGTCCTCGCGCAGCCGTGAGGTGATCCGCCGCAACACCACGATCCTGCCGCTGTACTCCCTGATGCTCGGCCTGCTCGGACTGCTCGGCTTCATGGCGATCGCGGCCGGGGTCAAGGTCTCCAACGGCCAGCTGGCCATCCCCCAGCTGTTCGAGGACATGTTCCCCGACTGGTTCGCGGGTGTGGCGTTCGCGGCGATCGGCATCGGCGCGCTGGTGCCCGCGGCCATCATGTCCATCGCGGCCGCGAACCTGTTCACCCGCAACATCTACAAGGACTTCATCAACCCGCACGCGACGGCCCATCAGGAGACCCGGGTCTCCAAGATCGTGTCGCTGCTGGTGAAGGTGGGCGCGCTGGTCTTCGTGCTGACCATGGACAAGACGGTCGCCATCAACTTCCAGCTGCTGGGCGGCATCTGGATCCTGCAGACCTTCCCGGCCCTGGTCGGCGGCCTGTTCACCCGCTGGTTCCACCGCTGGGCACTGCTCGCGGGCTGGGCGGTCGGCATGGTGTACGGCACGGTCGCCGCCTACGGGGTGGCCTCACCGACGCAGAAGCACTTCGGTGGCTCGGCCAAGGAGATCCCCGGGATCGGTGAGATCGGCTACATCGGCATGACGGCGTTCGTGCTCAACGTCCTCGTCACCGTCGTCCTGACCTTCGTCCTGAAGGCCCTGAAGGCTCCCGAGGGCGTGGACGAGACGAGCCCGCAGGACTACACGGCCGACGCGGGCGACGCGGGCGTCCAGGTGGAGCTTCCGCCCGCGACGGCGGGCGCCGGGCACTGACGGCACGCCCCGCACGGGCGCCGGGCACTGAAAACACGCCCCCGCACAGGCGCCGGGCACCCGCGGGAGCAACCGCGCACGCCCCGCGACGGGCCGCCGATGCCGAACCCGGCAACGGCGGCCCGTTGACGTACGACACAACATCTGGGGGTGCCACCACGGCCCGGCACTAGATGTATGCTCATGTTCGCTGTCGCCGCAGGGGAATCCGGTGCGAATCCGGAACTGTCCCGCAACGGTGTACTCATGCGCGTATGCCCGCATACCCGCATGCAGGCTTCAGTCCGAGGACCTGCCGACGGCGCGCCCGGCCGTCCGGCCCGGGCGCTCTGACGTCCGGGCCTCGTGGAATGGGCCGGTGGACGCGACGCCGTGCGCGCTCGTGTGCTGCCCCCTGCCCTCCGCAAGGCCCCGTGCCGAGCGAGGGAGAGCCCCACGTGACCATCGCGCCAGCCGACCCGGCTTCAGCCGCCCAGGCGACCGCGGCCCCGGTGGAGACCGACGGCCCCGGTGCCGCGCTGCTGCGGACCCTGACCGAGCTGACCGCCGACCTCCCCGACGCCGACCCCGGCCGGGTCGCCGCCGCAGCGCTGCGCGGCCGGTCCGCGCGGTCCGACGCCGCTGCCGTCGCGGAGCTTCGGGAACTGGCCACCGAGGCGGCCGCCGGCCTGATCTCGGAGGACCCCGCCTACTCCCGGCTGGCCGCCCGGCTGCTGACCCTGTCCATCCGCGCCGAGGCCGCCACACAAGGCGTCACCTCGTTCACCGGGTCGATCGCCGTGGGGCACCGGGAAGGGCTCATCGCCGACCGCACCGCCGCCTTCGTACGGCGGCACGCCGAGCGGCTGGACGCGCTGATCGACACCGCGGCGGACGACCGCTTCGGCTACTTCGGGCTGCGCACGCTGCACAGCCGCTATCTGCTCCGGCACCCCCTGACCCGCCAAGTCATCGAGACGCCCCAGCACTTCATGCTGCGGGTGGCCGCCGGCCTCGCCGACGGTGATGCCGATGTCCTCTCCGGGGGAGACCCCATGCACGCCGTGGACGAGGTGGCCGCGCTCTACCGGCTGATGAGCCGCCTCGACTACCTGCCCTCCTCCCCCACGCTCTTCAACTCCGGCACCCGCCACCCGCAGATGTCGTCCTGCTACCTGCTCGACTCCCCCAAGGACGAGCTGGACTCCATCTACGACCGCTACCACCAGGTAGCCCGCCTCTCCAAGCACGCCGGCGGCATCGGCATCGCCTACTCCCGCATCCGCTCCCGCGGTTCGCTGATCCGCGGCACCAACGGGCACTCCAACGGCATCGTGCCGTTCCTGAAGACCCTTGACGCCTCCGTGGCCGCCGTGAACCAGGGCGGCCGGCGCAAGGGCGCCGCGGCGGTCTACCTGGAGACCTGGCACTCGGACATCGAGGAGTTCCTGGAGCTGCGCGACAACACCGGTGAGGACGCGCGCCGTACGCACAACCTCAACCTCGCCCACTGGATCCCGGACGAGTTCATGCGCCGGGTCGACGCCGACGGGCAGTGGTCGCTGTTCTCCCCGTCGGACGTGCCGGAGCTGGTCGACCTGTGGGGCGCGGAGTTCGACGCCGCCTACCGCGCGGCGGAGGCGGCCGGGCTCGCGAAGAAGACCATCCCGGCCCGTGACCTCTACGGCCGTATGATGCGCACCCTCGCGCAGACCGGCAACGGCTGGATGACCTTCAAGGACGCGGCCAACCGCACCGCCAACCAGACGGCCGAGCCGGGCCGTGTCGTGCACTCCTCCAACCTCTGCACGGAGATCCTGGAGGTCACCGACGACGGCGAGACCGCGGTCTGCAACCTGGGCTCGGTCAACCTCGGCGCGTTCGTGAGCGGCGGGGGCATCGACTGGGAGCGGCTGGACGAGACGGTCCGCACCGCCGTGACCTTCCTGGACCGGGTCGTCGACATCAACTTCTATCCGACCGAGCAGGCGGGCCGCTCCAACGCCAGGTGGCGGCCGGTGGGCCTCGGCGTGATGGGCCTCCAGGACGTCTTCTTCAAGCTGCGCCTGCCCTTCGACTCCCCCGAGGCGCGGGCCCTGTCCACCAGGATCGCCGAGCGCATCATGCTCGCCGCCTACGAGGCGTCCGCCGACCTCGCCGAGCGCAACGCGCCGCTGCCCGCCTGGGAGGAGACCCGTACGGCGCGGGGTGTCCTGCACCCCGACCACTACGGCGTCGAGTTCACCTGGCCCGAGCGCTGGGCGGCGCTGCGGGCGCGGATCGCGACGACCGGCCTGCGCAACAGCCTGCTGCTCGCCGTCGCGCCCACCGCGACCATCGCGTCCATCGCCGGTGTCTACGAGTGCATCGAGCCCCAGGTCTCCAACCTCTTCAAGCGCGAGACCCTGTCCGGTGAATTCCTCCAGGTCAACTCGTATCTGGTGCGGGACCTCAAGGAGCTGGGCGTGTGGGACGCCCGCACCCGCGAGGCGCTGCGCGACGCCAACGGCTCCGTGCAGGACCTCACGTGGATCCCGGCCGATGTGCGCGCCCTGTACCGCACGGCGTGGGAGATCCCGCAGCGCGGCCTGATCGACATGGCCGCGGCCCGCACGCCCTACCTGGACCAGTCGCAGTCCCTGAACCTGTTCATGGAGACGCCGACCATCGGCAAGCTCTCCTCGATGTACGCCTACGCCTGGAAGCAGGGCCTGAAGACGACGTACTACCTGCGCTCCCGCCCGGCGACCCGCATCGCACGCGCCGCCCAGGCGCAGCCCCGAGCCACCGTCCCCGTCCAGCAGGCCGCCGACCCCGACGCCGTCGCCTGCTCCCTTGAGAACCCCGAGTCCTGCGAGGCCTGCCAGTGATGTCCCACCGTTCCCAGAACCTTCTCGACCCGGGCTTCGAGCTGACGCTGCGCCCCATGCGCTACCCCGACTTCTACGAGCGCTACCGGGACGCCATCAAGAACACCTGGACCGTGGAGGAGGTCGACCTGCACTCGGACGTCGCCGACCTCGCCAGGCTGACCCCCGCCGAACAGCACCTCATCGGCCGGCTGGTCGCGTTCTTCGCCACGGGCGACTCGATCGTCGCGAACAACCTGGTGCTGACCCTGTACAAGCACATCAACTCCCCCGAGGCACGGCTGTATCTGAGCCGTCAGCTGTTCGAGGAGGCCGTGCACGTCCAGTTCTATCTGACGCTGCTGGACACCTATCTGCCCGACCCGGAGGACCGTGCGGCGGCGTTCGCGGCGGTCGAGAACATCCCGTCCATCCGGGAGAAGGCCGAGTTCTGCTTCAGGTGGATGGACTCGGTCGAGAACCTGGACCGCCTGGAGTCGAGGGCCGACCGCCGGCGCTTCCTGCTCAATCTGATCTGCTTCGCCGCGTGCATCGAGGGCCTGTTCTTCTACGGCGCCTTCGCATACGTCTACTGGTTCCGCAGCCGGGGCCTGCTGCACGGCCTGGCCACCGGCACCAACTGGGTGTTCCGTGACGAGACGATGCACATGTCCTTCGCCTTCGACGTGGTCGACACCGTCCGCAAGGAGGAGCCGGACCTCTTCGACGATCAGCTGCGCCAGCAGGTCACCGACATGCTCCGGGAGGCCGTCGCGGCGGAGCTGCAGTTCGCGCGCGACCTGTGCGGCGACGGCCTGCCGGGCATGAACACCGACTCGATGCGGCAGTACCTGGAGTGCGTCGCCGACCAGCGTCTGACGCGCCTCGGCTTCGCCCCGGTGTACGGCTCCGAGAACCCCTTCTCCTTCATGGAGCTGCAGGGGGTTCAGGAGCTGACCAACTTCTTCGAGCGGCGTCCGTCGGCGTACCAGGTGGCGGTGGAGGGCACCGTCGACCTGGACGAGGACTTCTGATCCCGTTCCTCGTCCGCCGTCTCCTCGGCCTCCCGGAGCTGTCGGTCGATGCGCCGGTCGCGCACCATGCCGAACACCGACGGGAGGACCAGGAGGACGAGGATCCCGAGGACCGCCAGCATGCCGATCAGACCTTCGATCTGGTTTGTGTTCATGGACACCACTGTCGTCTCTGACACTCCTTACCGGCAGTGGCAGGACTGCCGTACACCCTCGAATTACTGCCAGGGACGAGGCACACTGGCAGCATGCTGAAGAACGTGGCGGCCGTCCTGCTGGACGGCGTGCACCCCTTCGAGCTGGGCGTCCTGTGCGAGGTGTTCGGCCTGGACCGCAGCGACGAGGGGCTGCCGGTGTACGACTTCGCCGTGGTCTCGGCGGAGGGCCCGGCCCTGCGCACCCATGTCGGCGGGCTGACCGTCTCGACGCCGTACGGGCTTGACCGGCTGGCGGAGGCCGACCTGGTGGCGGTGCCGGCCGGCGAGCAGTTCGTCACCCGCGACTTCCCGCCCGACCTGCTGTCGGCCCTGGTGGCGGCGGTGGAGCGCGGGGCGCGGGTGCTCAGCGTCTGCTCCGGGGTGTTCGCGCTCGGCGCCGCCGGGCTGCTCGACGGGCGGCGGTGCAGCGTGCACTGGAGGCAGGCCGCGGAGCTGGCCGTGCGCTGGCCGCGCGCGATCATCCAGCCGGACGTGCTCTACGTCGACGACGACCCGGTGATCACCTCCGCGGGCACCGCCTCCGGGATCGACGCCTGTCTGCACATCGTGCGCAAGGAGCAGGGCCCGGAGATCGCCAACAAGATCGCCCGGCGCATGGTGGTGCCGCCGCACCGGGACGGCGGGCAGGCCCAGTACATCGAGCGCCCGCTGCCCAAGGACCGCTGCGACACCGTCGGCGACGTGCTGGCCTGGATGGAGCGGCACCTGGACCGGGAGGTCACCGTCGAGCAGCTCGCCGCCCGCGCCCATATGGCGCCGCGTACCTTCGCCCGCCGCTTCCAGCAGGAGACCGGCACCACCCCCTACCGCTGGATCCTGCGCCAACGGGTGCTGCTGGCCCAGGAGTTGCTGGAGGGCACGGACGAGACGATGGACGCGATCGCGGCGCGCACCGGGTTCGGCACCGCCGCCGCGCTGCGCCACCAGTTCGTCCGGGCGCTGGGCACCACCCCGCACGCCTACCGGCGCGCGTTCCGCGGCCCCGAGGCCGCCTGACCGCGCACCGGGGCCAGAACCGCACGAGTGTGCCAACTGCGGTTGGTCAGCGCCCCGAAGGGGCGCGGGGAACTGCGCGACCAGCCACAACGGTGCAGCAGACGACCGACGGCCTATCGCGGCTTGTCCAGCGGAGCGCTCGTCAGTCGTTGGCGACCACGGGATAGCGCGGCTCGTTCTCGGCCATCTGCCGCAGCGCGTCCTTGCGCTCCCGCTTGGAGAGCCGGTCGATGTACAGGTACCCGTACAGATGGTCGGTCTCGTGCTGCAGACACCGCGCGAAGTAGCCGGTGCCGCGCACCTTGACCGGGTTGCCCCGCTCGTCCTGCCCGGTCACCTCGGCGTAGTCGGGCCGGGCCAGCGGCGCGTACGCGGTCGGCACGGAAAGGCAGCCCTCGTTGCTGTCGTCGAGGCGGCGCCGGTCGGCGGGCAGGTCGACGAGCCGGGGGTTGCAGACCACGCCGACGTGCCGGACGCCGGCGTCGTCCTGGCAGTCGTACACGAAGACCTTCAGGTCGACACCGATCTGGTTGGCGGCCAGGCCCACGCCCTCGGCGGTGCGCTGGCTGGCGAACATGTCGGCGACCAGTTGCTGGAGTTCGTCGCCGAACTCGGTGACGTCCGCGCACTCCTTGTGCAGCACCGGATTGCCGACGACCGTGATCGGCCGCGAGGTGCCGCGCTCCCGCCAGGCGGCCTCGCGCTCCTCGGTGTCCTCGGTGTCGATGACGAAGCCCTCGTCGTCCACGGGGAGCACGCCCGCGTGCTGCTGATCGGTGTCCTGCTGCGCCATGTCCGACGTATGCCTTCCTGACAAGAACTGGGGAGTGGATGAATGGATGCTGATACAGGGTACGGGGAGCGCGCCCCGACCGGCGCGGGGCTGTGTCCACCGGGCGGCTCCGCCGCCCGGGCACGGCCGGCCGGCCGAACCGGCGGCGGGGCAACGGTTCTTAACAGACCTCTTCGAGATCCCGCCAGTCCCGGGAATCGGGGCTGTCCGCGACCCACCCGTCCAGCAGCCCCCGGACCAGCGACGCCGGGGCGGCGACGCCGCACTCCCGCTCCGGCACCCACAGCTGCCCGTCCGTGCGGTGCCCGAGCGGCCCGGGATGCCCCGGTTCGCTGTGATCGTGCGGATCGAGGTGTTCCCCGTCGCCCTCGTCGGAGGGCATCCGCGACTCGGAGCACATCCGGCACAGCAGCCGCACGGACGACGACCAGTCCTCCGCGGCGAAGCCGGCGTCGGCGGCCAGCTGCTCCAGCGCGTCCCGGTCGGCCTCGCTGGCGGCCTCCAGCAGGACCACCCAGGTGGGCACCGGCGACGGGGCCCACAACTCGATCTCGTCGAAGACCGGGTAGGCGTGGCCCGCGGCCGTGGTGCGCTCCCCGTGCGGTACCCCGTCGTGCAGCACGACCTCGCCCCAGCGCCGCCCCGAGGAGGGCAGCGGAATGGACAGCACCTCGATGCGCGCCGGGTCGAGCCGCCTGCCCCAGACGACCTCGGCCTCGCCCTCCGGGGACAGCCGTACGGCCGCGCTGCCCAGCTCCATGCCGAGCGGTTCACCGGTGGCGGTGGCGCTTGACCCGGGCACCCGCAGTCCGTAGGCCTGCCAGGCGCGGTGGGCCAGCGGCCAGTCCTGCAGGGCGGTGGCGGCGATGCCCACGTTCCACCAGTCGGGCGCGCCGGTCTCCCGGTCGAGCAGGGCCACGGCGCGCAGTCCCGCGGCGCGGGCCTGCTCCCAGTCGTGCCGGAACTTGTGCAGCAGGGCGAGGTTGAACCAGGACTCGGACAGCCAGGGCTCCAGGTCGGCGGCGCGTGTCAGCAGCTCGCCCGCGTCCTCGTACCGGCCGTCGCCGATGAGCGTGAACGCCCGGTCGGTGGCCTGCCGCCAGGAGGCGGAGGGCCGGTGCCGTCCCTTGCCGAAGATCCTCACGATTCCCGCCTGCCAGTTCCAGATCCGCACTGTGGGCTGGCTTGTGCCCCCGGACACCCTCTCCCTCGCATCCAACCACGTACGGCGGGAGAGGCGCTCATTACCCATGGGTTACCCAGCCGGGGCCGGGTCAGACCGTCCGGTCCGGCGTCCGGCGCCCCGCCCGGGGCGCTCCCGCGCCGCACCCTGGTCGCCCAGCACCCGCGCCAGCGACTCCACCACCTCGGGCGCGTAGTCCCCGGCGGTGCCCAGCCGCAGCTCCTCCAGGGCCTTGAGCGGAACGCCGGGACCGGCGTCCCGTGTCTTCTCCTCGTACGCGTTCACGGCCCGGATGATCCGGGCGGCCACCGGCTGCTCCCGGTAGGGATCGGCCTGCCGCTCCACGACCACCGCGACCGCCGCGTCCACCCCGGTCTGCCGTACGACGGCCCCGCCGAGCAGCGCTATCCGCCGCTGTTCCGCGGCGGGCAGTGCGGCGGTGGCCCCGGCCGGCACCGGGTCGACCAGGCTCAGCTGGCCGATGTCGTGCATGAGGGCCGCGTACTCCAGCACGGTCAGCTCGGGCGCGGTCAGCCCGAGGTCACGGCCGACGGCCTGGCTGAGCGCGGCGACCCGGTGGGCGTGTCCGGCCGGGGTGTAGCCGGCCACCTCGGTGGCCCGGGCCAGGGAGGCGATGGTCTGCCGGTAGGTGGCGCGCACGGCGGCGTACCGGCGCAGTGTGAGCTGGGTGAGCAGGAGCGGCAGACAGAACACGGGCAGCGCCCACAGCCCGACGACGCCGACCGCCGGCGCCATCACCGCGCCCGTCGCGGACACCGCGGATCCGATGCCGAGCAGCCCCCGCAGCTCGTCCCGCAGCAGCGGGCCGAACGGCCACCGGGTGCGGGAGTGGGCGAGGGCCGCGGCCAGGACCGCGTCGCACAGGGCGGTGAGCACGAGGAGCGCGAGCAGCAGCACGGCGTGCGCGGAGCCGCCCAGGACCCCGATCAGCCCGTCGTTGTGCAGGGGTTGGAAGCAGACGGCGGCGAAGCCGACGGTGAGGACCCGGCGGGCCAGGTGGTCGAGCGTGCGGGTCCGGCCGCACCAGATGCGCGGGGCGCTGCCGAGCAGCGAGGCGGCGAGGACGACGGTGACGACCTGCGCGGCCCGGAGGGGTGTTCCCGCGCTCTGGGCCACATCGAGCGCCTGCGGGGCGGTCGGGTGCGCGGCCCCGTCGCCGAGCAGCGCGTACGACAGCGCGCCGGCCGCGCCGAGCGAGGCGGTCTCCCGGACGTCGGCGCCGGTGACGGTCACGGGGGCCCCCGCCACCCGGGCGGGGCCGGAGGGCCGCGGGACGGTCAGCTCGCCGACGGCTATGAGCACGCCGAAGGCGAGGGCCGTGCCGCGGTCCTCCAGTCCGCTCAGGAGGGTGACGGCGAGGGAGACGGCGACGAGCAGCGCGGCGCAGGCATGGACGAGCCGCAGCGCGCTCATCGGCGCGCCTCGCGCGGGCCCCTGACGGGTTCGGAGGGCGGCACCGGGTACTGCGGCTCGTCGGCGGTGACCGCGGGATGCCAGCCGCCCCCGCCTGCGGCTTCGCCCGGCCGGGGGCATCCCCTACGCCCCACGGCCCGGACCAGCGCGGCGACCATCCTGGGGTCGAACTGGGCGCCGGCGCAGCGCTCCAGTTCTCTGAGGGCCGTCGGCACCGGGCGGGCCCTGCTGTAGGAACGCGTGGATGTCATCGCGTCGAAGGCGTCGGCGACGGCCACCACCCGGGCGGACTCCGGGATCTGATCGCCCGCCAGCCCGTACGGGTAGCCGCTGCCGTCGAGCCGTTCGTGGTGGTGCAGGATCGCCGCCCGGGCCTCGCCGAGGAAGGAGATCCCGCGGACCATCTCATGGCCGTACTCGGGATGCAGCTCGATCACGCGCCGTTCCTCGGGGGTCAGCGGGCCGTCCTTGCGCAGCAGCCGGGTCGGCACGCCCAGCTTGCCCACGTCGTGCAGGATCCCGGCGAACCGCAGCACCTCGACGCGGTCGTCGTCCAGGCCGAGTTCGCGGGCGATCATCACGGACGCCTGCCCGACCCGCTCGCTGTGGCCGCGGGTGTATCCGTCCTTGATGTCGACGGCCTGCACGAGCGCGCGGATCGTCGCCTGGTGGGCCGTCCGTTCCCGGTGGTACTGCGCGAAGACCCACCAGGACACGCCCATCGGCAGCAGCACGAGCAGCGCGACGACCGGCCCGTGCGGGCTGCGCCACAGCACGGCCATCATCAGCCCGGCCAGTCCGTGCACGGCGATCGGCGCGAGCGAGCGGGGCAGCAGCCCGCGCCAGGCCCGGCGCGCGGGCACTCTTTCGGCCAGGGCCAGGATGCCGCCGTCGAGCGCGGCCAGGACGAGGCAGAAGGCCAGCACGGCGGCGGCGACCGGCACGAGGACGTAGGGGAAGTCGGAGTGCACGACCGCCGGCCGGCCGCCGAGCAGCCAGTGCACGCGGGCCGCGACCCCCACGGCGAGCGAGGTCTGGGCGGCGCGCCAGATCCGGCGCAGCGCGCGGGGCCGGTCGGCGGGCGACAGCAGGGCGCCGGGCAGGGGTACGAGCGCGGCGGCGGGCGCGGGCAGCAGAAAGGCCCCGGCGAGCAGGACGGGGTGGAAGGTGCCTCCGAAGCGGCGCCGGACGATCTGCTCACAGGCCGCGTACACCGCGGAGAGCAGCGCGGTCGCCCACCAGGGCGCGTGGGTCCGGGGCAGCGGCAGCACACCGAGCAGGGCCAGGGCGGCGACGCAGGTCACATAGACGCGTGCCCGTGCCGGAACCGCCTCCATGAGCCCTCCCCCGACCATGCACGTCCTGGCTCCGGAGCCTAGGGCGCGGATCGGGGGTCCGGGGGCCTGGCCGCCCGGGTTAGCACGTTCGGGTGATGACCGGTGAGTCAGCGGCGGGCTCGGACCGCGGCCGCGGAAAGCGCGGGCCGCCCGCCCCGGTCAGGACTCCTGGGGAGTCGCCGTGATGTCGTGCTCGGGCACGGTCTGGCCGGAGCGGATCAGGTCGATCCGGCCCATGACCTTGGCGCGCAGGTCGATCGGCACGTCGTCATGGCCGCAGCACCGCTTGACCAGCTTCTTCACCGCCTTTTCCAGGCCGTACTTCTCCAGGCACGGCGAGCACTCCTCGAAGTGCTGCTGGAACTTGTCGCGATCGGCTGCCGGCATCTCGCTGTCAAGGAACTCGTAGAGATGGTCGAGTACCTCACTGCAGTCCGTCTCGTGCGGCTCTCCGCAGCTCATGAGCCCGAGCCTTTCGCTTCGTTCGACTCTCCGGCGCCCGCCGGGACCAGCCCGCGCTCGCGGGCGTAGTCCTCCAGCATGCCGCGCAGTTGACGGCGGCCCCGGTGCAGCCGGGACATCACCGTACCGATGGGTGTCCCCATGATGTCCGCGATCTCCTTGTAGGCAAAGCCCTCTACGTCCGCGAGGTAGACGGCGATGCGGAATTCCTCGGGGATCGCCTGCAGCGCTTCCTTGACGTCCGAGTCGGGCAGGTGGTCGAGCGCCTGCGACTCGGCGGAGCGCAGCCCGGTCGACATGTGCGACTCGGCGCGGGCGAGCTGCCAGTCCTCGATCTCCTCGGCGGCGCTGCGCTGCGGCTCGCGCTGCTTCTTGCGGTAGGAGTTGATGAAGGTGTTCGTGAGGATCCGGTACAGCCAGGCCTTGAGGTTGGTGCCCTCGCGGAACTGGTGGAAGGACGCGTACGCCTTGGCGTAGGTCTCCTGCACCAGGTCCTCCGCGTCGGCCGGGTTGCGCGTCATGCGCAGCGCGGCCGAATACATCTGGTCGAGGTATTCGAGCGCGTCCCGCTCGAAGCGCGCGTTGCGTTCCGTGCTGGACTCCGCGCCGACGCCCCGGCCCTCGGGCTGCTCCGCCTGGCCGTTGTCGGTCCCTGCGTCGGTCCCAGTGACCGGACCCACCTCCTCAAGATCGTGGGCAGGACCGAGGACGGTCCCACTCGAATCGGAGGATAGAACACGACCCGTGCCTGCCGCCGCTCGAATCGGAGCGGCCTTGGCCGCGTGCAGCACCGTCCAGTCCAGGTCAGTGCGGCTGCTGCGGCTCGGGCAAACGGTCGAACCCATGCGGCGGACTCCCTCTCCCACGACGTCGGTGCTGGAGCTTCAGCACTTCTGACCCCCACAACAGCGGGCCGGCGCGCGGCATTCCCGGGGGTCACCCGAGTGACGCGATCCACTCCGCGACGCCGTCGGTGACGATCTCCAGAGCCCGCTCCTGGCCGATCTCCGCGCGCTTGGGCACGGCGAGGCCGTGGTCGCCGCCGGGCACCTCGACGAGCCGGTAGGCGCCCGGCGGGAACTCGGCCGGCCTGCCGAACGGATCGTTGCCGCCCTGCACGACCAGCGTGGGCACCCGTGTCCCGAGCAGTTCCGCGGCCCGGGACTTCTCGGGGCTGCCCGGCGGGTGCAGCGGGAAGCTCAGGGCGAGGACGGCGTGCGCCCCCAGTTCGGCCGCCGTGCGGCAGGCGACCCGGGCCCCGGCGCTGCGCCCGCCGGAGATCACCGGCGGGCCCGGCGCGGTGAGCGCGGGCCAGACCCCGCGCCAGCCGGTGTCGAGGGTCTTCGGGGCCGGGGCCACCTTCCGGCCCGCCACCCGCCAGGGCTGCTCCACCAGGGCCACGGTGACGCCGTGGGCGGGCAGCGCCGCCGCGAGCGCCCGCAGGTCGCGCGCCTCGATGCCGCCGCCCGCCCCATGGCTCACGGCCAGCACGAATTGGGGCCGCCGCGCCGGGTGCCAGGTGATGCGGGCGTCCCCCGCGTCCGTGGCGATGATCTGTGTGGTCACGTCAGAACAGTGTGCCCGCTTCCGGACCCGCCAGCTCCTTCAGCAGCCCCGGGCCGTTGTTGCGGACGTTGCTGACGGCCGTGGCGACCGGGTAGGCGCGCATCAGGCCCTGCGGCGGCGGCTCCAGCAGCGACCGCAGGTCCTCGACATCGGTGCGGGCCGGATCGAGCCAGGCGTCCCAGCGGTCGGGGGTGAGCATCAGCGGCATCCGCGGGTGGATCTCCGCGAGGCTGTGCGGCCCCTCCGCGGGGGCCACGGCCAGCGGGGTGGCCTCCGCCTCGGTGGTGATCACCGAGCAGGTCACCCACCAGGCACGCGGATGGTCGTCGGGCAGGGTCCGGTCCCGCCAGAACTCGTACAGGCCCGCCATCGCGAAGACCGAACCGTCGGCGGGCAGCACGAAGTACGGCTGCTTGCGCGGCCGCTTCTTGCGGCCCTCGACCTCCAGGTCCCGCTCCTGTGCGCCGGTCACCCACTCGTAGTAGCCGTCGGCGGGCAGGATGCAGCGCCGGGCGGCGAAGGCACGGCGGTACGACGGCTTCTCGTGCACGGTCTCCGCGCGGGCGTTGATCATCCGGGCCGCGCCCTCGGGTGACTTGGCCCAGGACGGCACCAGGCCCCACTTCAGCCTGCGCAGCTGCCGAACCGGACGCGGGTCGTCTGCGTCTTTCACCGGACGGTCGAGTACGGCGTAGACCTCCTTGGTGGGCGCCACATTGTAGTCGGCCTCAAAGCTCTCCTCCGGCTCCCACTTCTCCGCTTCAAAGATCCCTGCGAGATCCTCGGGCCTACGACTCGCTGAATACCGTCCGCACATGCGTGCCACACTGCCAGGCCCGGCCGCCGCCCGGCCACCGGCTGCGCCCGCCCGACCCGACCGGCCCGTACGAGCCCCGACCCGAGGGAGCGACCGCACCACATGGACAGCACCGCATCGACCGCGCTGCCCGACCTCTGGGACCGGCTGTGGGGCACCCAGCCCGGACCGGACCAGTGGGTGGTGCTGATCACCCTGACCGCGGCCCTCGCCGTGGTCGTCCCGCACGGACTGTGGCGCGTCTCACGCAACGCCATCACCATCGCGCACGAGGGCGGTCACGGCCTGGTGGCCCTGCTCACCGGCCGGCAGCTCACCGGCATACGCCTGCACTCCGACACCAGCGGCCTCACCGTCAGCCGGGGCAAGCCGCACGGCGTCGGCATGATCCTCACCGCCGCCGCCGGCTACACCGCGCCACCGCTGCTGGGCCTGGGCGGGGCCGCGCTGCTGGCCGCCGGGCGCCTCACGCTGCTGCTCTGGCTGGCCACCGCCCTGCTCGTCGCCATGCTGGTGATGATCCGCAACGCCTACGGGGTGCTGACCGTGTTCCTCACCGGCGGCACCTTCCTGCTGGTGTCCTGGCTGGCCGGTGCGCAGGTGCAGGCGGCGTTCGGGTACGCGGTGGTGTGGTTCCTGCTGCTGGGCGGGGTGCGGCCGGCCTTCGAACTGCAGGCCAAGCGGGCGCGGGGCGGAGCGGGCGACTCCGACGCGGACCAGTTGTCGCGGCTGACCCACGTGCCGGCGTGGCTGTGGCTGTTCCTGTTCCACACGGTGTCGCTGTGCTCGCTCATCGGCGGGGGACGGTGGCTGCTGGGGGGCTGAGGGCCGCTCCCGCCCCCGCCGCGGGGGTTCGTCGCCCTGGCGGGTGCCGGGGTGCGGGACACACTCCGAAGGAGTGACGGGGCAACGTCCTGCGGGGTTGCGCGGCCGTATCGGTGTGCGGCCGCACCGCGACGGGCCCCGCGGTGCGAGCGGCGCGGGGAACCCGGCGGCGCGGCACGCTCCGCGCATCCGCGGCCGACGGCGCAGCCCCGTGCACGCACCCGCGCCCGGCGACCCCCCGCCCACTAAAGTGGGGCCATGGCCCCGAACAACGCGCACACCGCCCTCTGGCCCGCCCCGCACGCGAGCGGAGCCGTCGACGCGACGGTCCACGTGCCCGGGTCCAAGTCCGTCACCAACCGCGCCCTCGTCCTCGCCGCCCTCGCCTCCGAACCGGGCTGGCTGCGCCGCCCCCTGCGCTCCCGTGACACGCTGCTGATGGCGGGCGCCCTGCGGGCCATGGGCGTCGGCATCGAGGAGGGCGTCGGCCCGGACGGCACCGGCGAGGCATGGCGGGTGCTGCCCACCGGCCTGCGCGGCCCGGCCTCCGTCGACGTCGGCAACGCCGGCACCGTCATGCGCTTCCTGCCGCCCGTCGCCACGCTGGCCGACGGCCCGATCCGCTTCGACGGCGACCCCAGGTCGTACGAGCGTCCCCTGCACGGCGTGATCGACGCCCTGCGCGCACTCGGTGCCCGGATCGACGACGACGGCCGCGGCGCGCTGCCGCTGACCGTGCACGGCGGCGGCGCCCTTGAGGGCGGTCCGGTGTCGGTCGACGCCTCGTCGTCGTCGCAGTTCGTCTCGGCGCTGCTGCTGTCCGGGCCCCGGTTCAACCAGGGCGTCGAGGTCCGCCACACCGGCGCCTCGCTGCCCTCCCTGCCGCACATCCGGATGACCGTCGACATGCTGCGCGCGGTCGGCGCCCAGGTCGACACCCCCGAGTCGGGCGGCGAGCCGAACGTCTGGCGGGTCACGCCGGGTGCCCTGCTGGGCCGCGACCTGACCGTCGAGCCGGACCTGTCGAACGCCCAGCCTTTCCTGGCCGCGGCCCTCGTCACCGGCGGCAAGGTGCTCGTCCCGGACTGGCCGGCCCGCACCACCCAGCCGGGTGACCGGCTGCGCGAGATCTTCACCGAGATGGGCGGCTCCTGCACGCTGACCGAGTACGGCCTGGAGTTCACCGGCTCCGGCGCGGTCCACGGCATCGACGTGGACCTGAGCGACGTGGGCGAGCTGACCCCGGGCATCGCGGCGGTCGCCGCGCTCGCGGACTCCCCGTCGACCCTGCGCGGCGTGTCCCATCTGCGGCTGCACGAGACGGACCGGCTCGCCGCGCTCACCAAGGAGATCAACGAGCTGGGCGGCGATGTGACCGAGACCGCCGACGGCCTGCACATCCGCCCGCGCGCGCTGCACGGCGGGGTCTTCCACACGTACGAGGACCACCGCATGGCGACGGCCGGCGCCGTCATCGGCCTGGCGGTCGCGGGCGTGCGGATCGAGAACGTGGCGACCACCGCCAAGACCCTGCCGGACTTCCCCGAACTGTGGGCCGGAATGCTCGGGAACTGACGGGCGGACCGGGATCATGCGCCGCTACGGCAAGCACACCGACGAGGACGACATCCGCACCCGCCCCAACCGCAAGGGCAACCGGCCCCGTACGAACATCAGGCCCAAGCACGAGGACGCCGCCGAGGGCATGGTCCTCACGGTGGACCGGGGCCGGCTGACCTGCCTCGTCGACGGCCGTACGATCCTCGCGATGAAGGCACGCGAGCTGGGCCGCAAGGCGGCCGTCGTGGGCGACCGGGTGGCGCTGGTCGGTGATCTGTCCGGGCGCAAGGACACGCTCGCGCGGATCGTCCGCATCGCGGAGCGCACATCGGTGCTGCGCCGCACCGCGGACGACGACGACCCCTACGAGCGGGTGGTCGTCGCCAACGCCGACCAGCTCGCCATCGTCACCGCCCTCGCCGACCCCGAGCCGCGCCCCCGGCTGATCGACCGCTGCCTGGTCGCCGCCTACGACGGCGGCCTCGACCCGCTGCTGGTGCTGACCAAGTCGGACCTGGCCCCGCCCGACAAGCTCCTGGAGCTCTACGGCGACCTGGACATCCCGCATGTCGTCACCAGCCGCGCGGAACTGGCGGAAGGCGCCGCCGCCGACCGGGTGCGCGAGCAGCTGGCGGGCAAGGTCACCGCGTTCGTGGGGCACTCCGGCGTCGGCAAGACGACGCTGGTCAACGCGCTGGTACCGGAGGACCGCCGGCGTACGACGGGCCATGTCAACGCGGTGACGGGCCGCGGCCGGCACACCACCACGTCGGCGCTCGCGCTGCCGCTGGGCGACATGGCCGGCTGGGTCGTCGACACCCCGGGCGTTCGCTCCTTCGGCCTCGCCCACATCGATCCTTCCCGGGTGATCCACGCCTTCCCGGATCTGGAGCCCGGCACCGCGGGCTGCCCGCGCGCCTGCAGCCACAACGAACCGGACTGCGCGCTGGACGCCTGGGTGGCCGAGGGACACGCGGACCCGGCGCGCCTGTACTCTTTGCGCCGGTTGCTGGCCACGCGGGAGCGCCGGGACGGCGACTGACCTCAGCGGTGTTTGCGGGGGCGCGGGCCTGGCAAGTGCATAATCGCACCGAGCCGGACAGCATCGAGCCGGACATACGGGAGGACAGCACATGGCGTGGCTGCTGGTCGTGGTGGCCGGACTGCTCGAAACCGGCTTCGCGGTCTGCCTGAAGCTGTCGCACGGTTTCACCCGGCTGTGGCCGACCATCGCGTTCGCGTGTTTCGCCCTCGGCAGCTTCGGCCTGCTGACCCTGTCCCTGCGGAAGCTGGACGTGGGTCCCGCCTACGCCGTGTGGACCGGCATCGGCGCCGCGGGCACCGCGATCTACGGCATGGTCTTCCTGGGCGACCTGGTGTCGACGCTGAAGATCGTCTCGATCAGCCTGGTCATCATCGGCGTGATCGGCCTCCAGCTGTCCGGCTCGGCACACTAGCCGGACCGTGTGCCGGGGACGGCGCGCGACGGCGCGGGCGGTGGTTCACACCGGCTGGTGGTGCAGCGCTTCACGGACCAGGTCGGCGATCCCGCCCGCCGCGGGCGGCGCGGCCACACACGACAACGCCAGCCGCGCCACCACCTCGCAGGAACGGGCCAGCTCCCCGCCGGCGCCAGGGCCGGCCAGGGCCGCGAGCGCCCGGTCCCGCACCATCCGCACGAGATCACCCGGCGACGGCAGCGGCCCGTCCGCCCGGCGCTGCGCCGGCACGGCCGAGGACGACGCGACAGGGGACAACGGCGGCGCGGGCAGTCGCTCGCTCCAGCAGCCGGTGAGCATGGCGCGCACGATCGGGTTGTCACGGGCGACGGCGGCGGTCCACTCGGCGGTGGCGGTCAGCCGCTCGTGCGGTTCTGCGCCGCCGGCCAGGGCCCGCTCGACCCCCGCGAGATAACCGTCGGCCTCCCGGCGCACAAGCGCCCGGGCGAGCCCGTCCTTGCTGCCGAACTCGTTGTAGAGGGTCTGCCGGGACACCCCGGCCGCCGCGGCCACGTCCACCATCCGCACGGCGGGCCACGGCCGCAGCGCGAGTGCGGTGTAGGCGGCGTCGAGCAGGGATTCCCGGGCAGCAGGCATCGTCGCCTCCCTGGGGTGAGGGCTGTGCGCCCAGGTTTGACGCGCCCTCGTGCACTGTCAAGGGTTCGCGTGGCGGGCGCGTCCCGGCGGGGGCCGTTGTGCGCCATGCCGTGGCCGAGTCGGCTGCGCCGGGGCGGAGCCCTCGCGGCGCGGCCCCCGCTGGCCGCGCCGCGAGGGGGCCGGATACGGTGCATCACATGCCCGACTACCTCGACGACCTCCGCCTCGCCCACGTCCTCGCGGACGCGGCCGACGCCGCGACGACGTCCCGCTTCAAGGCCCTCGACCTCAAGGTGGAGACCAAGCCGGACATGACCCCGGTGAGCGAGGCGGACAAGGCCGCCGAGGAGCTGATCCGCGGCCAGCTCCAGCGCGCCCGGCCCCGGGACGCGATCCTCGGCGAGGAGTACGGCATCGAGGGCACCGGCCCGCGCCGCTGGGTGATCGACCCTATCGACGGCACCAAGAACTATGTGCGGGGGGTGCCGGTCTGGGCCACGCTGATCGCGCTGACGGAGGCGGCCGAGGGCGGCTACCAGCCCGTCGTCGGCGTGGTCTCCGCCCCGGCCCTGGGCCGCCGCTGGTGGGCCGCGAAGGGCCACGGCGCCTTCACCGGCCGCAGCCTGTCCTCCGCGACCCGCATCCATGTCTCCCGGGTCTCGGAGCCGGCGGACGCGTCCTTCGCGTACTCCTCGCTGTCCGGCTGGGAGGAGCGGGGCCGGCTCGGCGGCTTCCTCGACCTCACCCGGGCGGTGTGGCGCACGCGCGCGTACGGCGACTTCTGGCCCTACATGATGGTCGCCGAGGGGTCGGTGGACTTCTGTGCCGAGCCCGAGCTGTCCCTGTGGGACATGGCGGCGCCGGCGATCGTCGTCACGGAGGCCGGCGGCACCTTCACGGGCCTCGACGGCCGCCCGGGCCCGCACGGCGGCGACGCCGCAGCGTCCAACGGGCTGCTCCACGACCGGTTGCTGGGGTATCTCAACGGGCGCTACTGAGAAGCACGAGGTGCCTGCGCACGCCCTCGGTCAGCTGCACGCGCCCCCTTGTTGACTCGCGCTTTGCCTGCGACTCTGAAAGTCCCCCCATTTGTGAATTTGTGAATCCGGGAACTACCGATCCGCCGCCGCGATCGATCCATCGATCCGCCGACCTGTCGACTCGTCGATCTGTCGATCCATCGATCGGCACGACCGGCCGGCCGGCCACCGCGTCAACAGGTCAGCGTCGCCAGATCACCGCGTCGTCCCGATCGGCCCGGATTCCCCGGAGGATTCTCCCTAGGAGGTGGCTCCCAGCCATGCTCGTCCGTGACGCCATGAGCACGGTGGTTCTCACCGTCGGCCCCGCACACACCCTCCGCCAAGCAGCCGCCCTGATGTCCGCCCGCCGCGTGGGCGCCGCCATCGTCCTCGATCCCGACGCCGGCGGCATCGGCATCCTCACCGAGCGCGACATCCTCAACTCCGTGGGCCTGGGCCAGAACCCGGACACGGAACGCGCCCACGCTCACACCACCAACGACGTCGTGTTCGCCACCCCGACCTGGACCCTGGAGGAGGCGGCCCGCGCCATGGCGCACGGCGGCTTCCGCCATCTGATCGTCCTGGACCACGGCGAGCCCGTGGGCATCGTGTCGGTCCGCGACATCATCCGCTGCTGGGCTCCGCTGCGGCAGCGGGTGCCGGCCTGAGACATGCCGACGGGCCGGAGCCCCCGTACCCGGGAGGTCCGGCCCGCGCCACGGCAAGCGGTCCAGTGTGCTGGTGATCAGCCGCGCAGGGCCTGGACCGCGGCCTCCAGCCGCTTGCCGAAGTCGTCGTCCGCCCGGCGGAAGTTGCCGATCGCGCGTTCGGCGATGTCGTCCCCCGACACCTTGGCGATGAAGCCCGCCAGATTGCCGATCAGGCGCTCCTTCTCGTCGTCGGACATCAGCCGGTACAGGTTGCCCGCCTGCACGAAGTCGTCGTCCTCGGCGTGCACCGGTGCCGGGTGGTCGCCCGTGCCGCCCGCGACCGCCGTGGACTGCCACAGCGGCCGGTCGGTCTGGAACGGGCCGCCGAAGCTGTTCGGCTCGTAGTTCTTCGCGCCCTTGTGGCGGCCGTCGTAGAGGAAGCCGTCCCGCGCGTGGGTGCGCGCCTCGGTGGCGTGCGGGCGGTTCACCGGCAGGTGGCCGGCGTTGATGCCGACGCGGTAGCGGTGGGCGTCGCCGTAGGCGAAGAGGCGGCCCTGGAGCATCTTGTCCGGGGACGGGCCGATGCCGGGCACGAAGTGCGCGGGGCTGAAGATCGACTGCTCGACCTCGGCGAAGATGTTCTCCGGGTTGCGGTTGAGCTCCAGCTTGCCGATGGTGATCGGCGGGTAGTCCGCGTGCGGCCACACCTTGGTCAGGTCGAACGGGTTGAAGCGGTACGTCGCCGCGTCGGCCGCCGGCATGATCTGCACCTGCACGGTCCAGCTCGGGAACTCACCGCGCTCGATGGCCTCGCGCAGGTCGCGCTGGTGGGAGTCGGGGTCCTCACCGGCGATCCTGTTGGCCTCGTCCTGGGTGAGGTTCCTGATCCCCTGGTCGGTCTTGAAGTGGTACTTGACCCAGAAGACCTCGCCGGCCTCGTTGTTCCACTGGTAGGTGTGCGAGCCGTAGCCGTTCATGTGCCGGTAGGAGGCCGGGATGCCGCGGTCGCCGAACAGCCAGGTCACCTGGTGGGTGGACTCGGGCGACAGCCCCCAGAAGTCCCAGACGTTGTCCGCCTCCTGCGAGCCGGTGTACGGGTCGCGCTTCTGGGTGTGGATGAAGTCGGGGAACTTGATGGCGTCCTTGATGAAGAACACCGGGGTGTTGTTGCCGACGAGGTCGTAGTTGCCCTCCTCGGTGTAGAACTTCAGCGCGAAGCCGCGCGGGTCGCGGACCGCGTCCGCCGCGCCCAGGTTGCCGGCGACGGTCGAGAAGCGCAGGAAGGTCTCCGTCTGCTTGCCGACCTCGGACAGGAACGCGGCGCGCGTGTACCGCGTGACGTCGGCGGTGACCGTGAAGGTGCCGTACGCACCGGCGCCCCGCGCGTGCACCACGCGCTCCGGGATGCGCTCACGGTTGAAGTGGGCCAGCTTCTCCAGCAGCAGCTGGTCCTGGACGAGCACCGGGCCGCCGATGCCCGCGGTCTCGCTGTTCTGGTTGTCGGCAACCGGAGCACCGGCCTCCGTCGTGAGAGGTCCCTGCGTCACGTGCGCCTCCTGCGTCACTTGCCACTGATCCTGTTGCTTGGCCAAAGCCGAACCTGATCCTACAATGGACATTGTCTAAGTCAAATGGCGATCCAAAGTCACACCTGTTCGGGACCTGGTCCCCTTAGCTGTTAGGCTGGTGTCCATGAGTGACCTTCTGGAACGGCTGCGCGGACGCGGATGGCGGATGACCGCGCAGCGCCGTGTCGTGGCCGAGGTCCTGGACGGCGAGCACGTCCACCTGACCGCCGACGAGGTCCACGCCCGCGCCGTCACCCGGCTGCCGGAGATCTCCCGCGCGACGGTCTACAACACCCTCGGGGAACTCGTCTCGCTCGGCGAGGTGCTGGAGGTCGCCACCGACAAGCGGGCCAAGCGCTACGACCCGAACGCCCACCGGCCGCACCACCACCTGGTGTGCGCCCACTGCGGCGCGATCCGCGACGTCCACCCGAACGGGAACCCGCTCGCCGACCTCCCCGACTCGGAGCGCTTCGGCTTCACGGTCTCGGACGTCGAGGTCACCTACCGCGGCCTGTGCCCGGACTGCGCGCGCGCCTAGCCCGCCCCCACGAACACCTGACGAAGACCCTGCGAGCCCCGGCAGCGACATCCGCCGGGGCTTTGTGCTGCGTACCGGCTTCCTGAAACTGACGACCCGTCATATGGTCAACGGCGCCCACCAGTCCGTTCCGCACTCCGCGAGGAGACGCCCGTGGGAGAGCCGTATCCGAAACTCCGAGCCACCGAACTGACCCGCACCTTCGGCCGAACCCCCCACACGGTCGACGCCCTCGGCCCCCTCGACCTCACCGTCGCCGCCGGCGAGTTCGTCTGCGTCGTCGGCCCCTCCGGCTGCGGCAAGTCCACCCTGCTGCGCATCGCCGCGGGCCTGCTGCGCCCCAGCACGGGCACGCTGGAGATCCGCACGACGAGCCCGCACCCGGTCGCCATGATCTTCCAGGACTACGGCATCTACGACTGGAAGACCGTCCAGGCGAACGTGCGCTTCGGTCTGGACGTGCAGCGCGTGCCGCGCCGCGAGGCGAACGCCCGCGCCGCCGACTGGCTGGCCCGGCTGGGCCTCGCGGACTTCGCACACGCCCACCCGGCGACGCTCTCGGGCGGCATGCGCCAGCGCGTGGCGATCGCCCGCGCCCTGGCGGTGGAACCCGAACTGCTGCTGATGGACGAGCCGTTCGCCGCGCTGGACGCCCAGCTGCGCACCATACTCCAGGACGAACTGCTGGAGATCACCCAGGCGCTGCGCACCACCACCGTGTTCATCACGCACAGCCTGGAGGAGGCGATCGTCCTCGGCGACCGGGTCCTGGTGATGTCCGCGCGCCCCGGCCGGATCATCGCCGAGCGGCGCCCGCCGTTCCCGCGCCCGCGCACCGGCGACATCCGCTCGGCGCCTGCGTTCACGGCCCTCAAGGGCGAGCTGTGGGACCTGCTGCGCAAGGAGGCGGTGCCGGCATGAAGACCGTGCTGCCCGACCGGGAGGCCGTCCTGGTCCGCCGCCCCGGCGTCCGCGAACTGCACCCGGCCGGCGCCCACCGCAGGCGCCGCGCCCTGGAACTGTCCCTCGCGGTGGCCGTGCCCCTGCTGCTCGTGCTGCTGTGGCAGCTGGCCGCGAGCCGGGCGTGGATCGACGACCGCGTCTATCCGGCACCCTCCGCGATCCTCGCCGACGGCTGGGACCGGGCGGCGGCCGGCGAGCTGTGGCCCGACGTGTGGTCGACGCTGCGCCGCGTCCTGGCCGGCTACGCCGTCGGCACCGCGACCGGCTATCTGCTCGGCCTCCTGATGGGTTCGCTCCCCCTGGTCCGGGCGGCCCTGGAACCGCTCCTGGACGCCCTGTACGTCGTGCCGAAGCTGGCCCTGCTCCCCGTCTTCCTGAACATGTTCGGCCTCGGCGAGGGCCCGCAGGTGGCCCTGGTGGCGGCCACCGTCTTCTTCTTCGTCTGGATCTCCACGATGTCGGCGGTGATCGCCGTCCCGGCCGGCCACCGGGACGCGGGACGCGTCTTCGGCGCCTCGCCGTGGCAGATGTTCCGCCATGTGCTGCTCCCCGCCTCCCTGCCGTCGGTCCTGGTCGGCGCGCGGATCGCGGCGGGCGTCGCGGTCCTGGTGATCGTCGCCTCGGAGCAGATCGCCGCGTCCGACGGCCTGGGGCATCTGATCTTCGACTCGCGCGCGCTGTTCCAGAACGACGTGATGTTCGTGGGAATCGTCTGTGTGGCCGTGCTCGGGGTGCTCTTCTCCGAACTGGTCCGGATCGCGGGCAGGCTGCTCACACCGTGGGCGCCGCGGGACCGGGGACGGGGGCAGTCATGAGGGGACGCTTCGGCCCCGGGCGCAGGACGGTGCTCGCCGCGGTCGTCACCCTGCTGGCGATGGCCGGCTGCTCGTCGGCGCACTCCGGGGACGCCGGGGCGCGGTCCGGACCTCAGCACCGTACGGTCCGGCCGGTCGACGGCTGCGGCACGGCGTCCTGGACCGACCCTGCGGACCTGTCCCCCGGCCGGGCACCGGCCCGCTGCGCACCGCGCGCCCCGGCCGCTCGGCCACTGGCCGAGCGCCGGGAGATCACGATCGCCACCGGGACGCTGAGCGCGGAATATGTGGCCCCGCTGCGCGTCGCCCTCGACAAGGGCGAGTTCAAGGCGGAGGGGCTGGATGTCACGCTTCGTGTGCTGCCGACGCCGGATGCGCTACCGCTGCTGGCCAGGGGCGATATCGACGCCCTGTGGGCGGCACCGGAGGCGGCCGTGATGAACGGCGTCCGCGGCGGTTTCGCCATCAAGTGGGTCGCGGGCAACTTCTCGCCCGACCCGGGCTCGAAGAGCGGCCTGTGGGTGAAGCTGGCGAGCGGCGAGAGCGCGAACCGGGTCCGGATGGCGGGCCGCACCATGGGCACCATGATCGGCAAGGGCTCGGTGATCGCGTACCCGATGCAGCGGGCCCTGGCCCGGCACGGCGGCGGCCTCGACGAGATCCGCTACCAGCAACTGGGCTCGGCTGACGTGCTCACGGCCCTGCAGGGCGGCGGCGTGGACTCGGCCTGGCTCCTCGACCCGGTCTGGCGCCGCATGGACGGCGAGCGGGGCTATGCCTTCCTGGGCGGCCAGCCGCTCGGGGAACCCCTGGGCGGCATGCTGTACGGCCGCACGCTGCTCCACGACGACGTGGACGCCGGGGTGGCCCTGCTGCGGGCCTACATCCGCACGGTCGACACCTACTTCGCCGGCGACTACAAGAAGGACGCGGGTTTCGTCGCCTATCTGGCGAAGCTCCTGAAGACGGATGCGGCGGTCCTGAAGTCGACGCCGTCGCTCCGCATGGACTGGGAGATCAGATCCGGCACCGTCACCCGCCTCCAGGCCGCCTACCGGGCCCAGGGCGTCACCGAGGGCGCGGCCCTGCCGGAGTCGGAGACCGTGGACCGCTCGCTGTACGCGGAGGCGGTGGGCCACGCCCCCTGACCGGCCCTCCCGGCCCGGGGCTGCCCGGAAACACGCCGAGGGCCGGAATCCATTGCCTGGATTCCGGCCCTCGGTCTCAGTAGCGGGGACAGGATTTGAACCTGCGACCTCTGGGTTATGAGCCCAGCGAGCTACCGAGCTGCTCCACCCCGCGTCGATGAACGAAACATTACGTGACCCCCACCCCCAGAGGCAAATCCCCAACCCCAGGGGCACGGGGAGCTGGGCGCCCAGCCGCCCCACGGGACCAACACCAACCCCCTAAGGCACAGCCAACCAAGGGGCGCGAGGAACTGCGCGCTCAACCCCCACCCACCCGCAGCCGCAGCCGCACAGGGCCAACACCAACCCCCTAAGGCACACCCAACCAAGGGGCGCGGGGAACTGCGCGACCAGCCCCCACCCACCCGCACAGACAAACCACACCGCACCCCCACGGCGGCGAGGCCCCCGGCCAAAGCTACGCAGTAAGCTCGTCGCGGAGCGCATCACTCAGCCGCTCCGCGCGTTCGCTGACCTCCGCAGGCCCCAGCGTCACCGCACGGTCGGCCCACCGCTGCCCCTCCGCCAGCTCCCCGCGGCGGGCGTAGACGAGGGCCAGCCGCAGGGCCGCACGGCCGTGCCCCGCATCCGCGGCCCGCGTCCACCACACCGCGGCCTCCGGCTCGCTCCCCTCGCGGGCCAGCAGCAGCCCCAGGTTGAACGCCCCGTTCCGGGACCCGGCCTCGGCCGCCGCCCGGTACCACCGCGCCGCCTCGACGACATCGCCCCGCGCCGCGGCCATCATCCCGACCCGCACCTGCGCGCGCCGGTGCCCCTGGCCGGCCGCCCGCTCGTACCACTCCTCGCACTCGGTCTTCTCGTGCACCGTCTCCCCCAGCTCGTGCGCGGGCCGCGGGGGCCGCCGCGCGTCGAGCAGGGTGGCCAGCCGGTACGCCGCCTCCGCGCTGCCGGCCCCGGCCGCGCACCGCAGGTGCCGCTCCGCCTGCTGTTCGTCCCCTTCCCGCAGCCGGGCGATCCCGACCTGCAGTGCCGCCTCCGTGTGCCCGGCCGCCGCCGCCCGCTCGTAGCAGCGCAGCGCCACCCGCTCCTCGCCCCGCCCGGCGTACAGGATCCCCAGGTTGAACGCCGCGTCCACGCTGCCCGCCTCGGCCGCCTTGGAGAACCACGGCTCCGCCCCGGCCGGGTCGCCGCTCTGCAGCAGCAGGATCGCCAGCGCGTTGGCCGCCTCCCGGTGTCCGGCGTACGCGGCCCGCCGGTACCACTGCTCGGCCTGCCCGGTCCGCCCCTGCTCGGCGCAGAGCAGCCCCAGGTTGTACGCGCCGTTGTCGTCGCCGGCGTCCAGCGCCGCCCGGTACCACCGCTCGGCGGTCTGCGGCTGGCCGCGCTCGGCGTACAGCGCGCCCAGCGCGTTCGCCGCGTTGCCGTCGCCGTCCTGCGCGGCCCGCAGCCACCACACGGCCGCACTCTCGGTGTCCCCGGCGTCCCGCAGCAGGAATCCGAGCGCGCAGGCGGCCCGCGCCTCGCCGTCCTTGGCGGAGGTCAGGTACCAGCGCCCGGCCTCCTTCAGTTCGCCCCGCTTCTCCAGGATGGCCCCGAGCTGGAGCGCGGCCCGGCGGTGCCCGCGCGCGGCGGCCTGCCGGTACCACTGCTCGGCCCCGTCCGGGCCGGAAGCCCCGGCACCGTTGTCAGCGTCGGCGCCCGCGGCGCGGTCCAGCATCCGCGCCAGCCGGTACGCCGCCTCGCGGTGCCCGCGCTCGGCGGCGGCCCGCAGCCATCGCTCGGCGCCGTCCACGCCGCGGTGTTCCAGCAGATCGGCGAGCGCGTAGGCGCCCAGCGCATGGCCCTGTTCGGCGGACTGGCGCAGCCAGTACTCGGCCGCGGGTTCGTCGCCGCGTTCGCGGTGGTGGCGGCCGAGCGCGTGCGCGGCGGCGGGCGATCCGGCGACGGCGGCGATCCGCCACCATCCGGCGGCCTCGTCGGGGTATCCGCGCTGGTGCAGCAGGACCCCGAGGTTGTTGGCGGCGGCTCGGTCACCCGCGGCGGTGGCGGCACGCAACTGGGGTTCGGCGCCGTCGAGGTCACCGCGGCGCAGCAGCATGGCTCCGAGGACGCTCATCGCCTCGACGTCACCCGCCTCCGCGGCGAGCCGGCGGCGCGCCTCCTCGACGGCCTCGACGGCCTCGCCGGCCTCGTCACGGTCGGTGGGCTGCACAAGGTCGGCGGGGTGCACAAGGTCAGCAGCCTGCCCAAAGTCGGCAGGCTGCGCAAAACGCCCTGTCTCCAACAGACTTGCCTTGTCCCCCATAACGTCCATCGTCGCACCACCCGCAACCCGGGTACACCCGGTATACCGCAGCCCATGAGGTCACTTCAGCGTTTTGTCGACATGCCCACAGAGAGACAAGTCAAACACACATCCCCCAAGTCCCCACGAGGGCGCGGCGACCGCGCACATCGGCACATGCGTTCGTCGCGCGTACGCACACGTCGAAGGCCCGGATCCTTGAGGATCCGGGCCTTCGACTTCAGTAGCGGGGACAGGATTTGAACCTGCGACCTCTGGGTTATGAGCCCAGCGAGCTACCGAGCTGCTCCACCCCGCGCCGTGTTCAGCAACCGTACCACGGCACGGGGTGGTCTTGATCAACCGCTGCTCTGGCCATCACCCGGACTGGGGCTGCCGCTCGGGCTCGGACTGCCGCCGCCCTTGCCGTCGCCGTTCTTGCCGCCGCTCGCGCTGTTGGCCTTGGCCTGCGCATCCTCGGCCTGCTTCAGCGCGTCCTGGAGGTCCTTCTGCGCCTTGCCGTAGGCCGCCCAGTCGTTGTTCTTCAGCGCCTCCTGGCCGGCGTCGAAGGCCTTCTGCGCGTCCTTCAGCGCCTGCTGGACGGTGGGATCACCGGACGCCGGCGGCGGGTTCTCGGTGCCGGTACCGGCGCCGTTGTCGGTGTCCGACGGCGGAGGAGTCGAGGCCTTCGCCCCGAACACCACGTCCAGAGCATCGTCGAGGGTGTCCTCGAAGGCGGTTCTGCCCTCGTAGGTCACCAGTACCTTCCGCAGCAGCGGGTACTTGAGTCCACCACCGCGTACGTAGACCGGCTCCACGTACATCAGGCCGCCGTCGAGCGGCACGGTCAGCAGGTTGCCGTACTCGACCTGGGAACTGCCGCCCTCAAGCAGCTTGATCGCCGAGGCGATCTCCTGTTCCGAGTTGAACTGGCTCTGCACCTGTTTGGGCCCGTCGACCGTCGTGCTCGTCGGCAGTTTCAGAATTCTGATCTTGCCGTAGTCGCTGGTGCCCGCCTCGGCGTCGACCGACATGAACGCACTGAGGTTGTCCCGGCCGTTGGGCGTGAAGGTCGTCGACAACGAGAACGACTGCGCCGTCTGGTCGGGCATCCGCATGCTCAGGTAGTACGGCGGCACCGCGTTGCCCGACTTGTTGGTCGGGTCGTCCGGCACCTGCCACACCTCGCTGCCGGTCAGGAACGTCTGCGCGTCCGTCACGTGGTAGCGGGTGAGCAGTTCCCGCTGCACCTTGAACAGGTCCTGCGGGTAGCGCAGATGCGCCATCAGGTCGCCCGAGATGTCCGACTTGGGGTGAACTGTTCCGGGGAACGCCTTCATCCAGGTCTTCAGGACCGGGTCCTTCGTGTCCCACTCGTAGAGCTTGACCTCGCCGGTGTACGCGTCGACGGTCGCCTTCACCGAGTTGCGGATGTAGTTGACCTGGTTCTGCTGGGCGACCACCGCGCGCGAGTTGTTGGTCGCGGTCAGCGAGTCGGCCGTCGTGTCACCGAGGGTCGTGCGCGAGGAGTACGGGTAGCCGTTCGTCGTCGTGTAGGCGTCGACGACCCACTGGATACGGCCCTTGACCACCGCCGGGTAGGCGTCGCCGTCGATCGTCAGCCAGGGGGCCACCGCCTCGACGCGCTCCTTGGGCGTGCGGTTGTACAGGATCCGCGAACCGTCGCCGATCGCGCCGGAGTAGAGGATCTGTGGCTCGTTGAACGCCACCGCGTACGCGGCACGGTTGATCGGATTGGCGAGGCTGACCCCACTCTTGCCCCGGTAGCTGGTGGTCTTCTCGCCGTTGTCGTCGGAGTAGTCGATCTCCTTCTGGGGACCGCCGACGATCGAGTACGTGGTGGTCTTCTCGCCGTAGTAGATCCGCTGCTCGTAGGTGCCGAGATCGCCCTTGGACGGCAGGTTGTACTCGGTGAACACCGGGCGCCCCTCGGAGTCCGCCTCGGTGCCCTTGCCGGCGACCGCTCCGTACCCGTGGGTGTAACGGAAGTGGTCGTTGATCCAGTTGTTCTTCGGAATGCCGTCCAGGTTCAGCTCGCGCAGACCGATGACGGTGTCCTGGTCCTTGCCGTCCTTGGAGTACCGGTCGACATCCAGGTTGGTCGGGAACGCGTAGTAGTTCCGCATCTGCTGGAGCTGCTGGAACGTCGGCGAGACGATGTTCGGGTCCATGATGCGGATGCTCGCGGCGGAGTTGACGTCGTCCCGCAGCTGCGTCTTGTCCGTGGTGGTGCTCTTGCCCTCGTACTCGGTGACCTTGGTGTCGTCGATGCCGTACGCCTGGCGGGTCGCCTTGAGGTTCTTCTGGACGTACGGGGCTTCCTTGGCCTGCTCGTTGGGCTGGACCTGGAACTTCTGGACGATCGCCGGGTACAGACCGCCGATGAGGATCGCCGACAGCACCATCAGGCCGAAGCCGATGACGGGCAACTGCCAGGTGCGCCGCCACAGCGTGGCGAAGAACAGCAGCGCGCAGATGACCGCGATGCAGAACAGGATCGTCTTCGCCGGCAGATAGGCGTTCGCGTCGACGTACCTGAGGCCCGTCCAGTTGCCGGTGGCCTTGAAGTCGCTGGACTTCACGGCCAGTCCGTAACGGTCGAGCCAGTACGCGACCGCCTTCAGGGCGACGAAGACGCCGATCAGCACCGACAGGTGCCCGGTGGCCGCCGCGGTGGCCCGCGCGCCCGGGCTGGTCACGCGCAGCCCGCCGTACAGGTAGTGGGTGAGCACGGCGGCGATCACGGACAGGATCGTGGCGGCGAAGCCGAAGCCCAGCAGGAAGCGGTACCAGGGCAGATCGAAGGCGTAGAAGGAGACGTCGAGGTGGAACTGCGGGTCCTTCTCGTGGAAGGGCACGCCGTTGACCCACATCAGCCAGGTGCGCCACTGGCTGGCCGCGGAGGCGCCGGCGATCAGACCGACCAGGGCGGTGATGCCGAGCAGCAGCCACCTCTTGAAGGGCGCGATGCCCATGCGGTAGCGGTCGAGGCTCTGCTGCTCCATGGACATGGCGCTGAGCGGGGGCCGCAGCCGGTGTGCGAGCCAGATGTTGAAGCCGACCGCGAGCGCCATCAGCAGTCCGAAGACGGCGAACAGCCCGATCTTGGTCCACAGGGTGGTCGTGAACACGGACGAGTAGTGCACCGACCGGTACCACAGCCAGTCCGTCCAGAAGCCCGCGAACATGGTGAACGCCATGCCGAGGACGGCAAGGACGCCCAGTGTCATGAGCAGGGTCCGGACGCGCCGGGACGGGCGGCCCGCTCTGATCCGTGGCCCCGTCGGGCCTCCGCCTCGGTCCGGCATCTGGAAAGCCAAGGTGCGTACCTCGAAGTTCGGTGTTGGTTCGCTGTCGTTGCGTCAGGCCCCCGGGTTCGTGGACCGTCCGGTGGGCCCGCTGTTCACGGGCCCACACCTATGCAACTTACTCACCGTTTACTCGGTTCCCGATTCCGGCCAGGAACGAGGCAGGATTGTGACCATGTCCAACACTCCCATGGCAGCGAACCCGCTCACCCGGGCCGTGCTAGAGATCGACGAGTACGCCTCCGGCCTCGGCTGGGACCAGCCCGCTCGCCTCTTCGCCCTCGTCGACACCGCGCGGCTGCGGGCCGAGGAACCCGCGCTCGCGGCCCAGCTCGGCCTGCCGGACGAGCCGGGGCCCGCCGGCCTCACCCCGATCGAGCAGGACGAGATCCCCGCGAGCAGGCCGCTCGACGAATTCCTCGGCACCATCGCCTGGCCGGACGCCGTGGCCGGCTGTGCGCTCACGGTGGAGCGTCTGATGCTGCCGCCGTCCGCCGAGGCACAGGTGCCGCAGGGGCTGGACGGGGCGAAGCTGACCAAGTGGGTGGCGGACCATCCCGAGCGTCAGGAGGTCCGGATGACGGTCGCGGTGCTGCGCGACGGCGCCCGGGAGTCGGCACTGCGGCTGCGTGAGAAGGACACGCCGACCGAAGTGCTCACCGGCCCCGATCTGGTACGGGGACTGGCGGACGCCCTGACGGCCACCTTCGAAGACTGACCCTCCCCACACGTCCGCTCCCTGCCCGCGGGCCGCTCGTCGGCTCGCCGGACAGGTCCACCACGACGGCGCCTGCTGCCTCCCGCGGTCCTGCGCAAGCTGACGACCTTACGGACTCCCGCACACCGGCGGCCGCCGCGGACGCACCCACCGAGCCCCGGCTCGGCCGAACCCGACAGACCGCACCCGACGCGCTCCCCGCTCGGCCCAAGCCCCTCGCGGGTCACCGGCCCGCCCGGTCCCTGTACGCCTCGCGGCCGGGCCTCAGGGGACCGGACGGTGGGGCTCCATGGGTGCCTCGGCCGCTCGCCGCGCCGCGGTCGCAACCCGACCCGCGGGGCCTTCCCCGGCTCCGGAAGGAGCGGGCGGCGACGGCGCCCCGGGTCCCCTGCGCGTGGGGCAGTCCTGCGGTCTCCTGCCCGGTCGGGCGCGTCCGCCGCTGTTCCGCCGGAGGCCTCCGCGGCGGAGGTCGGTCAGCTCTTGGTCGTGCACTTCGGCAGGGCGGCCGTGTCTCCGCTGCGGATGTCGTCGAGGGCGCCCAGGGCGTCCTTGATGGTCTTGACCTTGACGAGGGTCAGCCCGCTCGGGGTGTCCTTGGCCGCGGCGGCGCAGTTGTCGGCGGGCGTCAGGAAGTACTGGGCGCCCTTGTCGCGCGCGCCGACGGTCTTCATCTCGATGCCGCCGATCGGCCCGACCTTGCCGTTGTCGTCGATCGTGCCGGTACCGGCGACGAACTTGCCGCCGGTGAGACTGCCCGGGGTGAGCTTGTCGTAGATGCCGAGCGCGAACATCAGACCGGCGCTGGGCCCGCCGACGTCGGCGAGCTTGATGTCGATGGAGAACGGGAAGGTGTGGTCGGTGCCGGCGGAGATCCCCACGATGGCCCGCTTGGCCCCGCTGTCCTCGGACGTCGCCGTGGTGATCGTCACGTCCTGGGTGAGGGTCGGCGTCCGGTTCTCCTTCTCCGCGGCGGCCTGCTCCTTGGCCGGGATGATCCTGAAGACGACGTCCTGGCCGGGCTTGTGCTTGGTCACCAGCTCGGCGACGTCGGAGGGCTGCTTCACGGGCGTGCCGTCGACGGCCTTGATGACGTCACCGGCGTGCAGCCGTCCCTCGGCCGGTGAGTCCTTGACGACGGTGGAGACGATCACCCAGGACTTCACCGGGATGTCCAGTTCCTTCAGGGCGGCGACCTTGGCGCTCTCCTGGGACTGGCTGAACTCCTCGGCGTTCTCCTGGGTGGACTGCTCCTCGGTCTTGCCGTCCGGGTAGAGCGTGTCGTGCGGCACGACCTTGTCGTCGTGCGCGAGCCACCCGTAGACGGCCTCGACCAGGTTCATCTTGTAGTCGGCGCTGGTGACCCGGACGGTGGTCATGTTGAGGTGTCCGGTCGTCGGGAACGTTTTGTGACCGGAGATATGCAGCACCGGCTCGCCGTCGTGCTCCCCGAGGGTGTTCACCGTCGGCCCCGGGGACATCTCCGAGTACGGGACGGGCAGCAGTACACCCGCGCACAGGAATGCGATCAGCATCAGGGTGGAGGCGAGCATCGTCGCGGTGCGGCGTGGCATGGTTCGACACTACGGGACGAGTCTGTCGGAGCACCGTCAGGGCGCCCCCGACCGGATCGTCACCGGCCGGAGTGCGGCTTCTCCATCGCCGCGCAGAACCGGGCGTAGCCGTCCAGCTCGGGGCCGTCGCCGCGGACCTTCCTCGTCCGGTTGGCCCAACTGCCCCACAGACTTGCGCCTATCGCGGCGATAAGCGGAATCAGCAACCAGGCGAGCGCCGCCATGCCGACCTCCCAACCCCATGAGCGTCCGCAACTGACTGATCAGCAGATTAACCGTTCGCACTGACAACGCTCAGGCCAGGGGTGCGGTTACGCAACCGGAACGGCGGTCGGGCGCACGCCGCCCTGCGGGGTTACGCCCCCACCCACTCCTCGGTGCCGTCGGAGAAGGTCTGGTGCTTCCAGATGGGCACCTCGTGCTTCAGGTCGTCGATCAGCTTCCGGCAGGCCTCGAAGGCCTCCGCCCGGTGCGGGCAGGCGACCGCGACCACGACGGCGAGATCCCCGACGCCGAGATCCCCGACCCGGTGAACGGCGGCCAGCGCCCGCACCGGGTACTGCGCGACGACCTTCTCGGCGATCCGGCGCATCTCGGCCTCGGCGCTGGGGTGGCACGAGTACCCGAGCCGGTCGACGTCCGCGCCCCCGTCGTGGTTGCGCACGGTTCCGGCGAACAGCGCGATGCCGCCCGCCGCGGCGTCGCCCACGGCCTGGAACACCTCGTCCACCGAGAGCGCGGTCCGGCGGACGCCGATCAGCTTGATGGGGTCCTGAGCCGCCTGCTCGCCGGGGTGATCGTTGCTGGGTGCCATGCAGCCATGGTGCCGCACCGCACGGAGATCCGGGAACAGGCCTGGGCCTCCTGCGGGCCCCTCCCGGGCCGCCGCCAGGGGGCCGGGACCGTGTCAGATCCGCCGCCGCGCCTTCCGCGCCCGCCGTACCACGGCCGCCGCGCCCAGCAGGGCGACCGTCGCCCCCGCGGCCCCCGCCGCGGTCGCGTCCTTGCGGCCGAGCCGCCGTCCGGCCACGGTGTGCCGCCCGGAGACCTCGTCCAGCAGCTCCGCCAGGACCTCCTCATTGGTCCACTGCGGCCGCCACCCGGCGTCGTGCAGCCTGCTCCCGCTGACCACCCAGGGGTACATCGTGTAGGCCAGGTCACCGGCGGGAGACGGGGTGAGCCCGATCCGGTGCAGCCGGGCCGCCGCCCCCAGGGCGACCGCCGACGGCAGTTCCATCCGCCGGATCCCGCTCAGCTCCTCGACCTCCTCCTGCTCCAGCCAGCCGTCGCAGCCCACGGCCAGTTCCCCGTCGACCTTCTCCAGGACGGCGTACTCCAGGGCGCCGCACAGGTCCTCGACGTGGCAGAACTGCCAGGCGGGCCGCGAGCCGGCCACCACGAGCAGCCGCGGCGACTCGAAGTACCTGATCAGCGCGGTATCGGTGCCGCCGACCAGGACGGCGGGCCGCACTACGGTGACATTGAGGCCGGGATGCGCCCGCGGCGCACGCCGGGCCAGCCGCTCGATCTCCAGCAGATCGCCCACCCCGGTCGCCTCGGCGGTCGCCCGCAGCTCCGCGTCCTCCGACAGGGGCAGTTCGTTGTCCGGCAGCGCCCCGTACACCATCGATGAGGTGCACAGCACGACCCGGTGCACGCCAGCCGCCGCCGCCGCGGTCAGCACGGTCTGCGTGCCGCGCACGTTGTACGCCGTCCGGGCCACCGCGTCGGTCTCCAGGTCCAGGTCGAGCGCGAGGTGGACGACCACGTCGGCGCCGCGCAGCCGCTCGGCGATGGCCGGATCCCGTACGTCGAGGATGTGCCACTGGGCCTCCGCGCAGTCGCCGCGCCGCTCGTCGATCGCGATGACCCGCTTGACCTCCTCGGACGCGGCGAGCCGCGAGGTCAGCAGCGCGCCGACCCCGGTCGCGGCGCCCGTGACCGCGACGACGGGCCCGCGCACGGCGGGAGGGGTTGCGTGGTTTCGCGCTGCGCGAACCTGCGGATCTGGGGAACTCACCAGGCGTCTCCAGCGGTTGTCTTCAGTACATACGCGTCGGAGGCGTACGAACCAGGTGGCATCCATCCTGCCGCAGGCCGAGAGTCGGCGAAGCACCGAGGCCCGATCGCGTCTTGGTGTCTACGCTGGGTGGTGTTGTCGGGCAGCCGCGCCGCCGGAGAGAACCGGCGGCCTAACCAGCCGAGGAACCCCGTGAGTGACACCCCATTCGGATTCGGCCTTCCGCCGGAGGAGCCGGAGAACGGCGACGAGGGCAAGAAGAAGGACCAGGAGAGCGGTGGTGGGCAGGGACCGGCCAACCCGTTCGGTTTCGGGCTGTCCGGAGCCGGAGGCTTTGGCGGCCCCGGCGCCGACAATCCGCTCGCTGCCATGTTCGGTTCGCTGAACCCCACCGACCTGGGCGCCGCCTTCCAGCAGCTGGGCCAGATGCTCTCCTACGAGGGCGGCCCGGTGAACTGGGACATGGCCAAGCAGATCGCCCGCCAGACGGTCTCCCAGGGCACCCCGGACGGCGTCAAGGACGCGAGCGTCGGCCCCGCCGAGCGTTCCGCGGTCCAGGAGGCCGTGCGCCTGGCCGACCTGTGGCTGGACGACGCGACGTCCCTGCCGTCCGGAGCGGGCTCCGCGGTGGCGTGGAGCCGCGCGGAGTGGGTCGAGGCCACCCTTCCGGCCTGGAAGGAACTGGTCGACCCGGTCGCCGAGCGGGTCGGCGCGGCCATGGGCGACGTCCTGCCGGAGGAGATGCAGGCCATGGCGGGCCCGCTGATCGGCATGATGCGCTCGATGGGCGGCGCCATGTTCGGCACGCAGATCGGGCAGGCCGTCGGCGTGCTCGCGGGCGAGGTGGTCGGTTCCACCGACATCGGTCTGCCGCTCGGTCCGGCCGGCAAGGCCGCGCTGCTGCCGTTGAACGTCGAGGCGTTCGGCAAGGACCTGGGCGTTCCCAGGGACGAGGTCCGGCTCTACCTCGCCCTGCGTGAGGCGGCCCACCAGCGCCTGTTCGCGCATGTGCCGTGGCTGCGCTCGCACCTGTTCGGCGCCGTCGACGGCTACGCGCGCGGGATCAAGGTCGACACGGCCAAGCTGGAGGATGTCGTCGGCCAGTTCGACCCGCAGAACCCGGAGCAGTTGCAGGACGCCCTCCAGCAGGGCATGTTCCAGCCGGAGGACACGCCCGAGCAGAAGGCCGCCCTGGCGCGTCTGGAGACGGCCCTCGCGCTCGTCGAGGGCTGGGTGGACGCGGTGGTCCACGCAGCCGCGAAGCCGCGTCTTTCGTCCGCCGACGCCCTGCGTGAGACGCTGCGCCGCCGCCGTGCCTCGGGCGGTCCCGCCGAGCAGACCTTCGCGACGCTGATCGGCCTGGAACTGCGGCCCCGCCGGCTGCGCGACGCCTCGCGGCTGTGGGCCTCCCTCACGGACGCGCGCGGTGTCGACGGCCGGGACGCCCTGTGGGCCCACCCGGACATGCTGCCGACGGCCACCGACCTGGACGACCCGGACGGCTTTGTGCACCGCGAGCAGCTGGACTTCTCCGAGCTGGACAAGATGCTCGGCGAGGCGGCCGGCGGCACCGGAGAGAAGCCGAACCTGAAGAAGGGCGACGCGCGCGGCGACGCCGAGGGCGACCCCTCCGAGGACGACGGCACCGAGTGAGCCTGTACGACGACGCGGTCCTCGTCCTGAAGGGGTACGAGGGCCAGGAAGAGCTGCGCCAGGCGTATCTGGACCATCTCGCCGCGCATCCGGACGGCATGGGGAAGGGCTGCGAGGCCGGGCACCTCACGGCGAGCGCCCTGATCGTCGACCCGGCACGGGGGCGGGTGCTGCTCACCCTGCACAAGAAGCTGCGCATGTGGTTGCAGACGGGCGGCCACTGCGAACCGCAGGATGCGTCCATGCGGGCCGCGGCCATGCGCGAGGCCACGGAGGAGTCGGGCGTGGCGGGGCTGACGCTGCTCCCGGGCGGCCCGGTGCGCCTGGACCGCCATCGGATCCCGGCCCCGTGCCACTGGCACTTCGACGTGCAGTACGCGGTCCTGGCACCTCCCGGAGCGGTGCAGGAGATCAGCGACGAGTCACTGGACCTGCGCTGGTTCGCCTACGACGAGGTGCCGCGGGTGGCGGACGGGTCGGTGGTACGGCTGCTGGAGGCGACGCGTGCCAGGCTCTGAGACCTGACGTCGTCGAGGCGTGCACCGGGGCGAGTGGCGGGTGAGGGCGACCGCCCGAGGGTGGTCGCCGCCCCGTGCGCCGTGCTCGCCGCGGCTCAGCTCCAGACGTTGCCCTGGTTCTGGCCCCGCGCGCCGTGCTGCCCCATGCCGTACTGCGCGGCGATGCCCTGGCCGATCGCGGCGTTCTGCGGCGGCAGCAGTTCGCTCGGCTGGACGAGCGCGTAACCGGTGCCCATGAAGCTCAGCTCCCAGCCCTCGCCGGTGTTGCCGCGGCGCCGCCACACGCCGGAGGAGTGCGTCTGCGCCTGCATCTGGACGCGCAGGCCCGTGGACCAGGCGACGATCGCGTCGGCGTCGCAGTTGACGTACCGGTCGGGGGTGACCTGCATCATCAGCGGCATGCCCGAGGTCATCAGGGCGACCTTGCCGTGTCCGCTGATGTTGAGCTGGTACTTCCCGGACCCCGAGATGCCGTACTGGCTGTCCACGGCGATGACCTCGTGGTGCAGCGAGGAGTCCAGGGCGAGCACATAGCCGCTGTCGACGGTCAGGCCCTCCTGCTCGACGTCCACCACATGGACGTACTGGGCGAGGTTGGCGAAGTAGACCGTGCCCTGCCCGTGGCAGCGCATCAGGTCCAGGCCCTCCCCCGTGTACGCACGCGTGCGTGCCTGGCCGCCGCTCTGGTACTCGGCGTCGAACTCGACGAGCCCCTGGTAGGCGACCATGGTGCCCTTGCGGGCGAGGATGTCGTCGTGTCCCCCGAGGGTGACGCGGAGCATCTGCTTGTTCTGCAGGCTCCAGCGCTCCTGGGTCTGCTGGTCGTTGTGGGCGAAAAGCGGGCTCTGCATGGTGACTCTGACTCCCCCTCAGCCCCGCACCCGGAGGCGGTCGGTGCTGTCCTCGCTGGGCTGGACGACGACGATGCCCTGACCGGAGAAGGCCATCTGGTAGGCCTCGCCGCTGCCGCGGCCGATCAGCGACTGCGCCTTGAAGCTGCGCTTGCCCTTCACCTTGAGGTTCGGGGACCACGCGACGAGCGCGTCCGGGTCGACGTACGTCTCGTCCTCGCCGCCGCCGCAGTCGACGACGATCGGCTTGCCCCGCGAGGTCAGGGCGACCCAGCCCTGCCCGGAGATCCTGGTGTTCCACAGGCCCTGTCCGGCGAACTTCGCGAGCCCCTTGACCCGCTCCACGCCCCAGGTCAGCTGGGCGTCGAAGGCGAGCAGATTGGTGGCGTTGACGGAGATGCCGTCGCCGTTGAGGTTGATCACGACGACGTTCGCACCGTAGTCGGCGAGGTAGAGCAGGCCGTCGCCGGAGCACTTCATCAGGGGGGCGCCCTCACCGGTGACCCAGTCGCGGGCGATCTGGCGGACGGCCGGCGGGTTGGGCTCGTACTGGACGAAGCCTTCGTAGGCGACCATGGACCCCACGCGCGCGAGGAGGTCGTTCCCGGTCTGCATGGCGACCTTCAGCATGTGGTCGCCGTGGTTCTCCATGCGGGCGGTGACCGGTGCGGGGGCGTAGCCCGTGAGCGGCTGGTTCATGACGGGCTCCCTCAGACCTCGTACGGCTGGACGACGATGAAGTTGCCGGGTGCGCCCCGGAACTGCAGGTTGACGCTCTCGCCGGTGTCGCCCGGGTAGGCGTTGCGGCGCATGCGGACCTGGCTGGAGACGATCACCTGGGAGGCGGCCGACCAGGCGACGACCGCGTTGCAGTCGGCGAACGTGGTGGGTGTGACGGGCAGGACGACGGGCGTGCCGTGCGTCTTGACGACGACGGTTCCGGTGCCCTGGAACTGCATCGTGAACAGGGCGCCGCCGGGAATGCCGTGTCCCTCGATGCGGCGGACCTCGTACTGAAGGCTCTCGTCGAAGGCGAGGACGTTCTCGGAGGAGACGCAGATCGCGTCGCCCTGGAGTTCCACGGGGTGCAGCTGCGTGGCCTCCTCCGCGAGGAACACCTGGCCCTGGCCGGTGCAGCGCATCAGCTGCATCTCCTGGCCGGTGGCGTTACCCACGATCCGGCCCATCACGCCCGCGCCCTTGTAGCTGAAGTCGACCTTGCCCTGGTAGAGCACCATGCTGCCCTGCCGGGCCAGCACGGGCTGGCCGCCGATGCCGAGGTCGACCCGGATGAGCTTGCTGTTCTGCTGGGTCCAGCGCTGCCCGGTGGGCGTCTCCTTGAACTGCTGCAGCGCCGCGGTCACGCCGGCGCCGCCCTGGGGCGCACCCTGCGGCACGCCGTAGCCGGCGGGCGGCTGGCCGGGGGGCTGGCCGAGCGGCGGCTGCTGGCCGTAGCCGGGGGGCGGGACCGGCTGTCCGTAGCCGGGGGGCGGGACCGGCTGTCCGTAGCCGGGGGGCGGTGCCGGGGCCTGGGGTGCCGGGGGCTGGCCGTAGCCGGGAGGCAGCGGGGCACTCGGGGCGCCGGGCTGACCGCCGTACGGCTGCGGCTGGGGGTAGGGCGCGGGGGCCGGGGGCGGGGGCGGCACCGTGCCGCCGGGGGGCGTGCCCAGGGGGGCGATGACGGTAGGCGCGGCGTGCACGTTGGGCGCCGGGGCCGGGGCGGGGGGCGCGGGCGGTGTGGCGCCGGGCGGGGGCGTGAAGCCCTGCGGGGCGGGAGCCGGCGCGGGGGCGGGAGGAGCGGGGGCAGGGGCTGGTGCGGACGCGGGTGCCGGGGCGGGCGGGGCGAACGCGGGCGGCGCGGCCGCCTGGGCCGGCGGGGCGAAGCCCGGAGCGGCGGCGGACTGCGGCTGCTGCGCGGGGGCCTCGGGCGCCTCCTCCGCCACCTCGCCGCCGAAGTTCTTCAGCAGCGCTTCGAGGCCGCCGTCGAAGCCCTGGCCGACCGCCGCGAAGCGCCAGACGTCCTTCAGATAGAAGTCGCCCAGCATCACGGCCCGTTCGGTGGAGAACTCCGCGCCGGTGAACGAGTACCGGGCCACCTCCTCGCCGCCCGCGACGATGCGGAGGTAGCCGGGCTGTATCTGGGACATCTGCCCGGCGCCGTCGATGGTCGCCGTGAACGACAGCTTCTGGATCCGCGGCGGGATCCGGTCCAGCGTGACCCGGAAGGACTCCGTGTCGCCGGCCTGTGCACCCAGCAACTGGATGGACTCCTCGGGGGACTTCGGCTGGTTGAAGAAGACGAAGTACCGGTCGTCCGAGAGACGTTCGTCGGCGTCGAGCCCGAAGCAGCTGATGTCGAAGGTCAGCCCCGGTCCCGAGATCTGCACGCCTACGTACAGGTCCGTGCCCGCGGTGAGGTCACTGATCCTGGCCTTGTGGCCCCGTTGGAATTCCCTGGCCATGCGTAACGACCGTCCCCCATCCCGAATATGAGTGCGTCGCGTCAGGCTAGCGGCAAACCCCGACATCGGACGAAGCCGGTACAGACCCGGTACACAACCGTCCTCCGCGGCGCGGGAGGCTGCGCCCGGGGAAGGGATCACTCCTCGTGCGGGTCCGGCGCATGGGGCAGCCGCTCCGCGGCGGCGACCCCTTCGAGGTAGCCGCGCGCCCGCTCGGTCCGCGGGTAGGGCTCCAGCAGCCGCCAGAACCGCGGCCCGTGTCCAGGCACCAGCAGATGTGCGAGTTCGTGGCAGAGCACGTAGTCGATCACGTACTCGGGCATGCCCTGCAGCCGGTGCGAGAGCCGGATGCTGCCCTCGGCGGGGGTGCACGAACCCCAGCGTGTGTTCTGGTTGGTGACCCAGCGCACGGAGGCGGGCCGGGCCCGGCCGTCGAAGTACTGCTCCGACAGCCGCCGGGCGCGCTCGGCCAGTTCCGCGTCGCCCAGCACCCGCTTGCTCTCCTGGGCGGCCAGTTTGTCGAGCATGACGGTCACCCAGCGCTGCTCCTCCGCCTCGGACATCCGAGCGGGGATCAGCACGACGGTGCGATCGCCCTCGCGGTACGCGGAGACCGTCCGGCGTCGCCGGGCGCTTCTGCGGACCTCGATCGCGCTCGTCCCCGAGCCGGTCGGCGGCTGGCTCGTCGTGCTGCGCTGTGGCTTTCCGGCGCGGTGCGATGGGTCGGCGGGCACGCCCCGACGTTACCCGCTGGGCCCTGGGGAAGTCCCGGGTCCTGAACGGTTCAGTGCCGTTCCCCCACCATGCGTTTGATTTGTACGACGAATATCCACTGCCTGTGGACAACTTCCGGCGCCGGTTCGCCGGGCGGGGCATGCTGGCACTCGTCGGCGGAGCGTGACCGATTCCGTCGACTATCACCGATATGCCGTGAATTGCTTCTGTTTCCCGCGAGTCACGGAGGATTACGGTGAAGTACGGGGAATGGCAGCGAATGACGGGGGACAGCTATGCATCCGATGACGAAGCCCGCGTTCCGGCGCGGCTGGCGCGACCTCAACACCGTGCAGTTCGGCATGACACCGGCGCACGCGCTGACGCTCGGCCCGATCGACACGGCGACGGGCAGCTTCCTGGAACTGCTCAACGGCACCCGGGGACTGCCTCTCCTGCGCGACGAGGGGCACCGGATGGACCTGCCGGACGGCCATGTCGACGCCGTGATCCGCGGGCTGGCCGGGGCCGGACTGCTCGACGACGCGCGCGGCGGCGGCCCCGCGGGCGCCGCCCTGCGCGAGCACAAGAAGACCCTCGACCGGCTGCGCCCCGATCTGGCCTCGCTGTCCCTGACCACCTCCGCGCCGGGCGAGGCGATCGACCGGCTGGCGGCCCGCCGCGCCCTGCGCGTGCAGGTCAGGGGCGCGGGCCGGGTCGGCGCCGTACTGGCCTCACTGCTGTCGGGCGCCGGAGTCGGCGAGGTCGACGTACGCGACGGCGGCCAGGTCGAGCCATGGGACGTCGCCCCGGGCGGGCTGCCCGCCGAGTCGGTCGGCGAGCGCAGGGACGAGGCCGCGCGGCAGGCCGTGCACCGGGCGGCACCGGACCGCCCGCGCCGCCGCGCCCGCGCCTGGCCGCCCCCGGCCGACGAGCCCGGCCACTGCCTGGTGATCCTCGCGCCACGGGACGATGTCGCCGTGCACGCCCCCGATCCGGGCGCCGTCGACCCCCTCCTGGCATCCGGGACACCTCATCTGCACTGCGGCGTCGTGGAAGCAACCGCGGTCGTCGGGCCCCTCGTACTGCCGGGTGAGACGGGCTGCGCCGGCTGTCTGCACCGGGACCGGGCGGACCGGGACCCGGTCTGGCCCCGCCTGGTCGCACAGTGGCGCTCCGGGCGGGCCCGCCCGGTGAGCCCCTGTGACCTGACGCTGGCGGCCACGGCCGCCGGGCTGGCCGCCGCGCACGCACTCGCCTTCCTCGACGGGGGTTCGCCGTCGAGCACGGGTGCGCGCTGGGAGGCCGCGCTGCCGGGCCTGCGGTGGCAGGCACGACCAGTCCCGCCCCATCCCGCGTGCCCGTGCGGGGCCGCGGGCAGAGGTAAGGAGAAACACACCTCCACGGACGGGCGGCCGCACGAGACAATGGGTGTGCAACGGCCGTCGACGCAACGACGACGCACCACGGACGCTTCGCGGCCGGCTGGGACTTGGAGGGCGCATGTCTGATCTTCCCCGGAAGGCGGTCACCCGGACCGCCAAGCTCGCCGCGCTCCCGCTCGGCTTCGCCGGCCGGGCGACCTGGGGCCTGGGCAAGCGGATCGTGGGCGAGTCCGCGGACATCGTCGGCCGCGAACTGCAACAGCGCACGGCCGAGCAGTTGTTCAAGGTCCTCGGCGAGCTGAAGGGCGGTGCGATGAAGTTCGGGCAGGCCCTGTCGGTCTTCGAGTCGGCGCTGCCCGAGGAGGTCGCGGGCCCCTACCGCGCGGCCCTGACCAGGCTCCAGGAGGCGGCGCCCCCGATGCCCACCCGCACCGTGCACTCGGTGCTGGAGGAACGGCTCGGGACGGACTGGCGGGAGCTGTTCCTGGAGTTCGAGGACAAGCCGGCCGCGGCGGCGTCGATCGGCCAGGTGCACCGGGCGGTGTGGCACGACGGCCGCGAGGTGGCGGTCAAGGTGCAGTACCCGGGGGCCGGCGAGGCACTGCTTTCCGATCTGGGGCAATTGAGCCGTTTCGCCCGTTTGTTGGGGCCGCTCATCCCCGGCATGGACGTCAAACCGCTGATCGCCGAGCTGCGGGACCGGGTCTCCGAGGAACTGGACTACGGCCTGGAGGCCCAGGCCCAGCAGGAGCACGCCGAGGAGTTCGCGGACGACCCCGACGTGCTGGTGCCTGCCGTGGTGCACCAGTGCGAGCAGGTACTGGTCACCGAGTGGATCGACGGGATCCCGCTCTCGGAGGTGATCACCGGCGGCACGCAGGAACAGCGCGACCGGGCCGGCCAGCTCCTGGCCCGCTTCCTGTTCTCGGGTCCGGCCCGCACCGGCCTCCTGCACGCCGATCCGCACCCGGGCAACTTCCGGCTGCTGCCCGGCGAGCCGGAGGGCGAGGGCGACTGGCGCCTCGGCGTCCTGGACTTCGGCACCGTCGACCGCCTCCCCGGCGGCCTGCCGTCACCGATCGGCGACGCCCTGCGGATGACTCTGGACGGCGAGGCCGTCGCGGTCTACGAGATGCTTCGCGCCGAGGGCTTCGTCAAGGACTCCATAGAACTGGACCCCGACGCCGTTCTCGACTACCTCCTGCCGATCATCGAGCCGGCCCGGGTGGACGAGTTCACCTTCACCCGCTCCTGGATGCGCAGCCAGGCCGCCCGTATCGCCGACCCCCGCTCCCCCGCCTACCAGCTGGGCAAGCAGCTCAACCTGCCCCCGGCCTACCTGCTGATCCACCGGGTGACCCTGAGCACCATAGGCGTCCTGTGCCAACTGGGCGCGACGGTGCGGCTGCGGGAGGAACTGGAGTGGCTTCCGGGATTCCTCCCCGAGGAGGAGGACCTGACCGCGCAGAAACCGGCGGCGCAGGCGTGAGCCGCCTCACCACCAGGCCGAGTCCAGCCGCCCCTCGATCGCCCTGAGATTCTCCCTGGAGCAGCCGTCGCAGAAGTACTGACGGACACCGTTCTCCACGGAACAGGCCCAGGTCGCGGGCCGGAGGACCGCGGAGGGGGTGCGGCAGCGGGCGCACACGAGGGGGCGTGGCGCGGTGGGGCCGTCGTGGTCACCGTCTGCGGAAGGAATCGTCACTCGGCGACGATAACTCCGCGGCCCGGGTTCGGCCCGACAACGCACCGCGGGGGCCGATCCGTTCGGACGGACCGGCCCCCGCGGGAAGGTTTCGCCCCCGAGGCCGGGGGCCACCGCTTCCGGTGATCGGCTACTGCATGAGGGCCATGGCGAGCGCACGGCGGGCACGCCTCGACGCGCGCTCGGCCCGGCGCTGCATCCGGCGGGCGGTCGCCAGGCGTACCGCCTCGCGCTCCCTTTCGGCCTCCTGCAGCCGGTCGTGCATATGCGCACGAGCCAGGGCTTCTGGGATGAGTTGCATCTCTCGGGTCCTGTTCTGACGCGAGTCGATCGCGCCGGTGGTGGTGAAGTCTGGGGTCGCGGAGCCTGCGGGCTCGCTGGTGGACGGCTTCATCGGGGCCTGCTTCTTGGGGTCGTGCGTGAGGGGGCGGTCGATGGTTCCTGGGATGTTCATGCTGTGACCGGGTTCTTGCGCGGGCGGCCACGCGGCCGCTTCCGGGCGACGACAACCCCCTGGACGAACAGCTCGCCACCCCAGACGCCCCAGGGCTCACGCCGTTCCTTGGCGCCGGCGAGGCAGGCCTCGACCAGCGGGCAGGTCCGGCAGAGGGACTTGGCGTACTCGACGTCCGCCGGCGACTCCGCGAAGAAGACCTCCGGGTCGTAGGAACGGCAGGGGACGGGCACGCCGAGGTTCTCGATGGCGTCGTCGAGCGCGGTGAGCGGGGTGAGCGGGGTCAAGGTGGAGTCCTCCGTGGGGACGGGCGGGGGGATCGTGTCGGAAGGCGGTACGGACGGGGCGTGCGCTTCGAGTTGCACGGTTCGTCTTCCTCGTCTGGTCGGTCCGGTCTGTTGACCGGGTGTCGGCTTGGTACCGGGTTCTTTTCTTGTCCCGAGGCCCCTTCGCTCCGTCGTCCCCGTTCGGGGAAAACAGAAGGGCCGCGGATCCCGGATGGGGTTCCGCGGCCCTGAAGGCGCCGGCCTGATCGGCGATCAGGCTGGATCACTCCAGGGTTTTGGCCCACGGAAGGCCCACATCAGGTGGTGCTGCGTCGTCTGCTTCCGGACTCCGGCACCGGCCGCCGCAAAGGCATAGGCGCGCGCCTGTGCCACTACTGCTTCCAGTGCCTCGATCGGTCGCTCATCGCGCTCACGCACGGGAAGACCCGCGAGAGACACGGAGGACGCCGGACGCACGGCACGAATGCCGGACAGACCGGTGCCCGTGTTCGAGGCGCCGAGCATGCACAGGGAGACGGTCGCGCGATCGCGCAGTTTGGCCGCGTTCAGGGAACCGGCGCGGGTGCTGGTGCTGATGTTGATGCTGATCACTGGACTCGCCTCCTCTCGGCGTCTCGGGGACCGGGGTGAGCCGGTCCCATCGGATATGCAAGTAGAACACGGAATCAGTGCCTCCGAGAAGGCCGCTGTTTCCGTGTCTAGAACCTATGGGGATCGCCGGGCGATGCGCAAACTATTTTTCCGACGAGTTCGCATCAGTCGCCCTCGCCGTCTCCCGCACCGCTCCCGCCTGCGCAGATGGCCAGAACGGCGGCCCCGTAGAGCTTGAGCTTGCGGGCCGGGACGCCGGGGATCCGGGACAGCTCGGGATAGTCCTCGGGCACGGACTCGGCGATCGCCATCAGCGTCTTGTCGGTGAACACACAGAAGTCCGGCTGGCCCGAACGCAGCGCCTGCTCCGCCCGCCACTCACGCAGCCGCTCGTAGATTCCCTCGTCCATGTCGGAGGGGCAGTCGTCACAGCGCATCAGTTTCATCTCACCGGCGTCGGTGAGCGTACGGCCGCAGACCCGGCACCGGGCCGGGGTGCGCTGGGTACGCCGGGGCGCCGCCGTGCCGTTCGCCGGCCGGCCCCGTTCGATGCCGCCCGCGGCACCACCCGCCGCCCGCCCGACCGTGGCCGTGGAACCGGGGCGCAGTCCGTCGAGGAAGCGGCTCGGCCGGCGGCTCGGCCGGCCGCCCGGGGACCGGGCGAGGGACCAGGAGACATGCAGCCGCTCCCGGGCCCGGGTCACACCGACATACAGCAGCCGGCGTTCCTCCTCGATCTGTTCGTCGGTCTTCGCGTAGCTGATCGGCACCATGCCCTCGGCGACACCGACCAGGAAGACGACGTCCCACTCCAGGCCCTTGGCCGAATGCAGCGAGGCGAGGGTGACGCCCTGGACGGTGGGGGCGTGCTGGGCGTTCGCCCGTTCGTCGAGTTCCGCCACGAAGTCGCCCAGTGTGGCGCCGGCTCTGGCGGCGGCGAAGTCCTGTGCCAGACCGACCAGCGCCGCCAGTGATTCCCAGCGCTCCCGGACCGCCCCCGAGCCGGCCGGGGGCTCGGGGCTCCAGCCCTCCCCCGACAGCACCGCGCGCACCTGCGAGGGCAGGTCCACGGCGTCGTCCAGTAGCGCGTCGTTGCCGCCGAAGCGGGCCGCGCCGCGCAGGGCGATGCCCGCCTTGCGCACCTCGGGGCGGTCGAAGAACCGCTCGGTGCCGCGCAACTGGTAGGGCACCCCGGCGTCGGCGAGGGCCTGCTCGTAGGTCTCGGACTGGGAGTTCGTGCGGAACAGGATCGCGATCTCGGCGGCCGGGACTCCGGCGTCGATGAGTTCGCGGATGCGGCGGGCGGCGCCCTCGGCCTCGGCGGGCTCGTCCGCGTACTCGGCGTAGACGGGCTCGGGGCCCGCGGCGCGCTGAGAGACCAGCTCAAGGCGGTGGTCGGCGGCCCGCCCGCGGGCCTGGGCGAGCAGCCCGTTGGCGAGGTGGACCACCTGGGGGGTGGAGCGGTAGTCGCGGACCAGTTTGACGACGGTGGCGCCGGGGTGGCGGATGCGGAAGTCGAGCAGGTGATCGGGGGTCGCGCCGGTGAAGGAGTAGATCGTCTGGCTGGCGTCCCCGACGACGCACAGGCTGTCCCGGTCACCGAGCCACAGCTCCAGCAGCCGCTGCTGGAGGGGGCTGACGTCCTGGTACTCGTCGACGACGAAGTGCTGGTACTGGGCGCGGACCTGCTCGGCGATGTCGTGCCGGTCCTGGAGGATCGCGACCGTCAGCAGCAGGACGTCCTCGAAGTCGATGACCGAGCGGCTGCGTTTGAGGTCCTCGTACACGGAGTAGAGCTGGGCGACCTCGGCCGCGTCGCGGGGGGTCTCGCGGCCGGCCTTCACGGCGGCTAGCGGATAGTCGGCGGGGACGGTCTGGGTGACCTTGGACCACTCGATCTCGGCGGTGACGTCGCGCAGCTCGCCGCGGTCGAGGCGGATGCGGCAGGCGGCGGCCGCGTCCGCGACGAGCTGGATCTTGCGGTCGACCAGCCGGGGCATTCCACCGCCGACCGCTTTCGGCCAGAAGTACTGGAGCTGACGGAGCGCGGCGGAGTGGAAGGTGCGGGCCTGGACTCCCTGCGCGCCGAGCTGGCGCAGCCGGCCGCGCATCTCGCCGGCGGCGCGGTTGGTGAAGGTGACGGCGAGCACGCTGGACGGCTGAAGGATGCCCGCACGCACCCCGTAGGCGATGCGATGGGTGATCGCCCGTGTCTTGCCCGTGCCGGCCCCGGCCAGCACGCACACCGGGCCGTGCAGGGCGGTGGCCACCTCGCGCTGCTCGGGGTCGAGCCCTTCGAGCACCGCGTCGGCCGAGTCCGGTACCTGCGGGAAGAGGGTGGAGTGCGTTGCTGCTGTCACACGGCCATGCTGCCAGGTCGCCCGGGACGGCTGTGACGGTTGTCCACAGGGAGCCCCTTGCAGTCGTACTAACGCGTCTAGCGTGCGGTCCAATACGTCAGGCGTGCGGTGCGTCGGGGTGCCGCGGGCGCCTCGCGCGGACGGTGGGCCTCGCGCCCGGCCGCCGTATACCCCCGGCGGGAATGGCGGGCCGGTGACGTACGTTCCCCCACAGGACGACCTTCCCCGAGCTGCCAGAGGAGCGCGAGCGAGATGCAGGGCACTGTGACGATGTACAGCACGACGTGGTGCGGATACTGCCGTCGGCTGAAGAGCCAGATGGACCGGGAAGGCATCGCGTACACCGAGATCAACATCGAGCAGGACCCCGAGTCGGCCGCGTTCGTGGAGAAGGCGAACAACGGCAACCAGACGGTGCCGACCGTGCTCTTCGCCGACGGTTCGACGCTGACGAACCCGTCGCTGGCGCAGGTGAAGCAGAAGATCGGCGTCTGAGCGTTCCGCTCGTGCGGAAGGGGTGGCGGTCCCGGCGGGACCGCCACCCCTTCGCCGTTCGCCGGCCGCCGGTCCTCAGACGAAGCTGCGGGTCGGCAGCGGCTTGCCGTACCAGAGTTCGATGAGGCGGGCGGCGATGGAGATCCCGTACGGCGGCTGTACCTCGCCGGACTCGAAGGCGGCCCGCAGCTCGTCCCTGGAGAACCAGCGGGCCTCGTGGATCTCGTCGCCGTCGACCTCGATGTCGGTCGTGGTGGCGTGGGCCATGAAGCCCAGCATGAGGCTGGACGGGAACGGCCAGGGCTGGCTGGCGACGTACTCGACCCGGCCGACGGTGATGCCGGCCTCCTCGAAGACCTCGCGGCGCACCGACTGCTCGATGGACTCGCCGGGTTCGACGAAGCCGGCGAGCGTCGAGAAGCGGCCCTCGGGCCAGTGGACCTGGCGGCCGAGCAGAATGCGGTCCTCGTCGTCGGTGACCGCCATGATCACGGCGGGGTCGGTGCGCGGGTAGTGCTCGGCGCCGCAGGCCGGGCAGCGGCGGATGTGACCGGCGGCCGCGATGACCGTGCGCTCCCCGCAGCGGGAGCAGAAGCGGTGGGTGCGCTGCCAGTTCTCCAGGCCGACCGCGTGCACCATCAGGCCGGCGTCACGCGGTGACAGGAGCAGGCCGGCCTCCCGCAGCCCGGCCGGGCGGGCGGACTGGTCGATGCGGCCGGGCAGGGAGTCCTTCTGGAGGGCGAAGTAGCTGACGCCGTCCTCGTCGGTGCCCAGGAAGTAGCGGTGCGCCTCGGTGAGGGGGGCCTCGAAGGACGGGGTCATGACGAGCTCGGTACGGCCGTCCGCCGTCTCGTCGATGAGGACCTGGCCGCCGGAGACCACGAAGCAGCGGGTCGTGGGGTGGCTCCACGCCGCCGCGAGCCAGGCCTCGTCGAGCCGGTGGTGGGCGGCGCGGTCGATGCCACTGGGTGCGGTGAGCGAGATGGGTCGGTCGGCGGTCTGGTCGGTCCAGGTGGTCACGGGTGCTTCCAACTCCCCCGGTGGAACGGTCGGGTTCGGCGGCGGTCAGCGGGATCTGGGGCGGGAGGGAACCGGGTCGGGCGGGTGCGGGGCGGGCAGGGCGGTCCTTCCAGTGTGCCGCGCGGGCGGTGCGGCTCCGCGCGGCGCCGGATCAGGGCGCATGGCGCCAGTTCCGCGCGAGGTCGTCCCACAGGTGGGCGCCGGCCTCGACGCCTTTGAGCAGCAGGTCGAGCTCGACCTTCTCGTTCGGGGCGTGCCAGCCGTCGGAGGGTACGGAGATGCCCAGGAACAGGACCGGGGCGCCAAGGACCTCCTGGAGGTCGGCGGCCGGTCCGGAGCCGCCCTCGCGGGTGAAGCGGACGGGTTTGCCGAAGGCGCGGCCCATGGCGCGGACCACGGACTGCAGGGCGGGGTGGTCCAGCGGGGTCAGGCACGGGCGGGTGGCGGCACCGAAGTCGATCTCGCAGCGGATCCCGGCGGGCACCTGGTCGGCGGCCCAGGCGCGGACGGCCTTCTCGATGTGGTCGGGGTCCTGGCCAGCGACCATCCGGAAGGAGAGCTTCACCATCGCCGAAGCCGGGATGATCGTCTTGCTGCCGGGGCCCTGGTAGCCGCCGCCGATCCCGTTGACCTCGGCGGTGGGGCGGGCCCAGATGCGTTCCAGGGTGGTGTGTCCGGCCTCGCCGTGGGCGGCGTACGACTTGGCGGTGCGCAGCCACTGCTCCTCGTCGAAGGGCAGTTCGGCGAAGAGTTCGCGCTCGCGGTCGGTGAGGTGGACGATGCCGTCGTAGAAGCCGGGGATCGCCACGCGCGCGTGCTCGTCGTGCAGGGCGGCGACGAGGCGGGCTGCGGCGGTGGCCGGGTTGGGCACGGCGCCGCCGAAGGAGCCGGAGTGGATGTCCTGGTCGGGGCCGTACAGCTGGATCTCGCACTCGGCGAGGCCGCGCATGCCGGTGCAGACGGTGGGGGTGTCCGCGGACCACATGCCGGTGTCGGAGACGATCACGGCGTCGGCGGCGAGCCGTCCGGCGTTCTCCTCGACCAGGGCCCGGAAGTGCGGGGAGCCGGATTCCTCCTCGCCCTCGATGAGCAGCTTGAGGTGGACGGCGGGGGCGGTGCGGCCGGTGGCGGCGAGGTGCGCGCGGACGCCGAGTGTGTGGAAGAACACCTGACCCTTGTCGTCGGCGGCCCCGCGCGCGTACAGCCTGCCGTCCCGTACGACGGGTGCGAAGGGGTCGCTGTCCCAGCCGTCCTCGCGGGCGGCGGGCTGGACGTCGTGGTGGCCGTAGACGAGGACCGTGGGTGCCCCGGGGTCGTCGGCGGGCCACTCGGCGAAGACGGCCGGGGCGCCCGGGGTCTCCCAGACCTCGGTGGTCGGGAAGCCGGTCGTTGTGAGCGCGGCGGCGAGCCAGTCGGCGCTGCGTCGTACGTCGGGCGCGTGGTCGGGCTGGGCCGACACGGAGGGGATGCGCAGCCATGCGGCGAGGTCGTCGAGGAAGGCGGCGCGGTGCTGCTCGATGTACGCGCGGACGGCGCTGTCCGGGGTCTGGCTCATGCCATCGAGCCTATCGGCCCGCGCCGGCTTCCTGATCGGGCGGTTCGTCACACCGGGCCTCCCCGGTGAGCAGTCGTTCGAGCGTCGCCCGGTCCGGCAGGCCGTCCGGTCGTTCGACCTCGCCGCTGCGTACGTGGAGGAAGGCGGCGGTGACGGATTCGGGCGGTACGCCCTGCTGCTCGGCCCAGGCGATCCGGTACACCGCGAGCTGGAGCGGGTCGGCGCTGTGCCCGTGCCCGGTCTTCCAGTCGACGATCTCGTACGTGGCCGTGGCGCCGTCGCCGTGCTTGTAGACGGCGTCGATCCGGCCGCGCACGAGGCGTCCGGCGAGGGCGAGCTGGACGGGGACCTCGACGCGGTAGGGCGTGCGGTGGGCGTACTCGGTGCGTTCGAACGCCTCTTTGAGGGCTTCGAGGTCGCGTTCGTCGGCGATCTCGGCCTCGCTGCCGGGCAGCTCCTCCGGTTCCAGCATCGGCAGCGTCAACGCTTCGTAACGGGCCTCTACCCAGGCGTGGAACCGGGTGCCTCGACGCGCGGCCGGTTGCGGGGGGCGCGGCATGGGGCGTGCGAGTTCCTGTGCGAGCCCGTCGGGGTCGGCGGCGAGGCGCAGCAACTGGGTCGCGGTCAGCGTGGCCGGCAGGAGGACGTCCGTCACGGTCTCCCTGGCGCGCAGCAGCTCTCCGGTGAGCGCGTCGAGGTCGCGGTCCCAGGAGGCGACGGTGCGGGCTTCCTCGGGGGTCAGCGGGGTGGCGCCGGGCTGCGCGGGGTCGGGGCGTGCGGGCGTCGGCGGGGCGGGTGCGCCCGCCTGGTGCGGGAGCGTCGGCCGGTCGGTGGCCCACGCGTCCCAGTCGGCCGGATCCTCCGTGAACGGTGGCTCGTCCTCGTACGGAGCGAACCGCGACTCGTCCTCATGAGGGGTGTCACGAGGGGTGTAGGGGGGCTCGGCGTCGAGTGGTGCGTCGTCGTCGGGCGGCGGGGGCCAGTCCGGGTCCTCGTGCGTGTGCGGGTCGTGGACGGCCGCCGGAGGGGCGTCCACGGGTGAGGTGAGGCCGTCCAGGTGGGCGAGGACCGTCTGGGCGGCGGCGCGGCGGCGGGCCAGGGCGTCGGCGTCCAGGGGCAGCGGCCAGGCCCGGTCGGCGGTCGCCTCGTGCAGGGCCGGGTTCTCCTCGCCCTCCTCGGGTTCGTCCGCCCACGCCTCGATCTCGCCGTGCCCGGCGGCGCAGTGGTCGTGCAACGCGCGCAGGAAGTCGGAGGGGCCGCGGGGCTTCTTCTGGGCGGGGCCCCACCAGTGACCGGAGCCGAGGAGCAGGGAGCGGGGGCGGGTGAAGGTGACGTAGCCGAGGCGAAGCTCCTCGGTGTGCTGGTGGTCCTTCACGGCCTCGTGGAAGTCCTTCATGCCGCGCGCGTCCCAGGCGGCGATGTCGGGCAGGGTGTCGGCGTCGCCGCGCAGCGCGTGCGGCAGCACCTTGGCCTGGGAGGTCCACTTCTCCCGGCCCTGGGCGCTGGGGAAGGTTCCGGTGACCAGGCCGGGGACGGCGACGACGTCCCATTCCAGGCCCTTGGACTTGTGGGCGGTGAGCACCTTGACGGTGTTCTCGCCTCCGGGCAGGGCGTTGTCGAGGCCCTTCTCGTACTGGGCCGCGGTGCGCAGGAAGCCCAGGAAGGCGAGCAGGGTGGCCTCGCTCTCGTTGGCGGCGAAGGAGGCGGCGACGTCCAGGAAGTTCGACAGGGTCTCGCGGCGGCGGGCCGCCAGGGCGTGCGGGGAGGCGGACAGTTCCACTTCGAGGCCGGTGACGGCGAGGACCCGGTGCAGGACGTCCATCAGCGGGTCGGACAGGGAGCGCCGCAGATCCCGCAGTTCGGCGGCGAGGCGGGCGAAGCGCACGCGCGCGTCCGTGGAGAAGGGCAGCCCGTCGTCGGCGCCGTCCGCGTCCATGGGGGATTCCAGGAACGTGTCGAGGGCGTCCGCGAGCGATATCACCTCGGACGGGTCGACCCCCTCGACGGCCTCGGCGAGCCTGCGGTCGGGGTCGTCGTCGGCGCCCACGCGCGCGTGGGACACGAGAAGGCGGGCGCGCCGCCCCAGCAGGGCGAGGTCGCGGGCGCCGATGCGCCAGCGTGGGCCGGTCAGCAGGCGGACCAGGGAGGCGTTGGCGCCGGGGTCCTGGAGAACTTCGCATACGGCGACGAGGTCGGCGACCTCGGGCAGGTGCAGCAGCCCGGACAGGCCGACCACCTCGACGGGAATGTCGCGGGCGACGAGCGCGCCCTGGATCTCCGCGAAGTCGGTCGCCGTACGGCACAGAACGGCGATCTCGCCGGGCGCCGTCCCGGTGAGCACGAGGTGTGCGACGGAGTCGGCGATCCACGCGATCTCCTCGGCGTGGGTGCGCAACAGGGCACAGCGGACCGTGCCGTCGCGCTCGGCTCCGGGGGCCGGGCGCAGGGCCTCCACGCCCGCGTGCAGTGCGCGCAGGGGCTCGGCGAGGCCGTTGGCGAGGTCGAGGAGACGGCCGCCGCTGCGGCGGTTCTCGCTGAGCGCCTGGCGGGTGGCGGGGCGGCCGTCGGCGTGTGCGAAGTGCTCGGGAAAGTCGTCCAGGTTCGCGACGGAGGCGCCGCGCCAGCCGTAGATCGCCTGGCAGGGGTCGCCGACGGCGGTCACGGGGTGGCCAGTGCCGCCGCCGAACAGACCGGCCAGCAGGACGCGCTGGGCGACGGAGGTGTCCTGGTACTCGTCGAGGAGCACCACCCGGAACTCCTCGCGCAGCGCGCGGCCGACGTCGGGGATCTGGGCGAGGGCGGCGGACAGGGCGATCTGGTCGCCGAAGTCGAGCAGGTCGCGGTCGCGTTTCGCGGCCCGGTAGCGCAGCACCAGCTCGGCGAGTTCGCGGCGTGCCGCGGCCGTCTCGGGGACCTTGCGCAGGTCGGCGTTGGTGAGTCTGGCGCCCTCCAGGGTGTGCAGCAGGCCGGCGTCCCAGGCGCGCAGGTCCTCGGGGCGTACGAGGTGTTCGGCGAGTTCGGCGTCGAGCGCGAGCAGGTCGCTGACCAGGTCGGCGAAGGAGCGGGTGAGTGCCGGGTAGGGGCCGGGGGCCTCGCGCAGCACGCGTGCGGCGAGCTGGTAGCGGGTGGCGTCGGCGAGCAGCCGGGATGCCGGTTCCAGGCCGATGCGCAGGCCGTGGTCGGTCAGCAGGCGGCCCGCGAAGGCGTGGTACGTGGAGATGACCGGCTCCCCCGGCGGGTTGTCCGGGTCGATGGTGTCGGGGTCGGTGACGCCGGCCTTGACGAGCGCCTTGCGGACGCGCTCGGCGAGTTCCCCGGCGGCCTTGTTGGTGAAGGTCAGGCCGAGGACCTGTTCGGGGGCGACCTGGCCGGTGCCCACGAGCCAGACCACCCGGGCCGCCATGACCGTGGTCTTGCCCGACCCGGCCCCGGCCACGATCACCTGCGGGGCGGACGGCGCGGTGATGCAGGCCGTCTGCTCCGGGGTGAACGGGATGCCCAGCAGCTCCTTGAGCTGCTGGGGATCGGTGATACGGGCGGGCATGTCGCAGAGGTTATCGGCGGGCACTGACATTGATGCTGATACTCAGGTTCCGGTAGTCGTGGCTCGGGCACTGACTGACGCCCTGCTGGGCTGTCCTCCGGCTGTTCTGTCCGGCCGCCGGGACCTGTTCTCATGGCTCCGGCCGGGCGGACCGGGCGGCCGGGCCGGACGGGGCGCGGACCGGTCCTGTTGCAACAGGCCGACACGGGCGCCACAGGCCGGCACGGGCGCACAGGTCGGCACCGGCGGCACAAGGTCGGCACGGGCGCCACGGACACCGTGAGCCGGCACGGACACCGTGGGCCGGCACGGGCGCCGCGGCCGGCACGCGCGCCGCGGTCGGCACGGCTGGTGGGGACGGTCGCAGCGGTGGTCGTCACGGAACGGCGCGGCGGCGGCGCGGGTCACTCGACCACGTGCCGCCCTTCCGGCCGTGCGCTGCACGACGCCCGGAACGCGCAGTGGGCGCAGTGCTGTCCCGTGGTCGGCGAGAACCGCTCGTCGAGAACCTTGCCCGCGGCGGTGGCGAGCAGTTCGCCGACCCACTCGCCCTCCGGGGGGTCCTGGGCCTGCACCTTGGGCAGGCTGTCGCCGCCGTCCCGCTTGGGCGCGCCCTGCCGCAGATGGACGAGTTCGGCGCCACCGGGTTCCGGGCGCGTCCCGTCGAAGGCGTCGTCCACGGCGCCCTCGCGGACGGCCAGCTGGTAGACGGCCAGCTGGGGTTGGCGGGCCACCTCCGCGGTGCTGGGCGCCTGTTTGCCCGTCTTGAAGTCGACCACGTACGCACGTCCCTCGCCGTCCGTCTCCACGCGGTCCATCTGGCCTCGGATGCGCACCTCGTAGTCACCCGCTTCGAGGCTGACGTCGAAGTCGTGCTCGCTGGTCACCGGCTTGCGGCCCGCGCGGGCGCCGTTGGAGTCGACGTGCCACGTCAGGAAGCGTTCGAGTGCCACGCGCGCGTTCTCCTTCTCCTGCGCCGACTTCCAGGGCGCGTCGAAGGCGAGCGCGTTCCACACCGACTCCAGGCGCTCCATCAGCACGTCGAGGTCGGCGGGGGTGCGTCCGGAGGCGACCTCGTCGGCGAGGACGTGCACGACGTTGCCGAAGCCCTGGGCGGTGGTGGCGGGTGCGTCGGCCTTCACCTCGCGGCCGAGGAACCACTGGAGGGCGCAGGTGTTGGCGAGCTGGTCGAGGGCGCTGCCGGAGAGCACGACGGGCTGGCCGCGGTCGCGCAGCGGCACCCTGCTCGCGGTCGGCTCGTGCATGCCCCACCAGCGTTCCGGGTGCGCCGACGGGACGAGGGGGCGGCCTTCCTCGTCGCCGAGCGCGGCGAGCCGGGCCAGTCGGCGGGCGGCGGCCTCGCGCAGGGCGGCGGACGCGCGCGGGTCGACCGTGGTGGCGCGCAACTCGGCGACCAGCGCGGCCACCGACAGGGGACGGCGCGGGCGACCTGTGACGTCCTGCGGCTCGACGCCCAGCTCGGTGAGGAACCGGGAGGGCTGGTCGCCGTCGTCCGCGGGTGCCTTCACTGCGGTCACGACGAGACGTTCACGCGCGCGTGTGGCGGCCACGTAGAACAGGCGGCGCTCCTCGGCGAGCAGCGCCCCGGGTGTGAGGGGTTCGGCGAGCCCGTCGCGGCCGATGCGGTCGGCCTCCAGGAGGGAGCCGCGGCGGCGCAGGTCCGGCCACAGGCCCTCCTGGACGCCGGCCACGACGACCAGGCGCCACTCCAGGCCCTTGGCGCGGTGGGCGGTCATCAGCCGGACGGCGTCGGGGCGCACGGAGCGGCCGGCGAGCGTGTCCGCGGCGATGTCCTCGGCTTCGATCTCCTCCAGGAAGTTCAGGGCGCCGCGCCCACCGGTGCGCTCCTCGGCGCGCGCGGCGGTCGCGAACAGGGCGCACACGGCGTCGAGGTCGCGGTCGGCATTGCGGCCGGCCGCTCCGCCGCGCCGTGCGGTCCGTGCCAGTCGGCCGGGCCAGGGCGTGCTCTCCCACAGGTCCCACAGCGCCTCCTCGGCGGTGCCGCCGCTCGCGAGGCGCTGTCGGGCCTTTCTCAGCAGCGCGCCGAGGCGCTGGGCTCCCCGGGCGTACGCCGGGTCGTGCGCGACCAGCCGTTCGGGCTCGGCGAGCGCCCGCGCGAGCAGCACGTCCGAGGGCGGCGGCAGCGGGTTGCCCGCCGCCCTCTCCTCCTCGCGCAGGGCACGGCCGAGCCGGCGCAGATCGGCGGCGTCCATGCCGGCGAGCGGTGAGACGAGCAGGGTCAGCGCGGTCTCGGTGTCGAGCCAGGAGGTGTCCTGCCCGGCGGGCTCGGCGGCGGCCCCGGAGTGCCGCTCCGCAAGGGCCCGCTCTCCGGAGGCCCCCACGCGGGGCTCCTCCCCGGGCACCTCGTCGGGGATCTCGCCGCCACGGCGCTCCCCGTCCTGCCGTGCGCCTTCTTCGGCCGGCCGCGCCGCCTCTGCCGTGGCCACCGCCCTGAGCGCCGTCAGCAGCGGTGCGACCGCCGGTTCATGGCGCAGCGGCAGGTCGTCGCCGTCGATGTCGAGGGGCACGCCGGCCGAGGTGAGGGCCCGGCGGACGGTGGGGATGGTGCGGGACCCGGCACGCACCAGGACCGCCATCTCGTTCCAGGGCACGCCGTCCTCCAGGTGTGCCCTGCGCAGGATGTCGGCGATGTTGTCCAGCTCGGCGCCGGCCGTGGGGTACGTACAGACCTCGACGCGGCCGGTGTCGCGCACCGGGGCGAGTTCGCGGTGGGCGCGCACCCTGTCGGCCGGGAGGCGGGTCAGGGGCATGCGCTGGGTCAGCAGCCGGGTGGCGGCCAGCAGGCCGGCCCCCAGGCGGCGCGAGGTCCGCAGCACCTCGACGGGGGCCGGGCGGCCGTCCCCGCGCGGGAAGGCCGCCGGGAAGTCCAGGATGCCGTTGACGTCGGCGCCCCGGAACGCGTAGATCGACTGGTCGGGGTCGCCGAAGGCGACCAGGGTGCGGCCGCCGCCGGCGAGGGCGTGCAGCAGGCGCACCTGGGCCGGGTCGGTGTCCTGGTACTCGTCGACGTACACGGCGTCGTACCGGGCCGCGAGGCGGGCGGCGGCCTCGGGCCGGTCGGCCAGCAGCACCGCGCGGTGGACGAGTTCCGCGTAGTCGAGGACGCCCTGCAGGTCGAGCACGTCGAGGTATTCGGCGAGGAAGGCCGCGGCGGCCCGCCAGTCGGGGCGGCCGATGCGCCGCGCGAAGGCGTCCAGGGCGGCCGGGCCGAGGCCCAGCTCCCGGCTGCGGGCGAGGACGGCTCGGACCTCGTCGGCGAAGCCCCGGGTGGTCAGGCAGGCGCGCAGTTCGTCCGGCCAGCGCACATGGGCGAGGCCGAGCCGTTCCAGGTCCGGCTGGCCCGCCAGCAGCTCGCGCACGGTCACGTCCTGCTCGGGACCGGAGAGCAGCCGCAGCGGCTGCACGAACAGGTCGCTGTCCTGGTGGGCGCGGACCAGGGCGTAGGCGTACGAGTGGAACGTGGTCGCGCGGGGTGCGCGGGCCGCGCCCACCCGCCGGGCCATGCGGTCGCGCAGTTCGAGCGCGGCCCTGCGGCTGAAGGTCAGCACCAGGATCCGCTCGGGGTCCGCGCCGCGGGCGATCCGCGCGGCCACCGACTCCACCAGCATGGTGGTCTTGCCGGTGCCGGGACCCGCGAGAACCAGCAGGGGTCCCGACCGGTGGTCAACCACCGCGCGCTGGGCGGCGTCCAGACGAAGGGGATCCGGCTCGGCCGGCGGGGTGCGGACCAGTCGGTAGGCGCCACGGCTCCCCTGCCGCACTTCTTGGTGCGGCAGGTGTCTGGTGGTGGAGAAGGAGCTCACGTGGTTCGCCGGTCCTGGTGCTCGTACTCGTCTGGCTGCCCCGCGTGCAAGGCGGTGGCCGCGGGGTGAGGGGGACACGCGCCGCCGACGCTACGCCGACGCGAGGCACGGAAGCAGGGCTTCCGCTTCTTCTCACGTGCCTCCCTTGGCGCATGAGCCCCACAACCCACGAACGTACGTCATGTCACGGAAGTCCCCCGTGTCCCCCGAACGGGCCATGGGTTCCCCCAAAGGGCCCTCGATGGCGGAAGCTGTCAGATGTGACCCTGTGCGCTCTCGCCGCCGTCCCACCGGGCCCGTCTCATGTCGAGCCGCGGCAGGTGGCCCTCGGCGGCCCTGCCCGCCTCCTTCAGCGGTGTGCCCTCCGCGCGGTAGTGGCCGAGCGCGCGCAGTTCGTGGCCCGGGAGCAGCGCCCCGTCGGCCCGCACGACGCGCCACCACGCCACGGCTCCCCCGTAGAGGGCCATCACCCTGCCGACCTGGCGCGGGCCGCCCTCCTCCAGCCACTCGGCGACGTCCCCATACGTCAAGACCCGCCCCGGCGGGATCCGTTCGGCGACGTCGAGGACACGCTCGGCATACTCCGGCAGCGCGTCCGCGTGCCCCCGCGCGCCCGCCTCCTCAGGACGGCTCTGCTCGCTCATTCGCCCCATCCTGCCCCACCCCACCGACAACGCGGCGCGAGCGGCGTGATGCCCGCCCCTCGCCCTGCGGCGGCGTTTCCGGCACACTGTGCGCCCCCGCATTTGCACCCTGATGACCCTGTGTGTCGGAGGGTCATGCCACCATCGTGCGGGCGGTGACCGGTGATACGAGACCAAGAAGAGACCATGAAGCAGCAGGGCGTGCACGCCGAGGGCGCGGAGGGCACCTCCGGTGCCGGGGCGCGCCCGGACGCCGCCCAGCCGCACGGCACGAGCCCCGCCGAGGCGGACAACGGCACCGGCGGCGCGCACCTCGCCGACTGCCCGGACGACGCCCACGCCGACGAGGTCGAGGGCGACGAACCGCTGCTTCCCGCACGCGTGCACCGGCCCTCCGACCTGATGCGCCTCCTGGTGGGCGTGCTCGCGATCGCCGTGCTCCTGGCCGTCGCCGCCTTCGCCCACGGCACCACCTCGGGCCTGGAACAGGACATCAACAAGGGCACCGGCCAGGCACCCGACCTGCTGATCAAGATCGCGGGGCTGGCGTCGAGCATCGCCATCCTCCTGGTGCCGGTCGCGTTCGCGATCGAGCGGCTGATCAAGCGAGACGGGCTGCGCATCGCCGACGGCGTCCTGGCGGCGGTCCTCGCGCACGGGGTGACGCTCGCCACCGACCTCTGGGTCGCCAGGGCCGCTCCGAACTCGATCCAGGAAGCGCTCACCCAGCCCTCCCCCGGCAACATCCACGCCCTGACCGACCCGGTGCACGGCTATCTGGCCCCCGTCATCGCGTACATGACGGCCGTCGGCATGTCCCGCAGACCGCGCTGGCGTGCCGTGCTGTGGATCGTGCTGCTGCTCGACGCGTTCTCCATGCTCGTCACCGGCTACACGACACCGTTCTCGATCATCCTGACGGTGCTGATCGGCTGGACCGTGGCCTACGGGACGCTGTACGCGGTCGGCTCCCCGAACGTCCGCCCCACCGGGCGCACGCTGATGGCGGGCCTGCGCCACGTCGGCTTCCACCCGGTGTCCGCCGCCCGCGAGGAGGCCGCGGACACCGAGAACGGCGACCGCGGACGGCGCTACTTCGTGACCCTGGAGGACGGTCCGCCCCTGGACGTCACCGTCGTCGACCGGGAACAGCAGGCCCAGGGCTTCTTCTACCGGGCGTGGCGCAATCTGACCCTGCGCGGTTTCGCCACCCGCTCCAGCCTGCAGTCGCTGCGCCAGGCACTGGAGCAGGAGGCGCTGCTGGCGTACGCCGCCATCGCGGCCGGCGCCAACGCGCCCAAGCTGATCGCGACCTCCGAGCTGGGCCCGGACGCCGTCATGCTCGTCTACGAGCACACCGGCGGGCGCACGCTCGACTCGCTGGCCGACGAGGAGATCACCGACGAGCTGCTGCGCCACGCCTGGCACCAGGTGCAGGCGTTGCAGTCGCGACGCATCGCGCACCGCAGGCTCGCGGGCGACGCGATCCTGGTGGACCGGTCCGGCTCGGTGATCCTCACCGATCTGCGCGGCGGCGAGATCGCGGCCGGAGATCTGCTGCTGCGTATGGACGTCGCCCAGCTCGTGACCACGCTCGGACTGCGGGTGGGCGCCGAGCGGGCGGTGGCCTCCGCGGTCGGTGTGCTCGGCCCCGACGCGGTCGCCGACTGTCTGCCGATGCTCCAGCCCATCGCCCTGACCCGCTCCACGCGCGCGACGCTGCGCAAACTGGCCCGCGAACGGGCGCAGCGCGAGCGTGAGGCGGTCCTGGATGCCTCCCGGCAGGACAAACAGGCCCGCCTGGAGGAGGCCCCGGACGACACCTCCCTGGAAAAGCCCGACAAGAAGGCCGTGCGCGCCGAGCAGCGAGCCGAGAAGAGGGCCATCGACGAGGCCCTGGAGGAGGCCCGCGAAGACGATCTGCTCACCCAGATCCGGCACGAGGTGCTGCGCATCAGGCCGCAGGCCCCGGTGGAGCCGGCCCGGCTGGAGCGGGTCCGGCCACGCACGCTGATCAGCTTCATCGCGGGCGCCATCGGCGCGTACTACCTGCTGACACAGCTCACGCACATCGAGTTCGGCACGCTCTTCGCGCAGGCCCAGTGGGGCTGGGTCGCGGCGGCGGTGCTGTTCTCGGCGCTCAGTTACGTCGCCGCCGCGATGGCGCTCCTCGGCTTCGTGCCCGAGCGCGTGCCGTTCCTGCGGACCGTGGGGGCGCAGGTCGCCGGGTCGTTCGTGAAGATCGTGGCGCCGGCCGCGGTCGGCGGTGTGGCCCTCAACACACGCTTTCTGCAGCGCGCCGGCGTGCGCCCCGGACTCGCGGTGGCGAGCGTCGGCGCGTCGCAGTTGTTCGGGCTCGGCTGCCACATCCTGATGCTGCTGTCCTTCGGCTATCTGACCGGTACCGAGAAGACCCCGTCGCTGTCCCCGTCCCGGACGGTCATCGCCGGCCTGCTGACGGTGGCGGTGCTCGTCCTCGTGGTGACCTCGGTGCCGTTCCTGCGGAAATTCGTCGTCACGCGCGTGAGGTCGCTGTTCGCGGGCGTCGTGCCGCGCATGCTCGACGTGTTGCAGCGCCCGCAGAAGCTGGTCACGGGCATCGGCGGGATGCTGCTGCTCACCGCCTGCTTCGTGATGTGCCTGGACGCCTCGATCCGCGCGTTCGGCGACGGGTCCACCTCGCTCAGCATCGCCAGTGTCGCCGTCGTCTTCCTGGCCGGCAACGCCCTCGGTTCGGCGGCGCCGACTCCGGGCGGGGTGGGCGCCGTGGAGGCCACGCTGACCGTCGGACTGATCGCCGTCGGGCTCCCCAAGGAGGTCGCCGCACCGGCCGTGCTGCTGTTCCGGCTGCTCACGCTGTGGCTGCCGGTGCTGCCCGGCTGGCTGGCCTTCAACCATCTCTCCCGCCGGGGCTCCCTGTAGAACGCAGGGACCCGGCCCGGCCGAGGGGTCGGCTCGTCCCTCGTACGGCCCGCGCCCCGAGCGCCCCGGCGTGCGCCGCCCCAGGATGGGATCATGAAGCCCTCCCGGATCCGCGCCGCCGTGGCCGCCGCCGTCCTGCTGCCCTCCCTGCTCGTGGCCTGCGGCGGCGGCTCGAAGGCCGGTGACCTGGCGGCCCAGAAGCTGGACTGGAAGGACTGTCCGGCCCCCTCCGAGGCAGAGGGCGGCGGCAACACCCCCTCGCCGCTGCCGGGCAGCGGCCCCTGGCAGTGCGCCACCCTGGAGGCGCCCCTGGACTGGAGCAACCCGAAGGGCGACACCATCGGGCTCGCCCTCATCCGGGCCAGGGCGAGCGGCGACCCGGGCAAGCGGATCGGCTCACTCATCTTCAACTTCGGCGGGCCCGGCGGCAGCGGCGTCACCACGCTGCCCGCCTTCGCCTCGGACTACGCGAAGCTGCGCACGCGCTACGACCTGGTGAGCTTCGACCCGCGCGGCGTCGGCCGCAGCGCCCCCGTCAAGTGCAAGACCGACGCACAGCTCGACGTGTACTTCCAGCAGGACGCGACGCCCGACGACGCCACCGAGCGGGCCCAACTGGTGGACCGGACCAAGGGGTTCAACGCGGGCTGCGCGAAGAACTCCAAGACGATCCTGCCGCATGTGCGCACCACGGACGCCGCCCGCGACGTGGACCTGATGCGCCAGGTCCTCGGCGACACCAGGCTGCACTACTTCGGCATCTCCTACGGCACCGAACTCGGCGGCGTCTACGCCCACCTGTTCCCCCGGAAGGTGGGCCGGGCCGTCTTCGACGCGGTCGTCGACCCCACCAAGACCCCCGAGCAGAACGCTCTGGGCCAGGCCAGGGGCTTCCAGCGCGCGCTCGACAACTTCGCCGACGACTGCACCTCGAAGGTCACCGAGTGTCCGATCGGCGACACCCCGCAGGACGTCAAGAACCGCATCGCCAAACTCCTCGCCGACCTCGACAAGAAGCCGATCCCGGGCATCTTCCCGCGCCGGCTCACCCAGACCGCCGCCACCAACGGCATCGCGCAGTCCCTGTACTCCAAGGATTTCTGGGAGTACCTGACCGAGGGCCTGGAAGAGGCGTACGCCGGCGACGGCAGGATCCTGATGCTGCTGTCCGACTCGATGAACGGCCGCAACGCGAACGGCGAGTACAGCAACCTCACCTCCGCGAACGTGGCCATCAACTGCGCCGACGAGAAACCGAGGTACACCGTCGACCACATCCAGCGCAAGGTGCCCGAGTTCCGGGCCGCCTCCCCGCTGTTCGGGGACTTCCTGGCCTGGGGCATGATCAGCTGCACCGACTGGGCGGTGCCGGGCGCCGCCGACCACCCCGACGTGAGCGCGCCCGGATCCGCGCCGATCGTCGTCGTGGGCAACACCGGCGACCCGGCGACCCCGTACGAGGGTGCGCGGAGAATGGCGGACGCGCTCGGCAAGGGCGTGGGCATCCAGCTGACGTACAAGGGGCAGGGGCACGGCGCCTACGACAGCAAGAACAAGTGCGTGCAGGACGCCGTGAACGGCTATCTGCTGGACGGGAAGCTGCCGACCGCCGGCACCGTCTGCACCTGACCCACCATCAGATTCGATTAACCAGCAGGTCAGAGCGTTATCCACAGGCTGTGACGGGTCCGGCGCGATCCGCCTACTATGGCCTGACCGCCCTCCGCGACCGACGTGCGGAGGGCTTGCGAGGGGGGTGCACAAGGTGCGTTTCGTACGGTGGACGGCCGCGGTCGCGGCAGCGGTGCTGATGACCGGATGCGGCGGCGGATCGTCCGACGGCAGTAAGGACACAGGCGCGGGCGCGGGCGACGGGAAGGACCGGCCCGCTCCGTCGTCGACGGCACCGGCCGGGCCGTCCAGCGCCGGGCTGCCCTCCTCGCTCGTCTCGCAGAAGCCCGACTGGGGCCGCTGCGAGGCCACCGCGGACTCCGCGGCGCCGAGCGCCGACTGGCGGTGCGCGACGCTCAAGGTCCCGCTGGACTGGTCGAAGCCGGACGGCCGGACGATCGATGTCGCGCTGATCCGGGCGCGGGCCACCGGCGGCGACCGCATCGGCTCGCTGCTCTTCAACTTCGGCGGCCCGGGCGGCTCGGGCGTCTCGATGATGCCGTACTACGCCACGACGGTCGCCAAACTGCGCGAGCGGTACGACCTGGTGAGCTTCGACCCGCGCGGCGTCGGCGCCAGCGAGGGTGTCCGCTGCCGCAGCGACCGCGACATCCAGGCCGCCGAGGCCGTGGACAACACCCCCGACACCCCGGCCGAGGAGAAGGCGTTCCTCCAGGACGCCGCCGACTTCGGCAAGGGCTGCGCCCGCGCCGCCGGAAAACTGATGGCGCATGCCTCGACGGCCGACACCGCCCGCGACATGGACCTGATGCGCCAGGTCCTCGGCGACACCAGACTGCACTACTTCGGCATCTCCTACGGCACCGAACTCGGCGGCGTCTACGCCCACCTGTTCCCCGAGAACGTGGGCAGGATGATCCTCGACGCGGTCGTCGACCCCACCGCCGACACGGTGGGACACGCCAAGAACCAGGCGCTGGGCTTCCAGCGGGCCCTGGACGACTACCTGAAGTCCACAGGGCAGGACCCCGCGGAGGGAACCCGGAAGATCGCGGACCTGCTGGACCGGCTCGACGCCCGGCCGCTGCCGGCGACGCCCGGACGCAGGCTCACCCAGTCGCTCGCGGTCACCGGCATCGCCCTGCCGCTGTACAGCAGGTCCCGCTGGCCGGAGCTGACCGAGGCGCTGAAGGCGGCCGAGCAGGGTGACGGATCACGGCTGCTGTCCCTCGCCGACGACTACAACGAACGTGACTCCTCGGGGCGCTACGGCACCTCGTCCCACGCGCAACGGGTCATATCGTGCCTGGACGACAGGCAGCGGCCCACGCTGGAGGAGACGAAGCAGCGGCTGCCGGAGTTCGCGGAGATCTCCCCGGTGTTCGGGGAGTTCCTGGGCTGGGACACGGCCGGCTGGTGTCACGACTGGCCGGTGGCCGGGCAGTACGACACCCCGGAGGTGAGTGCGCCGGGTGCGGCGCCGATCCTGCTGGTCGGCAACACCGGCGACCCGGCGACCCCGTACGAGGGCGCCCGCAGGATGGCGGACGAACTGGGCAAGGGCGTCGGTGTGGAGCTGACCTGGAAGGGCGAGGGGCACGGGGCGTACGGCAGCGGGAGCGACTGTGTCGATACGACGGTGAACGCCTACCTGCTGGACGGGACGGTGCCCAAGGACGGCAAGGTCTGCGCCTAGCGGCCCACGCAGCGCGCGCCCCGGGCATCTGGCGGGCAACGCAAAGGGGCCCGGCAGGCGCGCTGCCGGGCCCCTTGGGAACCGGTGAGGGCGTTCGCCTAGTAGACCGGCTTGTCCGGCTCGATCTGGTTGACCCAGCCGATCACGCCGCCGCCGACGTGCACGGCGTCGGCGAAGCCCGCGGACTTCAGCACGGCGAGGACTTCGGCACTGCGCACGCCCGTCTTGCAGTGCAGGACGATCTTCTTGTCCTGCGGAAGGCCCTCCAGCGCGGAGCCCATGAGGAATTCGTTCTTCGGGATGAGCCTTGCGCCCGGGATGGAGACGATCTCGTACTCGTTCGGCTCACGGACGTCGATGATCTCGATGTTCTCGCCGTCGTCGATCCACTCCTTGAGCTGCTTGGGAGTGATCGTCGAGTCGGCGGCCGCCGCCTGGGCCTCCTCGGACACGACGCCGCAGAAGGCCTCGTAGTCGATGAGTTCGGTGACGGTCGGGTTCTCGCCGCAGACCGCGCAGTTCGGGTCCTTGCGGACCTTGACCTGGCGGTACTGCATCTCCAGGGCGTCGTAGATCATCAGGCGGCCGACCAGCGGCTCACCCGTGCCGGTGAGGACCTTGATCGCCTCGGTGACCTGGATGGAGCCGACGGACGCGCACAGCACGCCGAGGACGCCGCCCTCGGCGCAGGAGGGCACCATGCCGGGCGGCGGGGGCTCCGGGTAGAGGCAGCGGTAGCAGGGGCCGTGCTCGGACCAGAACACCGAGGCCTGACCGTCGAAGCGGTAGATCGAGCCCCACACGTACGGCTTGTTGAGCAGCACGCACGCGTCGTTGACCAGGTAGCGGGTCGCGAAGTTGTCCGTACCGTCGACGATCAGGTCGTACTGGCTGAAGGTGTCCATCACATTGTCGGCCTCAAGCCGCTCCTCGTGAAGGATCACGTTCACGTACGGGTTGATGCCCTTGACGGTGTCACGCGCCGACTCGGCCTTGGAGCGGCCGATGTCGGCCTGGCTGTGGATGATCTGGCGCTGCAGGTTCGATTCGTCGACCTCGTCGAACTCCACGATGCCGAGCGTGCCGACGCCCGCGGCGGCCAGGTACATCAGCGCCGGCGAGCCCAGGCCGCCGGCGCCCACACAGAGCACCTTCGCGTTCTTCAGCCGCTTCTGCCCGTCCATCCCGACGTCAGGGATGATCAGGTGGCGGGAGTACCTGCGGACCTCGTCTACGGTGAGCTCGGGGGCCGGCTCGACCAGGGGTGGCAGCGACACGGGGACTCCGTTGGTCGGTCAAACACTACGGTTGTTCTATCCGCAACACTGCCACGGCCTTTTTCATTCCGAGACACCCGTTCCGATCCGCGAGACGATGTCGTCCCAGTAGCCGGGCATCGTCTCCCAGGGGTCGATGTGGCCGCCGCGGTCGGTGCGGTCCGTGAAGTAGATCGTGGCCGCGCCCTGCCAGCGGGCGATGCGCAGCGCCTCGTCGAGATGGCCGCGGGGCACGCCGTGCACGAAGTGGCAGAAGCGGTCGGGCGGGTAGTCGGCGGTCCACTCGGCGGCCTGCGACCAGCGGTAGTCGGACCAGGCGCCGGAGAAGGTCACCAACTGGTCCGCGTTCTCGGCGTAGCCCGGGTGCGGGTGGGCGCCGTGGCCGAGGACGATGTGGGTGGCCGCGCCGAGGGTGCGCAGCGCGGTGACGGCACGCCGGATGTCGGGCAGTTCGGCACGCTCGGTGGGGCAGCGGGCCAGCAGGAAGCCGTCGACCTGGTACCAGTCGCGGTAGCGGCGCGCGTCCCAGAGCAGGTCCGCGCGGGCGCGGGCGCCGTACGCGGCGTCCAGGTGGCCGAGGACGCGGACGCCTCCGTTGCGCAGCCGGCCCGCGGCCTCCAGACAGTGCGGGTCGGGGTGCGCGCCGGGGCCGTCCGCGACGTCGAGGACCACCCAGTGCAGGGGGGTGCCGGGACGGGTGAGGTCGGCCCACTCGGCCGGGGCGAGGAGGGGGTGCGCAAGGCCGGGGACGCCGAAGCCGGTGCGCAGGGCGGCGCGGGCGGTGCCCTCCGGGGTGCTGGTCAGATACGGCATGCGGCCTCCATCCAGATGTCGGCGAGGGATTCCTCAAGGTTGATCCGGGGGCGCCAGCCGAGCCGGTCGCGTGCGGTGCGTACGTCGGCCTGCTGCCAGCTGCCGCACCCGTCCGGGTACGGGTACGCGACGGGCGGCGTGTGGTCGGAGTCGGCGCGGGGGTGCCCGATGGCGGTGCGCAGGGGGCCGGGAGGTCCGTCGAGTTCGTGCAGGGCGCCGCCGTATCCGGCGACGCGGGCGAGGACGGCGGCGGCGTCCCGGAGCCGTACGGCCCGGCCGGAGCCGATGTTGATGACGCCTTGCGCGGCGGAGAGCGAGGCCGCGTGCACGGCGCGGGCCACGTCGCGTACGTCGACGAAGTCGCGCTGCACCCCGAGGCCGCCGAGTTTGAGTTCGCCGTCGCCGGCCTGCATGGCGCGGCGCATGGCTTCGGCGAGCCGGCCGAGCGGCGAGCCGGCCGGGGTGCCGGGGCCGGCGGGCGAGAACACGCGCAGCACGACGGCGTCCAGGCCCGATCCGAGGACCAGTTCGGTGGCGGCGAGCTTGCTGACGCCGTACGGGCCGCCCGGGCGGGGCACGGCGTCCTCGGCCGTGGAGGAGCCGGGCTGGCTCGGCCCGTACTCGGCGCCGCAGCCGATCTGCACCAAGCGGGCGCCGCAGCCGCTGCGCCGCAGGGCCTCGCAGACCGTGGCGACGGCGACGGTGTTGTGCCGGGTCAGTTCACGGGCACCGCCGCGGGTGGCGCCCGCGCAGTTGACGACGACGCCGGGGTGGACCGCGTCCAGGAAGCGGGTGAGCGCGCCGGGGCTGCCGGTCGCGAGGTCGAAGCGGACGTCGGCGTCGTCGCCGCGGCCGAGCGCGGTGAGCTGGACGGCCGGGTCGGCGAGCAGACGGTCGGCGACGAACCGGCCCAGGTAGCCGTTGGCTCCGATCAGCAGGACCCTCATCGTTCGGCTCCCGGGGTGTGTGCTCCGGCTGCTCCGGTGGCTCCGGATGCTCCGGGTCGGGAGGTGGTCATCTGGTCTTCTCCTTCGAGGGGGTGGTGCGGTCGCCGCCGCCCGTGGGGCCGGGCGTCTGCGAGTGGGTTCACGTCTGCTCCCCGGTCGGCGCGTGGGCCGAGGCCCGGGTCAGGGCGCGGCTCGCGTGGAGCAGCAGCGCCAGGGCGGCCGTCGCGCAGGCGAGCGTCGGGACGCCCCCGGGCCCCCAGGCGTCCACCAGGGCCTCGACGGGGGTGGCCAGGAAGGCGCAGCCGGGGAGGCGGGCGGCGAGGGCCAGGGCGGGCGCCAGTGCCTCGGCCGTGGCCGCGGCGGCGAGGGCAAGGGCCGCGGGGTGGGGCAGGTGGTGGACGGTGAGGAGACGGGCGAGCAGGAGGAGGGCACCGAGGGCAAGCGTCTCGGGGTAGGCGGCGGGCTCGCGCAGGACCGCGCCGCACAGCGCGGCCAGGGCGGCGAGCGCGCCCAGGAACAGGGCGAACGTGCCGAACAGCAACGGCCGCACGGCGGCGGCGAACTCCTCAAGGCCGCGGCTGCCGTCGAGTCTGCGGCGGGCGCGGGTGGCGAAGAGGTGGGCGCAGCAGGCCGCCGGGACGCAGGCCAGGGTGAGGGCCAGGACGGGCGCGGCGGTCAGCGGCCAGGGGCCGTCCGCGGTGCCGTCCGGCAGTCCGTCGGGGCCGCCGGACAGGGCGGCCCTGAGGAGGCCGTCGCCGAGGAGGGCGTAGCCGAGCAGCCACCAGGTGCCCGTGTGCGTGCCGTCCGCGGGGCGCCACGCGTGCGTGCCGGACGGCGTGCTCAGCGGGCCGCGACGCAGTGCCGTACGGACGCCGAGTGCCACGGCGAGGATGCCTGCGGCGGCCACCAGGAGGCGGGCGCGGCCGTGGGTGAGGTGCAGGCCCGCCAGGGTGAGCCCGGTCAGGGCGCCGGGCAGCAGGGCGCGCAGGACCCAGTCGGCGCGTGCCCGGGTGGCCGGGGCGGTCCGTGCGGGCGGCGGGGGCCGGTCGCCGTCGCGGGGTACGCGCGCGTACATCTCCTCGGCCAGCGAGAAGACGTCGCGGTGGCGGAAGCGGGCGGCGGTCCGGTCGGTGATGCCGTGCGCCTCCAGGCCCGCGGCGATCTCCAGCGGGTCCACGGCCCGTTCGCACAGGTCGCGGTGCCGGTGCATCAGCGTCTTCACGGGGTCCGCGGCCCCGCGCCGCGCCCTGGCCCCGCGCCTCGCGTCCGAGCCGGCACCGCCCGCACCCCGGCCCCCGCCGGCGCCGCTTCCCTCACCTGCATCGCGGCCTCCGCCCGCCGGCCTCTCGCCGGCCGGGGTGCGGGCCGAGGCGCCGAACGCCGGTCTTTCACCGGTGCGGTCGGTGGTGGCGTCGGCGGTCGCGGCGCCGGCCGTCGGGCGTCCGGCGGTGTCCTCCTGAGCCCGCATGACGTCCCTCGTGTCGCTCGTCCCCGTCACACCGGCCTCGCCTGTCACATCGGCTTCGCTGAGCGCAAAGGCCGCGTAGGGGTCGCTGGGCTCATCGGCCGCACCGGACTCACCGGGCTCATCCGGTTCCTTCGGTTCTCCGAAGAGCCAGCCCTCGGAGCGGGCGTCCCAGGCGCCGGGACTGGCCGGGGTTCCGGGGCGGTCCAGTTCGCCGAGGCCGCTCATCGGGCACCCTCCGTGGCCGCCACCGGAGTCGCCGTCACCGGGTCGGACGCGGTGGTGGCCCAGCCGGGGCCGCCGCGGGCCAGGATGCGGCTCCCCGGGCCGGTCCAGCGGCCGGGGATGTGCGCCTCGGCCGGGACGGCGAACGGCAGGGGTTCACCGGAGCCGTCGAGGACCACGCGCCGCACCGGGCAGCGCGAGACGACCTCCAGGTAAATGCCGTGAAATGCCGCGATGTTCTGCTCGACCGTGAACAGTTCGAGCGCGCGGGCGCGGGCGGCGGCGCCCAGGCGCTCACGGCGCTCGGGGTCGCGCAGCAGCGCCACGCAGGCTTCGGCGAGCGCCCGCGGATTGCGCGGCGGCACGACGAGGCCCGTGCCGCCGATCACCTCGACCACCGCGCCGACGTCCGTGGACACCGTCGCACGGCCGCAGAACATCGCTTCGACGAGACCGATGGGGAAGCCCTCGACGACGCTGGACAGGACGACCACGGCGCCCGAGGCGTACGCGTCGGCCAGGGTCGGGATCTCCGGACCGCCGATCTCCTCGAAGGACACCGGGTTCTCCCCGACGGCGTGCACGCCGTCCGCCTCGTCCGGGAAGAGCTGCGCGGCGAGCGCCCTGCAGTGCCCCAGATAGGCCCGGCCCTCGGGGTCCGCCGGCGCGCCCACGATCCGCAGCCGGGTCTCGGGCTGCGCCCTGCGGACCTCCGCGAAGGCGTGCAGCAGCGACACCAGGTCCTTGGCGGGCTCCACCCGGCCGACCCACACCAGCGTGTCCGCGTCGGCGCGCTCCTGGGACTCGCCGACCTCGGCGAAGCGGGACGCCTCCATGCCCGGGTAGACCGTACGGATCCGGGAACGGTCCGCGCCGCACCGCTCCTGCCAGCGGCGGGCATGGGTGTTGCCCGGGGTGAGGAGCGCGGCTCGTGCGTAGACCTCGGCGGCGAGCCGGCGGTTGAAGGCGGCGAGCAGCGCCCGTACGGCGGGTGCCTGTGTCCCGGCGTCGGCGGCCAGATAGTGCGAGCGCAGTTGCACGCCGTACTCGGTCACCACGAGGGGCACGCCGGAGAAGTGGCCCGCGAGCAGTCCGGCGAGGGCGGCGGGGCCGCCGGCCGTCGCATGGCACAGGTCCACGGAGCCGAGGCCGTCGTCCTCGTACCAGTCGAGGGAGAGGGGGCGCAGGGCGCGTTCGAGGTGTGCCGCGACGGTGAGAAGGTCGGGGACGCGGGCCTCGCGCACCGTGCGCGGTGTGCCGGGGGCGCGGCAGGCGCGTTCCAGCGCGCGTACGGCGGTCTCGGAGCGGAGTGCGCCGACGAGTCCGCCCTCGTCGCGGGACAGTTCCGCGAGCCCGTACAGGGCGCTGGCGAAACGGTCCGCCTGATCGTCCGAGCCGGTGCAGACGGCACTCGCCAGATCCTCGTAGCACTCGGCGAAGCGCCGGCGCGCGCGCCGTGCGTAGCCGACCCCGTCGTCCTCGGCCGTCCATAACGGTGCCGTGCGTACGCGGCTGACCTGCGGTGGAAGCGGCAGCCAGCCCTCGTCCTCCTGGTGCCTGCTGCGGCTGAGCGCGTAGATGTCGAACTCATGCTGTCCGAGCCCGCGTACGAGCCGGTCGCACCAGAGTCTGGCGTCACCGCTCACATACGGGTAGCCACCCTGGGTAAGCAGTCCGATGCGCACGTGTGCACCCCCGATCTCCCTTTTGGGGAGCCGCCGTTGTCCCGGCGGCTCACAGCGGGACGAACGTAAGCGGACAGGACGGTGGCGCGACGGACGGTTGTCCATCGCGCCACCAAAAGGGGTGAACGGCCGTAACTTTCGCGTGCGGATCGCGTTCTGTCGCGCTAGGAGATCACGCGGACACGAAACGTCACGCCGTGGCCAGCTCCTGGCGGGCGGCCCGGCGCCGGGCCGCGACCTCGGGGTCGAGAGCGGGCACCGCTGCCAGGAGCTGCCGGGTGTAGGGATCCTGCGGGGAGTCGTACACGTCGTCGGCGGGGCCGGTCTCCACGACCCGGCCCCGGCGCATCACCGCGACCCGGTCGCTGACCCGGCGGACCACGGCGAGGTCGTGGGCGACGAAGACCAGCGCGAGTCCCAGTTCCCGCTGCAACTCGGCGAGCAGGGCGACCACTTGGGCCTGGGTGGTGACGTCCAGCGCGGAGACCGGCTCGTCGCAGACGATGACGCGCGGGTCGGCGGCGAGCGCCCGTGCGATGCCCACGCGCTGGCGCTGGCCGCCGCTGAACTCGTGCGGGTAGCGGTCGTAGTGCGCCGCTTCGAGCCCCACGCGCTCCAGCAGTTCGCGTACGCGCCCCCGGATGTGCTCCTCGTCCCTGCCTCGCGCGCGGAGCGGGTCGGCTATGGACTCGCCCACGCTGCGGCGGGGGTTGAGGGAGGCGACGGGGTCCTGGAAGACCATCTGCACGGCCGGGTTCACCCCGGTGTGCGGGCGGCCCGCGTAGTGGATCTCGCCCGCCGTCGGCTCCAGCAGACCGACGAGCATGCGGCCGAGGGTCGTCTTGCCGCTGCCGCTCTCCCCCACGATGCCCAGGGTCTCGCCCCGGCGGACCGTGAGGGAGACGTCGTCCACGGCGGTCAACGCCCGCTGACCGCGCCCGAAGACCCGCCGGAGACCGGCCGCCTCCAGGACGATGTCACCGGCCACGCGCGAGCCGCCGCCCGACGCACCCCCGACACTCGGCACACCCCCGGCACCCGGCGCGCTCCCCACACCCGGTGCCACGGCCTCCGAAGCCTGCGCGCCCCGCGCCTCCCCCTGCCCGGCGCCCGCCCGAGCCACGTCGGCCGGCGCCGCCTCCGCCCGAGCCACAGCAGGCGCAGGCGCAGCCGCAGCCGCAGCCGCAGCCGCCCGAGCCTCGTTCACGCGCGGCACCGCGGCGAGCAGTTCGCGGGTGTACTCCTGTGCGGGCGTGGCGAGGACGGTGCCGACCGGGCCGTGCTCGACGGCCTCGCCGTGCCGCATGACCAGCACCTCGTCGACGCTCTCGGCGGCGACGCCCACGTCGTGGGTGACGAGCAGCAGCCCCATCCCGGTCTCCGCGCGCAGCGTGTGCAGCAGGTCGAGGATCTGCGCCTGGACGGTCACGTCCAGCGCGGTGGTCGGCTCGTCCGCGACCAGCAGGTCGGGCGCGCAGGCCAGCGCCATGGCGATCAGCGCGCGCTGGCGCATGCCGCCGCTGAACTCGTGCGGGCGCGACCGGGCCCTGCGCCGGGCGTCCGGGATGCCCACCCGGTCCAGGACCTCGACGGCACGCGCGCGTGCCGCACGCCGTGACACGCGCGCGTGCACCCGGTACACCTCGGCGATCTGGTCGCCAATGGCGTAGTACGGGTCGAGCGACGACAGCGGGTCCTGGAAGACCATGGCGGCCTTGCCTCCGCGCAGGCGCCGCAGTTCCTCGTCGGAGGCCCGCTGCACATCGGTCCCGGCGACCCGGACCGAGCCGCCGACCCGGGCGCCGGTGTCCCGGTGCAGGCCCAGCAGGGCGTTGGCGACCGTGGACTTGCCGGAGCCGGACTCGCCGACCAGGGCGAGCGCGGCGCCGGGCGCCAGCCGGAAGGACAGCCCGGCGACGGCCCGCAGGGGCCCGAACTCGACCGTGAGGTCCCTGACGTCCACCAGGCTCATGCGAGCACCACCCGTCGGTCGGCCACCGCGTACAGCACGTCCGCGACGGCGTTGGCGATGACCACGAAGAAGCCGATGACCAGGACCATGCCGACGACCACCGGCAGGTCGACGACTTTGACGGCGTGCACCAGTTCCTGGCCGATGCCGGGCAGGCCGAAGAGAGTTTCGGTGAGCACGGCGCCGCCGACGGCGGAGCCGACGTTGTTGGCGTTCAGCGCGATGACGGGGGCCAGCGCGCCGCGCAGCGCGTGCCGGCCGACGACGGACCGCTCGCCGACGCCGTAGGCGCGGAAGGTGCGGATGTGGTCCTCCGCCAGCGTCTCCAGCATCGCCGCCCGGGTGAGCCGGGCGAACGCCGCCGCCTCGATCAGGGCCAGCGACAGCCACGGCAGCAGCAGGTTCCAGGCCCACTGCTCGGGGTCGTCGGTGAGGGCGACGTACTGCGGGAAGGGCAGCAGGCGCAGTTCGCCGCAGACGACGATCATCAGCACGAGGCCGATGACGAAGACGGGGGTCGCCGTGCCCGCGAGGGTGACGGCGGTCAGCAGCCGCTCGGAGATCCGCCCCCGCCGCCACGCCGACAGCACGCCGGTCCCGACGCCGAGCACGAGCCAGAGCACCATCGCGCCGAGCACCAGCGACAGGCTGACGGGCAGCTTGGTCAGGATGATGTCCATGACCTGCTGGCCGGTCTGGTACGAGAGCCCCAGGCAGGGCGCCGGGCAGTGCTGGACCGATGTGCCGGTCGAGAAGTCCTGGCCGGTGACGAGGCCCTGCAGGAAGTGGCCGTAGCGCACGTACAGCGGGTCGTCGAGCCTGAGCTGCTGGGCGACCTGCTGCACCTGTTCCGGGGAGCAGCGCGGGCCGCAGGTGATCTGGGCGACGTTGCCAGGGGTGGCGTAGAAGACGACGTAGACGATCACCGAGATGGCCAGCAGGGTGACGATCGTGCCGACGGCGCGGCGCAGGACGAAGCCGCCGAAGCCGCTCATGCGGACCCCTCCTTCTCGACGGCACCGTGGGCGTCCCCGCGCCCGCCGGCGTCCTGGAGGCCGCTCGCGCGGCCGGTCGGGTCGCCGGGCCCGTTGCCACTCCCGCGGCGGGAGCCGGCCGCGCGGGCGCGGCCCGTGCCGACGCGCAGCCGCGAGGCCGCGCGCGGGTCGAGGGCGGTGCGCACGCCGTCGCCGAGGACCGTCAGGGCGAGCACGGTCACGAACAGGGCGCCGGCCGGGAGCAGCAGGTACTGCGGCGCCGCCTGGTACCAGACGTCGGCCGAGGTGAGCATCTGTCCCCAGGAGGGCGTCGGCGGCTTCACGCCGACGCCGAGGAAGGACAGGGCCGCCTCGACGGAGATGTTCATGGGCACGAGCAGGGCGGCGTATGTGATGACGGGCGCGGCGAGTCCGGGCAGCAGTTCGCGCCGGGCGACGTGCCAGGACCCCCAGCCGCTGAGCCGGGCGGCGGCCACATGGTCGAGCCCTTTGAGACCGAGCGTCTGAGCACGCACGATCTTGGCGATGTTGCCCCAGGCGATCAGGCCGATGACCAGGGTGACCAGGACGGGCCGCGGGAAGGTCGACGGGACGATCGCGAGCAGCGCCAGAGCCATGATCATCAGTGGCATGGCGACGATGATGTCGGTGGCCCGGCTCAACAGTTGATCAACCCATCGGTTGCCGAGCGCGGACGCGACGCCCACGGCGACCCCGATCAGGACCTGCACCAGGGTCGCGGTCAGCGCGACCCCGAGTGACACGCGCGCCCCGTAGACCAGCCGCGCGAACAGGTCGCGCCCGGTCTGCGGTTCGACACCCAGCCAGTGGTCGCCGCTGATCCCGCCGAACGAGCCGACGGGCACGCCGCCGCGGGCGGAGTCGACCAGCGCCGGGTGGTAGGTGGTCGGGTCCTGGCCCTCGACGGCGGTAAGCAGCGGCGCGGCGAGCGCGACCAGGACGAGCAGCGCGACGACGACCGCCGCGCCGAGGGCGGCGCGCTGCGTGCGCAGCCGCCGCCAGAACTGACGGGCCCCGGAGGCCGCCGGGACGGTGGTGTCCGTCCCGGCGGCCCGGGAGACCGTTGCGGTCTCGCTCATGACTGTGCTGATCCGCTCGGCCTACTTGACCGCGACCTGGGAGATGTCGAGGACTCCGGTCCAGTCGCTGATCACGATGTTCTTGATGTCCTTGCCGTACAGACGCTTGTAGACGGGGTGGAACAACGGCACGGTCAGGGCCTGTTCGCCGATCTTCTTGTCCAGTGCACCCCACCTCTTGGCGGCCGCGTCAAGATCGGTCAACTTGTTGATCGCGTCAATCTCGTCATTGACCGACGCGTCATTGAGCAGGCCGGTGTTGAAGTTCGCGCCGTCCTTGACGATCTGACGGCCGTCGAAGATCGGGGCGAGGAAGGGGCCGCCGGAGGGCCAGTCGGCGCCCCAGTGGGCGAGGAAGAGGCCCGGCTCGGTCTTGACGTTGTGGATCTTGTCCGAGTAGTCGTTCTCCTCCAGACCCTGGAGCTTGACGGTGATGCCGGCCTTCTTGAGCGCGTCCTGGACGGCGGTCGCGATCTCCGGGCTGGTCTCGAAGTCCTTGCTGTTGGAATGGGTCAGGGTGATGGTCAGCCCGTTCGGGTGTCCCGCCTCCTTCAGTAGTTCCCTGGCCTTGGCGGGGTCGCCGGTCTCGCCGGCCGGGAAGAGGTCGTACGGCGTGTAGCCGAAGGACTTCTGGTCGGGCAGGAAGGTGGTCGCGGGCTCGGCGAGCGCCGAACCGCCGGCCGCGTTGATCACGGACGAACGGTCGACGGCGTAGGAGATCGCCTGCCGCACCTTCGGGTCGTCGAACGGCTTGACCTTGGGGTTGAACGCGAGGTAGTTCGTGTAGCCGAAGTGGCCGGTGCCGACGCGCGCGGCCAGTTCCTTGTCGCCGGTGACCTTGGCGAGTTCGGCCGGGCCGAGGTTGGTGTCCGTGGTGACGGCGGCCGCGTCCGCTCCCTGGGACGCCGACAGCCGCTGGTTGATCACCGAGGAGTCGAGCCCGGAGCGCACGTCGATGGTGTCCGGGTGGGCCTTGCGCTCGGCGTCCGTGGCGGCGGACCAGTGCGGGTTGCGTTCCAGGACCAGGTGTTCGCCGTCGTTCTCGTTCTTGACGACCTTGTAGGGGCCGGACGAGACGGGGTGCTTCTCGTACTCGGCGCCGGTGTCCTTGTCCTTCGGGACGGGCGTGAACTGCGTCTGTGTGGCCAGGTAGGGGAACTCGCCCTCCGGCTTGTTCAGATGGAAGACGATCGTCAGGTCGTCCGGCGTCTCGATCGCCGACAGCCCCTTCTTGTCCTTGTACGGCCCCTGGTAGTCGGCCGCGCCGACCAGCCAGTCCCTCAGGTACGGGGCGCCGCCGGAGAGTTCGGGGGCGAAGGAGCGCTCGATGCCGTACTTGATGTCGGCCGAGGTGATCGGGGTGCCGTCCTCGTACTTGAGCCCCTTCTTCAGGGTGTACGTCCACACGGTCGCGTCCTTGTTGGGGCGCCCGGTGTCGGTGGCGAGGTCGGGGACGACCTTGGTGCCGGCCGCGCCGTTCTCCCGGTTGCGGGTGGTGAGGGTGCGGAAGACCAGGGACGGGACGTTGCCGCCGCCGGAGGTGTAGAGGCGGGCGGGGTCGAAGTTCTGCTGCGGGCTTGAGTTGAGGACCGTGAGGGTGCCGCCCTTGTGCGGAGCGGAGTCGCCACTCGACCCCTTGGCATCGTTGTCCTCCGGGCCGCAGGCGGCGGCGCCCGCTGCCACGACCAGGCCGACGGTTGCCGCTGCCACGCGGCGCGCTGTGAGGGACGGATGACGCATCGGAATGACGACCTCTCGGTTGGTGTCGAGGATTTCTCGAATGGCGAGACAGATGGACAAGGGTTGAGACGCATCTGTACAGACGTCCACCCCGGCGCCGGGTCGTCGAGGAGATCCGTGCCATCGGCACGGGTCAGGGAAACGGTGAGTCAGGTCGCGACGCGAACGCCAGAGGCAGGCGTCAGCGACAGTGGATGTCGGCCACGCAGAGCGCGGTCACGCCGATCAGCGCCAGCTCGATGGCGGCGCGAGAGGTGACGGCGTGGCGGGTCCACATGCGCAGAAATATGAACGAACAATCTGCACATGTCAACGTGACGGGAGCGACACCGGTCAACTCCCGGGGTAGGGCCACGGGTTGGGCAGACAGTGGATTCCGTCATGGTCGAGGAACTTGGTCTGCTGCTGCATGACGGGCGCCGGCTGTCCGTCCTTGTCACAGGTGACATGGCCATAGCCGAGCCGGTGGCCCACCTCGTGGTTGATGAGCATCTGCCGGTAGGCGTGGATCTCCTCGCCGTACGTCGTGCTGCCCTGCGCCCATCGATAGGCGTTGATCATCACGCGCTGGGTGGCGGCCGAGTCGCAGGAGACGTTGTCCTCGGTGGTGTCCAGACCGGACTTGGCGCACCAATCGGCGGTGGTGCCGGGGCTGGCCAGGGTGATGACGAAGTCGGGCTCGCCCGAGTGGATGCGCTCGAAGGTGCGGGCGCCGCCGTGGGCCCAGCTGCGGCGGTCGTTGAGGGTCTTCTGCACCGCCTGGGCGAAGAGTTCGCCGTCCAGGCCGAGTCCCTGTTCCACGTCCACGCGGTAGGTGTACTTCCGGCCCGTGCCCGGCGCCTTGGCGATGCCGGGGATCGCCTCGAACCTGCCCGACGCCTTGAGCTTGGCGTCGAGCGGGTACTTCCGGTCCATCTTCTGCCCGTACGTCAGCGGCGTCACGTCCGGCGACGCGGAGGCGGTGGTGCGGCCGTCGGAGCGCGAGGCGGGGTCCCGCGCGTCGCGCGCCTGGTCGGTGGTGGACCGCGGCTGCGCCTCGGTGTCGCCGCGGCCGTCGGTGACCTGTCCGGCCACGATCACCGCGAGCACGGTGGTGACGGCTGCGGCAGCGATCCCGGTGAACGCCCGGCCCTTGGCACCCTTGGCCGGCGCGGGCGGGCCGGTCGGGGGCTCGTCGTCCTCGTCGCGCTCGCCCGCCACGGGGGCGGCGGGGGCGTACGGTTCCGTGTGCCGCAGGCCGGACTTGGCGCGGGATGCGAACACATCGTCGTCGGCGTCCGCACCGGCGCCGAAGGCGTCGAGGTATTCCTGCCGAGGGCCGCCGGGCGGCACGGGCCGCTGCCGCGGCAGGGCGGCGCCAGGACCCGCGGCGGCCGGCCCCGGGGCACCCCCGTGCCCCGCACCGGCCCGCCCGCGCAACTCGCCCCAGCCCCCGCCGGGTTCACGCTGCTCAGGATGCCCACCACGAGCCCGCGGCACCCCCTGCGCGGGAGTCCCGTCCGGCAACCGGGGTACGCCCCGAGCCGGAGTCCCGTCCGCGGGCCGAGGTACCCCCCGAGCGGGAGCCCCGTCCGGCAACCGCGGCACACCTCGCGCGGGAGTCCCGTCCCCCGGCCGGGGTACGCCCCGAGCCGGAGTCCCGTCAGGCAACCGCGGCACACCTCGCGCGGGAGTCCCGTCCCCCGGCCGGGGTACGCCCCGAGCCGGAGTCCCGTCAGGCAACCGCGGGAATCCGTGCGCGGGCGTACCGTCAGGCAACCGGGGTACGCCCCGAGCGGGCGTCCCGTCGGACAGTCGCGGAAATCCATGCGCCGGCGTACCGTCCGACAACCGCGGCATACCCCGCGCGGGGGTCCCGTCGGACAACGGCGGCATCCCGCGACCCGGACTCCCGCTCCCCGGCCGGGGTACCCCCTGGGTCGGAGTTCCGTCAGGCAACCGCGCAAACCCATACGCCGGCGTCCCGTCAGGCAACCGAGGCACGCCCCGAGCCGGAGTCCCGTCCCCCGGCCGGGGTACCCCCTGAGCCGGAGTCCCGTCAGGCAACCGCGGCACCCCGTGCGCAGGCATTCCGCCGGCCGTGGGACGTCGCTGGCCGGGCAGCTGTCCCGGTACGGGGTCGGGCCGCGCCGCCTGTCCTGGCGCGTGCCCCGCGCGCGGGGCGCCGGCGTCGCCCGGACCGCCCATGTCACCGGGGCCGCCCGCGTCACCGGGACCGCTCGTCGCCGTCCCCCGGCCCGCCGCGTCCCGCCGTGCGGTTATGTCCGCGGCGTCGCCCTTGGGGGCGGATCCGCGGCGGCTGTGCCGTCCCACCTCGCCCCCTCAGCTCCTGGCGCCCGTGCCGCCGAGATCGGTTCCGACCTCGGCGTCGACGTCGGCGGAGCCGGTTCCACCGGGCCCTTCAAGTCGCCGCGCCGAGACCGGCTTGCCGTCCAACTCCCGCGCATCGCACAGGAGTTCCCGGAAGGCCCCGGCCACCGTCTCAGGGTATTCCATCATCGCCACGTGCCCGGCGTCCGGCAGCGACAGCAGCCGGGAGTCACGGAAGGAACGGGCCGCCTTCTGGGACATGCGGTAGCCGACGAGCAGGTCACGGCCGCCGTAGATCAGCAGGGTCGGGGCGAGCACGCGCTCGGCCTGCCGCCACAGCCCGTGCTGGCCGCCCAGCGTGTACGCGTTCACCAGCCCGCGCGCGCTGCGCGCCATCGCGTCCCAGAAGTACGGCAGCCGCAGCCGCCGCTCCAGTTCCTCCACGGCGTGCTGGAACGCCTCCGGAGTCACCCGACCGGGATCGCCGTAGCACAGGCCGGTGACGCCGCGAACCCGCTGCTCGGCCGACCACTGCCGGGTGATCCGGGTGAACAGCGCGGCCACGCCGGGCAGGCCCAGCAGGGCCGTCGGCACGGCGGTGCGCTGCACGCGCAGCTCAGGCAGGGCGGGAGAGACCAGCGTGAGGGTCCTGACGAGATCGGGGCGGACCGCGGAGACCCGGGTGGCGACCGCGCCGCCCAGGGAGTTACCGAAGAGGTGCACCGGACCGCGCCCGGCCGCATCGAGGTAGCGGATGACCGCGCGCGCGTGGCCCGTGACGGAGTAGTCGCCGTCGTCCGGCGGCGGGGAGTCTCCGAAGCCCGGCAGGTCGACCGCTTCGCCGTCGACGACGTCGTCCAGCCGGGCCATCAGCGCCGACCAGTTCTGCGAGGAGCCGCCGAGGCCGTGCACGAACAGCGCGGGCGGCAGTCCCTCGCGCGCGGGAGGCCGCGACCGGATCGACAGGGTGACCCCCGGCAGCCCGACCGACCTCAGCCGCTCACCCTCCTCGACCCTGACCAGGGCCACCCTCGGAAGGACGCTGGTGGCCGACACGGACGGCAGTTCGGTCGAAGACATGCGGCAATGTTACGAGACGATCACGCAGCGGATCCTGTGTCGGCCGTCACAGAACGGCCACCGCCCCGGCGTGTCGCGGGGCGCGGTCCTGACGCCGGCTTGCATCTCATGGCATAGCGTCCGTATCGGTGTCTTACGCTCGTACACAGGGCACCCGCATTCTGGCCCCTGCTTCTTCCGGGGACGTTCGTAGGAAGGGAGCCTGCCATGGCCTATGACCCCACCGAGCCCGACAGCGTCGAGAACGACGAGGTCCAGGGAGTTCAGGAGATCGACGTCGAGGCGCCCGAGGTCGACGCGGCCGAGCAGCACGCGGACGTCGCGCCGGAGCACGACGATCCCCTGACCGGCGTGGAGCCGGACCGCGCCAACGAGGCCGACCTCATCGAACAGGCACGGGTCGTGACCCTGGACGAGGACGACTACCGCTGAGGCCGGCCCGGACACGGGCAGTGACCTGCCCCTGCTGAGCGGGCCCTGATCGGCTACCGCCACCGTCCGGTCCGTGAAATTCTGCGCTCGCACCGCGCACACCACGGTTACCGAAAAGTACGATGGCGACGCGGCGCACACCGCATGTGGACGATCTTGGGAGGCGGCGTGACAGCCATCGAGCAGACAGAGGCGGCACGCCCGCGAGGCACGCGCCTGCCGCGCCGTGCCCGACGGAACCAGCTCCTGGGCGCCGCCCAGCAGGTCTTCGTGGCGCAGGGCTATCACGCGGCCGCGATGGACGACATCGCCGAGCGGGCCGGTGTCAGCAAGCCGGTGCTCTACCAGCACTTCCCGGGCAAGCTCGATCTCTACCTCGCGCTGCTCGACCAGCACTGCGAGTCCCTGATCCAGGCGGTGCGGGGCGCGCTGGCGTCGACGACCGACAACAAGCAGCGCGTCCGGGCGACGATGGACGCCTATTTCGCGTACGTGGAGGACGACGGCGGGGCGTTCCGCCTGGTCTTCGAGTCGGACCTGACGAACGAGCCCGCGGTGCGCGAGCGCGTCGACAAGGTCACCAACGAGTGCGCGGAGGCCATCTGCGACGTCATCGCCGAGGACACGGGCCTGTCGCGCGCGGAGTCGATGCTGCTGGCCTCCGGGCTCGGCGGCCTCGCGCAGGTGGTCGCCCGTTCCTGGCTGCACAGCGACCGGAGCGTGCCGCGGGACCAGGCGGTGCAGCTGCTGACGTCGCTGGCCTGGCGGGGCATCGCCGGTTTCCCACTGCACGGCGCCGAGCAGCATCCCTGAGCGGGCCGGCCGCCACCGGCCCCGTCTTGTTCCCGCTCGCTGTTCGCTCCTGGCGTTCTTGCGCGCACCGTGTACGTCCCCTCACCGGGCTAATGTGTGCTGGGTACGGCGCGCTGGGTCGCGCACTTCACTGACCGTCGGAGGGACATAGCCGTGGAGGTCAAGATCGGCGTGCAGCACGCGCCCCGCGAGATCGTTCTGGAGAGCGGTCAGAACGCGGAAGACATCGAGCGCGTGGTGGCCGAGGCGCTGGCCGGCAAGTCGCAGCTGCTCAGCCTTGAGGACGAGCGCGGCCGGAAGGTGCTGGTCCCCGCGGACCGTCTGGCGTACGTCGAGCTGGGCGAGCCGACCACCCGCAAGGTGGGCTTCAGCACGCTGTAGCCCGCCGTGGGCCCGCGGCCCGGCGCGCGTCGGACGCACACCCGCGACACATCGGACGAGGGGCCCGGTGGCAGCTTGCCACCGGGCCCCTCGCATGTGTCCGACGCGCGGAGGATGCTCCACATCCGGCACACAGGTCGCCCACAGAGGAGGATTGCATTCCGCAGGTCACGGGTAGGACGGGCTACGACCGTGAAGCGCCGGCCGGCCGTGTGGAAGGACCCCTCATGATCCTGGAAGCTCTGGGCTCGGCCCTGGTCGGCCTGGCCCTGGCCGCCGTCGCGGTGCGCCGGCTGTCCCACCGGCTGCCCGCCCGCCTCCTCGTCGTCTTCACCGGGGTCGCCGGGGCCCTGTTCGGCGACTTCGTGACGCACACCGCGCTGGGCGCCGGCCCGGTGCCGGTCAGTCTGCTCGGCGCGGTGGTGGTCTCCGCGGCCTCGCTGTCGCTGCTGCTGCGCCCGGCGGGACGGCTCCGCCGACGATCCGCCCCGGCGTGAACGCACGGCATCCCGCGGCGCCGCGACCGCCGGCGGCCCCGCGACCGAGGGCGTTCCTCGGGGCACCCCCCGGTCCGCGACCGCGGCAAACGGCACAACCAGCCAAGACGCTGCCGCACTGAAGGCCCGACGGAAACCCCCACCAGGGGCGCGGGGAACTGCGCAACCAACCACGACGCCGCCGCACCGAAAAACCGACGGAAACCCCCACCAGGGGCGCGGGGAACTGCGCAATCAACCACGACGCCGCCGCACCGGAGACCCGGCGGATGCCCCCGGCACGGGGAACGTCAGGCGGCGAGCCCCAGGGCGGCCATGCGCTTGGTGTGCGCCTCGGTGATCCGGGAGAACATCCGGCCGACCTCGGCGAGGTCAAAACCGGCCGCGACCCCGCCGACGAGCATCGTGGACAGCGCATCCCGGTCGGCGACGACCCGCTGGGACTGCGACAGCGCCTCACCCATCAGCCGCCGCGCCCACAGGGCGAGCCGGCCGCCCACGCGCGGCTCCGCGTCGATCGCCGCGCGCACCTTCTCGACGGCGAAGCTGGCGTGCCCGGTGTCGTCGAGCACGGCGAGCACGAGCCCGCGCGTGTCGGCGTCGAGCCGGACCGCGACCTCCCGGTAGAAGTCACTGGCGATCGAGTCCCCGACGTACGCCTTGACCAGCCCCTCCAGCCAGTCCGAGGGTGCCGTCTGGCGGTGGAAGCCGTCGAGCGCGGCGACGAACGGCTCCATCGCCCGGGTCGGCTCCTCCCCGATCTCCGTGAGCCGGTCCCGCAACTGCTCGAAGTGGTGGAACTCGGCCGACGCCATCTTCGCCAGCTCCGCCTTGTCCGCGAGGGTGGGCGCCAGCTTGGCGTCCTCCGCGAGCCGCTCGAACGCCGCCAGTTCGCCGTACGCGAGCGCGCCGAGCAGGTCCACGACCGCGGCACGGTACTGCGGGTCGGCGGAGGCCGTGGCCCAGTCCTGGGCGGCGACTCCGGTGGCCTCGGGCGAGGCGTCCTCGGGGGCGTGGTCAGGCTTGTCAGAGCTCGTCATGAAGCGCACAATAGCCCGCTCACCGTGCGGCGGAAGTCCTTGATCGATCAGTGTGATGACGACTACGTGGCCAAATCGGCCATCGCATGTGCACGAATCCGGGGTATGGTGGTAATGCGCCTGCTGGGAACTTCGTCGTTCCGACGCCGCTCCCGGTCAGGCCGCACGCATGAGGATGCCCGGTCGGTGGCCCGATCGGCTCCGACCCGACAGCCCTCCATGGACGTACGGCACATTGCGTACGCCGACCGGAGGGACCCTCAGCGGCGAGAGCGCTAGAGCGTCGGCAGAGGTCCCGTGCCAAACGGCTTGCCCCCGCGGTTCGCCCGTGAGGCAGCCGACGTCCCCGGCACGGTCCGACACGACCCCCGCGCTCGCCTCGCGCCGCGCACACAGAAGAGGCAGCACCCTGACTACGACGTTTCGAGAACTCGGAATCCTTCCCGAGACAGCCGAGGCCCTGGAGGCCGTCGGCATCACCACTCCCTTCCCCATCCAGGAGATGACCCTCCCCGTCGCCCTCTCCGGCACGGACGTCATCGGCCAGGCCAAGACCGGCACCGGCAAGACGCTGGGCTTCGGCCTCCCGCTCCTCGAACGCGTCACCGTCCCCGCCGACGTCGAGGCGGGCCGGGCCGCACCCGAAGACCTCACCGACGCCCCGCAGGCGCTCGTCGTCGTCCCCACCCGCGAACTGTGCACGCAGGTCACCAACGACCTGCTGACCGCGGGCAAGGTGCGCAATGTGCGGGTGACCGCGATCTACGGCGGCCGGGCCTACGAACCCCAGGTGGAAGCCCTCAAGAAGGGCGTCGACGTGGTCGTCGGCACCCCCGGCCGGCTGCTCGACCTCGCCGGGCAGAAGAAGCTGAACCTGAAGCACGTCAGGTGCCTGGTCCTCGACGAGGCCGACGAGATGCTGGACCTCGGGTTCCTGCCCGACGTCGAGAAGATCATCGACATGCTGCCGGCCAGGCGCCAGACCATGCTGTTCTCGGCGACCATGCCGGGCGCGGTGATCGGCCTGGCCCGCCGGTACATGTCGCAGCCGACGCACATCCGCGCCACCGCGCCGGACGACGAGGGCGCGACCGTCGCCAACATCAAGCAGTTCGTCTACCGCGCGCACTCCATGGACAAGCCGGAGATGATCGCGCGCATCCTTCAGGCCGACGGCCGCGGGCTTGCGATGATCTTCTGCCGTACGAAGCGGACGGCGGCGGACATCGCCGAGCAGCTTCAGCGGCGCGGCTTCGCCTCCGGCGCGGTCCACGGCGACCTGGGCCAGGGCGCCCGCGAGCAGGCGCTGCGCGCGTTCCGCAACGGCAAGGTCGACGTCCTCGTGTGCACCGACGTCGCCGCGCGCGGCATCGACGTCGAGGGCGTGACCCATGTCATCAACTACCAGTCCCCCGAGGACGAGAAGACGTATCTGCACCGCGTCGGCCGCACCGGCCGGGCGGGCGCGAAGGGTACGGCGATCACCTTCGTGGACTGGGACGACATCCCGCGCTGGCAGTTGATCAACAAGGCGCTGGAGCTGGGCTTCAACGACCCGGTGGAGACGTACTCCACCTCCCCGCACCTCTTCGCCGAACTCGGCATCCCCGAGGGCACCAAGGGTGTCCTGCCGCGCTCCGAGCGCACGCGCGCCGGTCTTGAGGCGGAGGAGCTGGAGGATCTGGGCGAGACCGGGGGCCGCGGTGCGCGCGGTCGCGGCGGCCGAGGCGGCCGTGGCGAGCCCCGGCCCGCCGAGCGTGAGCGCGAGCGTCCGGCGGCCGCACCGCGCCGCCGCCGTCGCACGCGCGGCGGGGCACCGCTCGACTCGGCGCCCGCCGGGTCCGGGGCGGCACCGGCCGACTCCGGGGCACAGGCCGCCGAGGCCGTCACCGCGGAGGAGATCACGACGCCGCGTACGCCGCGCCGTCGGCGCCGCACCCGTGGCGGGGCGCCCGCGGAGCCCGTGGCGGTCGCCGCGGCTGCCGAGCCGGCCGAGCCGGCGCCGACCGCCGAGGCCGCCCTGGCGACGGCGGAGGGCACGGCCGGGGCCGAGGCCCCCGAGCGGCAGCCGCGCCGCCGGCGCACGCGCAAGGCGACGGAGCGCGAGCGGGCGTCGGCACCGGCCGAGACCGCGAGCGCGGCGGTCACCGCACCCGAGGCGCGCGTCGAGCCCGAGGCAGTCGTACGGCCCGAGGCAGTCGTACGGCCCGAGGTGGTCGTCGAGTCCACGGTCGTCGTGCGACCCGAGCCGAGCGTCGAGCCCGTGGCCGCGGCGCCCGCGCCGGAGGCGGCGGTGGTCGCGGAGCCGGAAGCGCCGGCGAAGCCGCGCCGTCGTACGCGCAAGACGGCAGCTGCGGCGGAGACGCCGACCGCTGCCGAAGCGGCGCTGGACAGTGCCGAAGCCGCGGAGGCGAAGCCCAAGGCCCGTCGGACTCGTAAGACCGCCGCCGCGGAGGTCACCGCCGGGGAGACGCAGGGCACGGTCGACGTCGTGGAGACCACCACGGACGGCACCGCCACGCCCCGCCGCCGCACCCGCAAGACCGCGACCACGGCCGAGACCGCGGTGGACACGGCCGAGGCCACGGAGGCGAAGCCGAAGCGCACCCGCAAGGCGGCCGCCACAGTCGCCGCGGACGCGCCCGAAGCGACCGCAGAGGCCAAGCCGCGCCGCACCCGCAAGACCGCGGCCACCGCCGAAACCGCCCTCGACACAGCCGAGGCCACGGAGGCCAAGCCGAAGCGCACCCGCAAGGCGACCGCCACAGTCGCCGCGGACGCGCCCGAGACGACCGCAGAGGCCAAGCCGCGCCGCACCCGCAAGACCGCGGCCACCGCCGAAACCGCCCTCGACACAGCCGAAGGCACGGAGGCCAAGCCGAAGCGCACCCGCAAGACCGCCGCCGCCACCGAGGCACCGGCCGGAACCGCGGAAACCGAGGCCAAGCCGAAGCGCACCCGCAAGGCGGCCGCCACCGTGGACACCGCGGACGGTGCCGAGGCCGAGCCGAAGGTTCGTCGGGCCCGGAAGGCCGCCGCCGCACCGGTGACCGCCGGGATTCCGGCGCAGGCCACCGAGGAGCCGGAGGTCAAGCCGAGGCGCCGCACGCGCAAGGCCACGACCGTGGCGGACACGGCCGGCGCCGAGGTCGCCGAAGCGACCGCGGAGGCGAAGCCCAGGGTGCGCAGGACCCGCAAGACCGCAGCGGCGGCGGAAACCCCGGAGGGCTGACCGGCACCGCCGCCACGCCCACGCCGACGGCCCGGCCCGCCCAGACGGGACCGGGCCGTCGGCGTCCCCGCACAGAACGACCGGCACGGCCCCACCCCATCGTCACGTCCCGTCGGCCTCGCCTCGTACGGGACCGGCCGTCGGGTTGGCGGGATTCGTCCGGAAGCCCTCCGGCCCGTTCTGCTTCCGGTCCCGGCGGCCGATAGCCTCTGGGGCATGAGCAGGCCGCCCTCCTTCGTTCCGCCTCCCGGTGCCCGTGCCTACGCGTTGCGTACCGCGCGTGGCGAGTTCGCCGTGGTCGACTCGCCCGTGGCCGACGGTGTGCGGCCCCGGGGAGTCGCGCTGCTGCTGCCCGGGTTCACCGGGAGCAAGGAGGACTTCCATCCACTGCTCGTGCCGCTCGCACGGCGCGGTTATCGGGCCGTGGCCGTGGACGGACGCGGGCAGTACGAGTCTGACGGCCCCGAGCGCGACGAATCCGCCTACGCACAGCGGGAGTTGGCGCGGGACGTGCTGGCGCAGGCGGCGGCCCTGGGCACCGCGGTGCACCTGCTGGGGCACTCCCTGGGCGGGCAGATCGCGCGGGCGGCCGTGTTGCTGGACGGGTCCGCGTTCCGCTCGCTCACCCTGATGGCCTCCGGCCCGGCGCAGATCTCCGCCTCCCAGCAGCAGCGCGTCAAGCTGCTGCGGGACGCCCTCGCCGTGATGTCGATGGCGGAGGTGTGGGACACCATCCAGACGATGGAGCCGCCCGAGGAGACCGAGGTCGACGGCGGTCCGGCCGACCGTACGGCGCTGCGCCGCCGCTGGCTTGGCAACAGGCCGGCCCAACTGATCGCCACCGGGCGCCAGTTGTGCACCGAGCCGGACCGCGTCGGTGAACTCGCCGCGGTGGGACTGCCGTTCCATGTGCTGTCCGGTGCGACCGACGACACCTGGCCGGTGCCGCTCCTCGACGAGATGGCCGTACGGCTCGGGGCCCGCCGTACCGTCGTCGAGGGTGCGGAGCACTCGCCCAACACCGACCAGCCGCTCCCGACGGCCCGAGCGATCGCCGACTTCTGGGACAGCACGGGCGAGGACGGCGACCGGTAAGGCGACCGGTAAGAACGGGGAGAACCGCACCGGCGACGACAGCGAGACCACATCGGCGAAGTCGCCGAGAAGCGCACAGGCGAAGACGGTCAGGCCACCGACCGCCACCGGGTCAGTACTGCGTCCGCAGGTGCTCCCAGAAGCCGTCCCGCAGCGCGCGCCGCAGTTCCGCCTGGCCGCGCAGCGAGTACTGGAGCAGTCCTTCGGCCTCGACCAGCAGGTCCTGGTCGACCGAGCCGGGCAGATAGGGGTGGCCGGGCAGCAGTTCCAGCAGGGCCTCCCGGCCGCGCGCGGACAGCCACTTCGCCGCGATCTGGGCGCCCACGAAGCGGACGTCCTCACGGGTGGGCCGGTTCGCCGTGCCCTCGTAGGCGGGGGCGGTGCGCCGGGCGACGTACGGCTTGAAGAAGTCCAGGTCGAACGTGCGCTGGCTGTCGACCTCCCAGAGCAGGGGCTCCGCCTGGTTGCGGCCCTCGGGTGCCTCGATGCCCCAGAGGTGGACACGGGCGCCGTAGCCCTGGGCCGCCTCCACCGCGGAGACCAGGTCCTCGTCGCCGCCGATGAGCGCGGCGTCGCTGATGGCGCGGTGCCGGGCCAGGGACTCCAGGTCGGTGCGGATGAGGGAGTCGACGCCCTTTTGCTGGTTGTTGGCGTTGAGGTTGCCGAGGCGGACCTTGACGTCGGGGAGTTCGGCGATGGACTGCTGCTCGGCGGTGTGGATGCGGCGCCGGGCGCCGTCGTACCAGTAGACGCGGAGCAGTCTGCTGTCCGCGAAGATGGTGCGGGCGCGGTCGATCAGCGCCTCGATCAGGCCCTCCGCGTCGAGGTCGAAGGCGCGCCGGTCCTCGGTCCCGGCCACCAGCCGGCCCGCGGCCGCGTAGAGGTAGCCGGCGTCCACGAAGATCGCGTGGGTGGAGGGCGTCTTCGCCACTTCGGCGAGCATGCGCTGCAGCAGCTCGTTGGTGCGGTCGATGCGGGCCTGGATGCCGGCTTGGTCTTCGTTCATCACCTCCATTGTCTCGGCGGTCACGCTGCGAACACAACCGGTCCCGGTCAGTCTCGTAAGAACCTCTTACCCATCAGTAATTAGATACTCGAAAAATTTCCTTAGCGTAGGGAATGTTTGTAACAAGCATCCCGTTGACTGAGACGGAACAACGAGAGGAAGGGAGAAGCCATGCGCTTCGAGATCATGCGACTCGACGAGGTCGACGGGACGCCCGTGGACAGCACCGTCGTGGACGCCGCCTCCGTCAACCGGATCGTGCAGCAGGCCGCCGCCATCGGACAGCGGCTGTGGATCCGGCCCGCCGAGAGCCCGGCCTCGTAACAGACACACCTTGTAGCGGACACCTCGTAGCAGACACACCTTGTAGCAGACACTCAAGAAGCACGAACGACACTCAGCGAGCGGATCACCGGTCACGGGTCACACGGATCACGGACCACCGACGAAGAGCTTTCAGGGCCCCCGCGGCATCGACGCCGACGGGGGCCCTGCGCATGAGGCGCGGCCACCGGGCCCGCCCGGGCTCAGCCGCCCTTGATCACCTGGGTGACCCCGTTGATGATCTGCTGCACGGCGATGGCGGACAGCATCATGCCCGCGAGTCGCGTCACCAGCACCACCCCGCCGTCCTTGATGACCCGGATGATCAGCAGCGAATAGCGCATCACCAGCCACAGCACGACATGGACGGCGAGGATCGCCGACCACACCGCGACCTGGGAGGCCACGGTGTCGGCCTTCTGCACGGCCAGGATGACCGACACGATGGCACCCGGACCGGCCAGCAGGGGCATGCCCAGCGGTACGAGGGCGACATTGACGTCCTTGGTCTGCTTCGGCTCGTCCGTCTTGCCGGTGAGCAGGTCGAGCGCGATCAGCAGGAGCAGCAGTCCGCCCGAGATCATCAGCGCGGGCACGGAGACATGCAGATAGTCGAGGATCCGGTGGCCCAGCAGGCCGAAGACGGCGATCACCCCGCCGGCCACACAGACGGCCTGGAACGCCATCCGCTTCTGCGCCCTGGCGGGGCGTCCGGCGGTCAGCGCGAGGAAGATCGGGGTGATCCCGGGGGGATCCATGATGACGAAGAGGGTGAGGAACAGGGAGCCGAAGACGGCGAGGTCGACCATGGGCACAGCGGAGCCTTGCGGAAAGAGACGTACGGGGGGCGCGGGTACAGGTCAGGCCCCGCCGGTCCCGGGCACCGGGAACGCGCCGGTCGCACGCCGGGTGATCTCGCCGTACACCTCGGGGTCCGTGGTGTACTCGCCGAGGGCCACGGGCTTGCGGCTGCCGTGGTAGTCCGAGGAGCCCGTGACCAGCAGCCCGAGGTCCTTCGCCAGTGCGCGCAGCCGGGTCCGGGCCTGCGCGTCGTGGTCCATGTGGTCGACCTCGATGCCGTCGAGGCCGGCCGCGGCCATCTCGGCGATGGCGGACTCGGGCACCGTACGGCCGCGCTTGGCGGCGGCCGGATGCGCGAAGACGGTGACGCCGCCGGCGGCCTTGACCAGCCGGATGGCCTCGAACGGGTCGGTCTCGTGCTTCGCCACGAAGGCCCGTCCGCCGTCGGCAAGCCAGTCCTCGGTGAACGCGTCGCCCACGGTCGGCACGACGCCCAGTTCGACCAGCGCGGAAGCGACGTGCGGCCGGCCGACGGAGCCGTCGCCCGCGATCCGCTCGACCTGCTCCCAGGTGACCGGGACGCCCAGCTCGTTCAGCTTGGCGATCATGCCCTGGGCCCGCGGCACCCGGTCGTCGCGGACCAGTTCGCGCTCGGCCAGCAGGGCGGGCTCCTCGGGGTCGAAGAGGTAGGCCAGCAGATGCAGGGAGATGCCGTCCACACGGCAGGACAGCTCGGCGCCCGTGACGAGGGTGAGCCCCGGCGGGAGCGCGGCGATGGCCTCGGCGTGGCCGCGGGTGGTGTCGTGATCGGTCAGCGCGACGACGTCAAGACCGGCCGCGGCGGCGTTGCGCACCAGCTCGGCGGGGGTGTCCGTGCCGTCGGAGGCCGTGGAGTGGCAGTGCAGGTCGATGCGCACGACGCGGGCTCCAGGCGGGGACGGGACCGAAGGGACACCTAAGGATAACGGGCGCCCACGGATGCCGTGTCACGACCGAAGCACACCCGCGCCCCCTACAGCCCCGGCCGCCGCAAGGCCCTCCGGTACAACCCCGGCCCTCCCGCGGCGTCCTCCGGTACAGCCCCGGCCTCCCCCAGCCTCCGATACGGCCCGCCCCACGGCATCCTCCGTAGTAGCCCCCGGTCTGCGATACGGCCCCTGGCCGTATCACGGCGTTGTCCGGTACAGCCGGTCCTCCCCCGGCCTCGATACACCCCCGCCCCCACGGCATCCTCCGGTATACCCCCGGCCCCCACGGCATCCTCCGTTGCAGCCCCCGGCCTCCCCCGGCCTCCGATACGGTCCCCGGCCGGCCCGCGGCCGCATCCGGGCGGCCTCGCGCGGTCGGGCCGCGGTCGGTGTTCAGGGCTCCAGCAGCCGCGGCGACAGCGCTCCGCAGGGCACCAGGTCCACCTCGGCGCCCGCGTCCCGCAGGTCCGTCAGCACCAGTTCGTCGTACATGAGCAGGCCCGTCTGCTCGGGCCACACCACGGCCCACAGCCACAGCCCGCGGGCCTCGCCGGCGAAGACGGCGCGGTCGTCCGGGGCGCCGGTGACATGCCAGAGCGGGGTCGGCCGGCCGGCCGCCAGCACCTTGGCCTGGGGCGGCTTCTCGACGTTCAGGTACGGTCCCGGGTCGGGGCCGTCGATGCCCGCGTAACGCGCGCCGAGGCCGACGCCCAACTCCTCGGCGACCAGGATCAGTTCGCCCATGCCGCCGAGTGGTCCTGGTCCCGAGCAGGCCACGGCGGTCGCCCGGCCGCCGCTGCGGTCGTCGCCCGCGTAGGCCACCCCCGTGAACAGCCAGCCGACCGGCAGCGGCCAGGGCATCCACACCGGCACCTGCGTCCGATGGACGACCACGCTGAGAGCCTCGACGCTGGGCGGGATCACGGGCTGCAGCGGATGCACCGTCCCGTGCACATCGCACTGCCAGGAATCGGCGAAGAGTCCGGGAGCCCTGACCCGGCCACCGCACTTCGGGCAACTGGGTTCGCCCCTCATAGGGCCCCACGGTCCTACCCGCACACCGCCACGTCAAGGACGATCACCCGTCCGGACGGAATCCCCGCCCACCCCCGGACCGTCACGCGCCCGCCCACCGACCGGGAAAGAGTAGATGTACGTTGCATTAATTAGCCATACTAACTTACTATGTGCATACACCAACCACCTCCTCAGGGCTCCCCGTCCGGATTGGAGCACACATGGACGCCTTCGACGCCGGAGCAGGAGGCATCCTGCGCCAGCCCAAGGCGGTCTGGGCGACGGCCGGCGCATCGGTCGTCGCCTTCATGGGCATCGGCCTGGTCGACCCGATCCTGCCGTCCATCGCCCAGGGCCTCGACGCCACCGCCAGCCAGGTCTCCCTGCTGTTCACCTCGTACTTCCTGATCACCGCCGTGGCGATGCTGCTCACCGGCTTCGTCTCCAGCCGCCTGGGCGGGCGCGGGACCCTGCTGCTCGGGCTCGCCTTCGTCGTGGTCTTCGCCGCGCTCGCCGGCACCTCCGGCTCGGTCGGCCAGCTCGTCGGCTTCCGGGCCGGCTGGGGACTCGGCAACGCGCTGTTCGTCTCCACGGCCCTCGCGGTCATCGTCGGCGCGGCGGCCGGAGGCAGCGCCGCGGCGATCCTGCTGTACGAGTCCGCGCTCGGCCTCGGCATGGCGTGCGGCCCGCTGCTGGGCGCGGTGCTCGGCAACGCCAGCTGGCGCTACCCGTTCTTCGGCACGGCCACGCTGATGGCGATCGGCTTCCTGTGCATCGCGGCGTTCCTGAAGGAACAGCCGAGGCCCGCCCGCAGGACGTCACTGCTCGACCCGATCAGGGCGCTCGGCCACGGCGGGCTCGCGTCGGCCGCCGCCTCGGCGTTCTTCTACAACTACACGTTCTTCACCGTGCTGGCCTTCACCCCGTTCGTGCTGAACATGACCCCGTACCGCTCCGGTGCCGTGTTCTTCGCCTGGGGCCTGCTGCTCGCCGTCTTCTCGGTGATCGTGGCCCCGCGGATGCAGCGGCGGTTCGGCTCGCTGAAGGTGCTCGGCGCCTCACTGGTGCTGCTCGCGGCGGACGTGCTCGTACTCGGCTACGGCGACCACACCACGGCCATCGTGTGCACCGTCCTGTCCGGTGCCTTCATCGGCGTGAACAACACCGTCTACACCGAACTGGCCCTGGGCGTCTCCGATGCTCCGCGCCCCGTGGCGAGCGCGGGCTACAACTTCGTGCGCTGGTTCGCCGCCGCGGCGGCACCCTACTTCGCGCCGAAGATCGAGGAGTGGACCGACGTCCGCATTCCGTTCGTGGTGGCGGCGGTCACCGCGCTGATCGGCGCGCTCGTGGTCGTCGTACGACGGGCCGCCCTCACCGACGAGGCCGGGCAGCTGGCGACCCGGCACGCCACCGAGGACGGTGTCGGCGTCTTCGCCAACTGACCGGATCCGGCCGGGACTTGGTGAGATCGGTCACGCCCGGGTCGCCCTCGGATCAGCCGAGCGGTACGGATGCGCGGGCGGGGTCCCGCAGGTCCGTCCCGTTCGTCAGCCAGCGCTCCTGGAGTGCCTGGGCGCCGTGCACACGCTTCCAGGCGGCCTCGTTCGGGGTCATCGGCAGCAGCGGCAGGAACCGTACGGGATCCATCGGCGCGTCCAGCTCCAGGTCCTCGACCAGTCCGCCCGGCTCGGCGACCAGGACCGAGCCGAAGGGCGCGCCGGGCCACAGCGGCTCCCCCACGTCGAGGGAGGCGCCCGGGGCCACCACCACACCCTCCACCTGCGGCGAGGCGGCCAGCACGGCGAGCGGGCGGAGCACCTTGTCGGTGTCGGCGAGGCCGGCGCGGACGGAGAGCACCAGTTCGGCGCGGGGGCCCCGGACGGGGTCGGCGAGCGGCGCCGTGGGCTCCGTCATGGGGTGCGCCGACATGCCCAGCGTGGCGTAGCGGACGACGCCTACCTCGCGGTCGCGGTCCTGGAAGCGCAGCACCTCGATGCGGTCCGTGCCGAGGAAGGTGACCGCCGCACGCGCGTCCGGTTCGCCCAGCGCGCCGCGCAACCGTGCCTCGACCAGAGGAAGAACATCAACCATGCGGCGAGCATAGAACTCGTCAGCAGCGGGCAAAGCGTCACCTTGACACCGCGGTCGGCTGATACTCTTGGCCGGTGGTTCGGGGCAGCACGCAGAAGCGTCGCATCGAGACCCGACGCCTGTGAGACCCCCTACGGGGAATGGACCGTCCCTTACGAGGGACCGGCTGGAGGAGGTGGGGCTGCCATGGATCGAAGTCGGCCGTGCAGTACCACTCGCTCTTCCGGCTGTTGATGTAGCCGTTCCGGATCTGGCCTACCGCCACCTCTCGCGCTCGCGCCGTCGTACGCGCCTTCGGAAGAGCACTTCGTTCTGCCCTGCCTGATCTGTCTGATCTGAATCAGCAGCGAAGCTCGCCACCGCGACGGTGCGGTGCTCCCCGCTTTGTGGACGTGCCAAACATCCGCACACAGGACGTCCCCATTCCGGGTAGTTCCAGCCGTGAACCGCGGCCCTTTCGCGCTTCGCCGCCCACCGCGAAGGAGCCCGCCATGTCGATGATCCGCGACCTGCGTGCCGTGGTCCGTCCCTCCCGCCCCTCCCTGCGCAAGAGCGCCCCGCGCCGGGACAGCGGGAGCTACGACACCACCCGCGACCCCTCGACCCCCTCGGCCGTCGTCGACTGCGCCGTCTACCGGGACGGCGCCCGCGTCGAGAGCGCCAAGCCACTGACCCCGCACGAGGCGATGCGCCAGGTGCGGCGCGACGGGGGGTTCGTCTGGATCGGGCTGCACGAGCCCACGGAGGCCGAATTCGCCGGTATCGCAAGCGAGTTCGGGCTGCACCCGCTGGCCGTTGAGGACGCCGTGCAGGCGCACCAGCGGCCGAAGCTCGAGCGGTACGACGACTCGCTGTTCACCGTCTTCAGGACCGTCCACTACGTCGAGCACGACCAGCTCACCGCCACCAGCGAGGTCGTGGAGACCGGTGAGGTCATGTGCTTCACCGGGCGGGACTTCTTCATCACCGTCCGGCACGGCGGGCAGGGTTCGCTGCGGGCGCTGCGGCACCGGCTGCAGGACGACCCGCAGTTGCTCGCCAAGGGGCCCTCGGCCGTGCTGCACGCGATCGCCGACCATGTCGTCGACGGGTACATCGCGGTCGCGGACGCCGTGCAGGACGACATCGACGAGGTGGAGACCGAGGTCTTCTCGCCGAGCCGCAAGGGCGGGGCGGGGCGCGGTGTGGACTCGGCGCGGATCTACCAGCTCAAGCGCGAGGTGCTGGAGTTCAAGCGCGCGGTCTCGCCCCTGCTGCGGCCCATGCAACTGCTGAGCGAGCGGCCGATGCGGCTGATCGATCCGGAGATCCAGAAGTACTTCCGGGACGTCGCCGACCATGTCGCCCGTGTCCAGGAGCAGGTCGTGGGCTTCGACGAACTGCTCAACTCCATCCTCCAGGCCAACCTGGCGCAGGCGTCGGTCGCGCAGAACGAGGACATGCGGAAGATCACGGCGTGGGCCGCGATCATCGCGGTGCCGACGATGGTGTGCGGTGTGTACGGCATGAACTTCGATCACATGCCCGAGCTGAAGTGGAAGTACGGCTACCCGCTGATCATGGGCATCACGGTGGCACTGTGTCTGACCATCCACCGCACGCTCAAGCGCAACGGCTGGCTGTGACGGCGGTCCGCGGCCTGCCGCCTGCGGCGGGGCGGCTGGTTAGGCTGGGCGCATGACAAGCGAGCTGCTTGACCGCGCCCTCGTCGAGGAGGCCACGAAGAAGTCCGGGCTCGTCTGGGTCCGCGGTGCCGGGGCGGCCGCCGCGCGTGCGCTGTGGCACGCGTGGCACGACGGAGCGGTGTGCCTGGTCGGCGACGGGCCCGGGGAACAGCCGCTGCCCGGGCTCGCCGACGGCGGCTCCGCCGAGGTGACCGTGCGCAGCAAGGACAAGGGCGGCCGGCTGGTCACCTGGACGGCGACCGTGTCCGAACTCCCGGCGGGGTCCGCGGAGTGGGAGGCCGCGGTGACCGAGCTGAAGGGCAAGCGGCTCAACGCGGTCGACGGCGAGGCCATGACGGACCGCTGGTCCCGCGAGTGCCGGGTGCTCCGGCTGACGCCGACGGGGGCGACTGCGCCCCTCCCGGACGGGCCGCTCGCCGCGCCCCCACTGCCGACGCCCGCGACGACCCGCCGCCCGGTGCCGGCTGCGCTGCCGCGCCTCCTGGCAAAACGCCGAAGGCGAGCCTGACGCCCCTCAAACACCGCCAACCGCTGCCGCGGGCAGGAACCCGTTGACGTTCGTTTCGGCACCGATCGTCGTCCCGGCGGCGAAGGGCCGCGCTCGGTTCGGCACCGCCGGACGACACCGTCGTGGCTGAGCGCCGTTGCGGCGGGAAGAGGGGGGCGACCTCCGTGGCTGGGAGCGGGACGGTCAAGCCACGCGGGCCCGAGGGGCGGGTGCGTGCTGCGTCGCGGGCAACACCGTCGTGGCTGAGCGCGGTTGCAACCGATCGCCGTCCCGGCGGCGAAGGGTCGCGCTCGGTTCGGCACCGCCGGGCGACGACGTCGTGACTGAGGTCCGCTGCGGCGGGAAGAGGGGGGGCGACCTCCGTGGCTGGGAGCGGGACGGTCAAGCCACGCGGGTCTGAGGGGCGGGTCCTTGCTGCGTCGCCAGGCAACACCGTCGTGGCTGAGCGCCGTTGCAGCCGATCGCCGTCACGGCGGCGAAGGGTCACGCTCGATTCGGCACCGCCGGACGACGACGTCTTGGCTGAGCGCCGTCGCGGCGGGAAGAGGGGGCAACCTCCGTCGCCGGGAGCGGGGCGGTCGGACCCACGCGGGTCCGAGGGGCGGGTCCTTGCTGCGTCGCCGGGCAACACCGTCATGGCTGAGCGCCGTCGCAGCCGATCGCCGTCCCGGCGGCGATGGGTCCCGGTTGGTTCGGCACCGCCGGGTGACGACGTCGTGGCTGAGCGCCGTCGCGGCGGGAAAGAGAGGGGCGGGGCCGGTGTTGAAGTAGGTGCGTTGGGGTCAGGGGGTGTTGGTGAGGTTGTTGATGGTGGTGCGCAGGGAATCGGCAGGGGCGGCGGAGCCGTCCGTGGCCCAGCTGGTGTAGCCGTCGGGGCGGATGAGCAGGCTAGTGGCGGGGATGTCGGGGCATGTGGCGTGGACGAGGTCGACCTGCGGCGGGAGCCGGAGGCCGGCCGGTACGGTTCCGGCCAGGTCGAGCAGGACGGCGTGCCCGGAGCGGAACAGCGTCGACAGCCGGGTGGGGCCGCCCTCGGTGATCAGGTCGGCGTCCGGCACGCGCTGTCCGGTGAGCGGATGATCGCCGGGCAGCGGGTAGCGCAGTGAGAGGCCGGACATCAGTCCCGCGAGGTGGCGGTTGGTGTCGGGCAGGCGCAGCAGGTCGATGACGATGTCACGCAGCGCGGCCACGTCCTCGCTCGGGTCCTGGTCGGCCAGGACGCGCTGGGCCGACGTGTGGCGCAGGACCTGGGCCGCGACCGGATGCCGTTCGGCGTGGTAGCTGTCCAGCAGGCCGCTCGGCGCCCGGTCCTGGACGGCCGCTGCCAGTTTCCAGCCGAGGTTGAACGCGTCCTGTATGCCGAGGTTGAGCCCCTGTCCGCCGAGCGGCGGATGGATGTGCGCGGCGTCGCCCGCGAACAGGACGCGACCCGCGCGGTACTGCTCCAGCTGTCGGGTGGCGTCGGTGAACCGCGAGGAGTTGTCGACGCGGCCGAGGGTGGTCTCACGGCCGTAGACGGCGTGGAGCGCGGCGGTGATCTCCTCGTGGGTGACGGCGGTGTCGCGGTCGACGTCCGCCGGTTCCGCGTGCCCGAAGGTGAACCGGTACCGGTCGTCGCCGAGAGGGACCAGCATGGCCCAGTAGCCGCCCGCGTGCCGGGTCAGACCGCTCATGTGCCCCATCTGTCGCGGCACCAGTGAGGAGGCGGCGGTCAGGCGGATGTCGGCCAGCGCCGCCTGGTGTGTGCCGGGCCGGCCGGGGAACGGCAGTCCGAGCAGTTTCCGTACCGTACTGTGGCCGCCGTCGCAGGCCGCCAGGTAGCGGGCCCGCACCGCCCGGCCGGCCGCCGTCACGACCACGCCGTCACCGTCCTGCTCGACCCCTGAGACGGCGGCGCCGCGCAGCACCCGCGCGCCCGCGGCGATCGCCCGCTCTTCGAGCACTTCCTCGATCTCCCACTGGGGGATCGCGATCGGGTAGGGGTGCCTGGTCCCCCAGGGTGCGCAGTCCAGCGGGACGGGCAGGGTCGCGAAGTGGCCGCCCACCGGTTCACGGGACACGGCACGCTTCAGCAGGGGTTCCAGCAGCCCGCGCAGTTCCAGCATCTCCGCGGTACGGGGCTGGATCCCGCCGCCCTTCACCTGCTCGACGGGCCGGGGCAGCTTCTCCAGCACCAGGGTCTCGACCCCGGCCAGTGCCAGTTCGTACGCCAGCATCAGTCCGGTCGGGCCGGCGCCCGCGACGACGACCTCGATCTCGGTCTCGTTCTCGTCCAACACCTTCACGTCCCCTTCTTCCTTCCTGCTTCGGTCAATCTCCACCTCGGGGTAAATGTATACCAGGTGCAGAAATACTCTCGGGGAACCAATCTGTTACGGTGTGCGGCGTGGACGACAAGCCAGGGCTGCGGGAGCGGAAGAAGCAGCGGACCCGCGCGGCGATCTCCGACGCGGCGATCAGCCTGTTCCTCGAACACGGCTTCCAGCAGGTCTCCGTCGCACAGGTGGCCGAGGCCGCCGAGGTCTCCAAGCGCACGCTCTTCGCCTATTTCCCGGCGAAGGAAGACCTCGTGGTGCATCGCCTCGCCGACCACGAGCCCGAGATCGCCCGCGTCGTGCGGGCCCGTCCGCCCGGCACCGCTCCGCTGGCCGCGGTGCGGGAGCACTTCCTCGAGGGGCTGCGCGAGCGGGACCCGATCACCGGGCTCAACGACCATCCCCAGGTGCTGCGGATCACCCGGATGATCCTGGACACGCCCTCACTGGTGGCCCGGATGGAACGGTTCAAGAGCGGCGCCGAACACGCGCTCGCCCGGGCACTGCGGGAAACCGCGAACACCGCGGAGCTGACGGCGCGGTTGGGCGCCGTACAGATCGTCGCGGTGCACTGGGCGCTGGCGCAGGACAACGCCGCGCGCCTGGCGTACGGGGAGCCGGCCGACGCGCGCTTCGCGGATGCGGTGGCCGATGCGGAACACGGGTTCGCGCTGCTGGCGAACGGTCTGCGGCAGCTGGCAGACGATCAGTGACCCGTGAGCGGCCGGCCGGTCACGATGTCGGCAGTTGTTTGCCGTAGTCCACCGTCTCGTCCTTCGCCGGTCCGGTGAGGGTGAAGCTCTTGCCCCAGTCGGAGAAGCGGAGCGTCCCGGCGTCGCCCGCGCGGGTCAGGCTGAGCGGGTACGGACGCCCCTCCAGGGAGACGTCGAGGCTGCCGCCGGCGCCCTTGTCGCCGGTGATGCGGATGGTGCGGACGCCGGACTGTTCGTGGTGGCCGGCGGTCTCCAGGTCGCCGTGCAGGGTCAGCAGCCCGTCGAGGAGCACGTCCTTGTCCGTGAAGCCGCTGAACTTCTTGTACGCGGGGTCGCCCTGCGGCACCTTCACATATTTGCCGCCCAGCTTCTCCACGGCCGCCGTCTCGCCGCCCTTGGCGCCGCCGGCGTCCGCGTGGCTCCAGAAGTCCGCGTCGGCCTTCAGATACAGCTGCTCGCCGACCCGCAGCAGCCGGAAGGTCGCACCCTCCGAGGTCACCGACCCCGTGCCGCCGTCGGCCTTCAGACGCATGTCGAGCTTGTATGTGCTCCCGCTGGTCACCACGGTCCCCGACAGCCGCACCGCGGAGGCCGAGTCCGCCGCCGCCCGGGTCTGTGACTGGATCTTGGCGGCGGGCAGCTTGCCCACCCCGTTGGTGCCCGCGTCCGGATCCTCGCTGCACCCCGTGAGTCCCGTCGCGCCCGTCACGGCCAGTGCGCACATCGCGGTCACCAACGCGGCCCGGCGGATACGGCCCTGCGCAATCACGGTCACAGGTGGGGCTGCCTTTCTGCTGGAACCAAGCGGCGTACGGCAGCGTACCGGGGCCGTCGGGCCTCGGCGGAGCCAGTCCGTCCGGACCGCTCACCAGGGCGTATCCGACCGGGACGGGCTAGCCTGAACCCCACCGAGCGGGCAATTCGGAAAGGGGGACACGGCTGGACACGCAAGGGCGCGGCCAGCGGCCTGCCGTACGCAGAGGAAGCCAAGGAAGCTGAAGGAAGCACAGTCATGGCAGCCGGCGTCCCCCGGATCTTCGTCTCGCACCTGGCCGGGGTCCCCGTCTTCGACCCGAACGGCGACCAGGTGGGCCGGGTGCGGGACCTCGTCGTCATGCTGCGCGTCGGACGGCGTCCCCCGCGCCTGCTCGGCCTCGTCGTCGAACTGCCCACCCGGCGCCGCATCTTCCTGCCCATGACCCGGGTGACCAGCATCGAGTCCGGCCAGATCATCACCACCGGGGTGCTCAACGTCCGCCGCTTCGAGCAGCGCCCCACCGAACGGCTCGTCCTCGGGGAACTCCTCGACCGCCGCGTCACCCTGACCGAGACCGGCGAGGAGGTCACCGTCCTGGACGTGGCCGTGCAGCAGTTGCCGGCCCGTCGGGACTGGGAGGTCGACCGGGTCTTCGTGCGCAAGGGCAGGAAGGGCGGCGCCTTCCGGCGTACCGGGGAGGAAAGGCGCTTGGCCCTGCCCTGGAAGGGCGGCGGGCGACGGGCCGGCGAGACACTGACCGTCGAATGGTCGGCGGTCAGCGGCTTCTCGCTGGAGGAGCACGGGCAGGGCGCCGAGAGCCTGCTCGCCACCTTCGAGCAGCTGCGCCCCGCCGACCTCGCCAATGTGCTGCACCACCTGTCCGCCAAGCGGCGCGCCGAGGTCGCCGCCGCCCTCGACGACGACCGCCTCGCCGACGTCCTGGAGGAACTGCCCGAGGACGACCAGATCGAGATCCTCGGCAAGCTGAAGGAGGAGCGGGCCGCCGACATCCTGGAGGCCATGGACCCGGACGACGCGGCCGACCTGCTCGGTGAGCTGCCCGAGCAGGACAAGGAACGGCTGCTGAGCCTGATGCGGCCCGCCGACGCGGCCGACATGCGGCGGCTGATGTCGTACGAGGAGCACACGGCCGGCGGGCTCATGACGACCGAGCCGATCGTGGTACGGCCGGACGCCACCGTCGCCGACGCCCTCGCCCGTGTCCGCAACCCCGATCTGTCCCCGGCCCTCGCGGCCCAGGTCTATGTCTGCCGGCCGCCCGACGACACCCCGACCGGCAAGTACCTGGGCACCGTGCACTTCCAGCGGCTGCTGCGCGACCCGCCGTACACCCTGTGCAGCTCGCTCGTCGACGACGATCTGCAGACCCTCGCCCCGGACGCCGCGCTGCCGGTCGTCGCCGGGTTCTTCGCCACGTACGACATGGTCGCGGCGCCGGTCGTGGACGAGGCCGGGGCGCTGCTCGGCGCGGTGACCGTGGACGACGTCCTGGACCACATGCTGCCCGACGACTGGCGGGAGACGGAGTTCCACCTGGACGAGGGGACGAGCGCGCCATGACGCCCGAGCGCGAGAGCACCCGCGAGCGCAGCCCCGCCGGGGCCACCGCCGCCGCCCGGCCCCGCACCACCCGGCTCGACCAGCCGGGGCCGCGCCGGCGGCGGATCCTGCCGGAGTGGGACCCGGAGGCGTTCGGCCGGCTGTCGGAGAAGATCGCCCGCTTCCTCGGCACCGGACGCTTCATCGTCTGGATGACGGTCGTCATCGTGCTGTGGGTGCTGTGGAACGTCGCCGCGCCGCCCTTCCTGCGCTTCGACCAGTACCCGTTCATCTTCCTGACGCTGATGCTCTCGCTCCAGGCCTCCTACGCCGCCCCGCTGATCCTGCTCGCGCAGAACCGGCAGGACGACCGCGACCGCGTCAACCTGGAACAGGACCGCAAACAGAACGAGCGGTCCATCGCGGACACCGAGTATCTGACCCGCGAGATCGCCGCGCTGCGGATGGGTCTGGGCGAGGTGCCGACCCGGGACTGGATCCGCTCCGAGCTTCAGGACCTCGTCAGGGACCTGGATACGCCGCGCCGCCGTGACGGGCAGTTCGTGTTCCCGGCGGAACGGCCGGAACGGCCGCCGGGACGTGACGCGGACGACCGCTGACGGGGGCTTACCGGGGGCCCCGCCGGGCGCCGTACCATCGACCTTATGGCTACGGAAGACGCGGTGCGCCAGGCACTGGCGACGGTGAACGACCCCGAGATCAACCGGCCCATCACCGAACTCGGGATGGTCAAATCGGTGCAGATCGGCGCGGACGGAGCGGTCGCGGTCACCGTGTACCTGACGGTCTCCGGCTGCCCGATGCGCGACACGATCACCCAGCGCGTGACGGAGGCGGTCTCCCGCGTCGACGGCGTCACGCGCGTGGAGGTGACGCTCGACGTGATGAGCGACGAGCAGCGCAGGGAACTGGCGACGGCGCTGCGCGGCGGGCAGGCCGAGCGCGAGGTCCCGTTCGCCAAGCCGGGCAGCCTCACCCGGGTGTACGCGGTCGCGTCCGGCAAGGGTGGCGTCGGCAAGTCCTCGGTGACGGTGAACCTGGCGGCGGCGATGGCGGCCGACGGGCTGAAGGTCGGTGTCGTCGACGCCGACATCTACGGCCACAGCGTGCCGCGCATGCTGGGCGCCGACGGACGCCCCACCCAGGTCGAGAACATGATCATGCCGCCGGCCGCGCACGGCGTGAAGGTCATCTCCATCGGCATGTTCACCCCGGGCAACGCCCCGGTCGTCTGGCGCGGCCCGATGCTGCACCGCGCGCTCCAGCAGTTCCTCGCGGACGTGTACTGGGGCGACCTGGACGTCCTCCTCCTGGACCTCCCGCCCGGCACCGGTGACATCGCGATCTCCGTCGCCCAGCTGATCCCGAACGCCGAGATCCTGGTCGTGACCACCCCGCAGCAGGCCGCGGCCGAGGTCGCCGAGCGCGCCGGCTCCATCGCCGTACAGACCCACCAGAAGATCGTCGGCGTGGTCGAGAACATGTCCGGGCTGCCCTGCCCGCACTGCGGCGAGATGATCGACGTCTTCGGCACGGGCGGCGGCCAGGCGGTAGCCGAGGGCCTGACCCGTACGACCGGTACGACGGTCCCGGTGCTCGGCGGCATCCCCATCGACGTCCGCCTGCGCGAGGGCGGCGACGAGGGCAAGCCGGTGGTACTGAGCGACCCCGACTCCCCGGCGGGCTCGGCACTCCGCGCCATCGCCGGCAAACTGGGCGGCCGCCAACGCGGCCTGGCCGGCCTCTCCCTGGGAATCACCCCCCGCAACAAGTTCTAACCCCACCACCCCAGAACCCCGCGCCCCACAAGGGACGCGGGGAACTGCCCAACCAGCCCAAAACAACCCACAGACGCCACCCAACCCAACCCCCACGACGAGAAGGCGCACAGGGGCGCGGGGAACTGCGCGCCCAGCCCAATACAACCCGCAGACGCCATCCGACCCAACCCCCACGGCGAGAAGGCGCCCAGGGGCGCGAGGAACTGCGCGACCAGCCACAACCAACCCGCACCCGCCACCCAACCCAAACCCCCACGGCGAGCAAGCGCACAGGGGCGCGGGGAACTGCGCAACCAGCCACAACCAACCCGCACCCGCCACCCGGCCCAACCCCCACGGCGAGAATGCGTACAGGGGCGCGAGGAACCACGCAAACCGGCAAAGGCGCCGCAGGCTACCCGTAGGCGCCGATGTCCTTGATCATGGCGAACCCGAGCCCGTACGCACTCATCCCCCGCCCATACGCCCCCAGGTGCACCCCCTCCCGCGTGGAACCGGCAAGCACCCAGCCGAACTCCGACTCCTGGTAGTGGAAGGGCGCGGGCACGCCGTCCACGGGCAGCGACAGCGTCGACCACGCCGGACCGGACAGATCGTCGGCCAGGGCCCACGCGATCTCCGTCTGCTGCTCCAGCCATTCGTCCCGCAGGGTGTGGTCCATATGCCCGGGCCAGGTGAGCGACAGCAGCCCGACACCGGCCAGCCACGCCGCCGAGGACACCGACGTGGCCTCCAGCAGCCCGGTGCCGTCGGCGCTGTGCCGGGACGGATTCGCGGCGACGGTCACCACGACCGCGAACTTGTCCCGGGGCTCGCCCGAGGAGCCGACCGCGTACTCGTTCCTGACGGAGGGTTCGTCGCCGTGCCCGATCGACCCGTGCTCTACGGCGCCGTCCGCCGCCGTACCGACCTGCATCAGCCAGCGCGGCCCCGTGAACGCCTCGTCGAGCCCGTACCACGGGAAGTGCGCCAGCAGATAGCCGTCGACCGTGCGCCGCGCGGAGGGGGGCTGCTGTCGGCCCGCCGCGGCCGACGCCTGCGTGACCGCTCCACCTGTCGTGTCCATGTGCCCCGACGCCTCCCTCGCTCTCGTCGGACCGGGACGGGGCCCGCCCCCCTTCGGGCGTACTCGTCCGGTCCGCACAACAACTCGGCAGCATATCCACACCGCCGCGGGCAGCAGGGGAAACCGCCCGGTGCGTGGGTCGCGCGGCAGGCCGGTTCGCGGCGCGCGCGACGTGCACGGGATATGAAACGCGTCACGTCCCGACGCGGGGTCGCATCGGGACGTGTGGGTGAGCGGGTTCGGCCGTACGGTCAGGTGGCGTCCGCGTCGAAGGGCGGGCGGTCGTCCTTGCCGGGCGGCTCGGGCTTCTTGGTCATGTCGACCCGGCCGCCGGACCCACCGGAAGAGGACGAGGACGACGGGGAGGCCGAAGGCGGTGCCTCGCTCTCCCGGCCGTGGACCGCGTCGGTGACCTCGGCCATCTCCTTCTTCAGGTCGAAGCCGTTGCGGATCTCCTTCAGACCGAGGTCGTCGTTCTCCATCTGTTTGCGGATGAACGTCTTGGGGTTGAGGTCCTCGAACTCGAAGTCCTTGAACTCCGGGCCCAGTTCCTTGCGGATGTCCTGCTTGGCGCTCTCCGAGAACTCCCGCACCTTGCGGATCGTCCGCATCACGTCCTGAATGACTTTGGGGAGCTTGTCCGGACCGAAGACGAGCACGGCGAGCACAACGATCGTCACCAGCTCTAGCGGTCCTATGTCATTGAACACCTGAAGCTCCTTGCGATGTCCTCAGTCCTCGGCCCTCGGTTGTCCGTTGTGTTTCCGTGGTCCGGGCCGGGTCCACGGTACCCGGCGGACCTGTCCGACCGGTACTGTCCCGAGGTGAGGTTTCTGTCAGTTGTGGCCTGAGGAACCGAGCACCAACGAAACGTGTTTCTCCGTGCCGTCGCGTTCGACGGTGAGGTCCAGACGGTCGCCGGGGCGGTGGGCGCGGGTCTTGACGATCAGCTCGTCGCCGGAGTGGACGCGTTGTCCGTCGACCTCGGTGATGATGTCGCCGGACCTGAGCCCGGCCAGGTCCCCGGGGCCGCCCGTGGTGACGGCGGGGCCGCCGTCACCGCCCTTGGTGCCGATGCGGGCGCCGTCGCCGGTGTAGGCCATGTCGAGGGTGATGCCGATCACCGGGTGGGTCGCCCGGCCGTCGTTGATCAGTTCCTCGGCGACGCGTCTGGCCTGGTTGACCGGTATGGCGAAGCCGAGGCCGATGGAGCCGGACTGACCGCCCTGGGTGTCGGAGCCGCTGTCGGCCGAACGGATGGCGGAGTTGATGCCGACGACCCTGGCCTGTGCGTCGAGGAGCGGGCCGCCGGAGTTGCCCGGGTTGATGGGCGCGTCGGTCTGCAGCGCGTCGACGTACGACACGTCGCTGCCGTCCCCGCTCTCGCCGCCCGCCGTGATGGGCCGCTCCTTGGCACTGATGATGCCGGAGGTGACGGTGTTGGAGAGGTCGAAGGGGGCGCCGATGGCGACGACGGGGTCGCCGACCCGGACGTTGTCGGAGTTGCCGAGGGGCAGCGGCTTGAGTCCGTGTACGCCCTTGACCCGGACGACGGCCAGGTCGTAGCCGCTGTCCCGGCCGACGACCTGGGCCTTCGCGGTCTCGCCGCCGCTGAACGTCACCGTTATGTCGCCGCTCGGCCCGGCGGGCTCGACGACGTGGTTGTTGGTCAGGATGTGGCCGCGCGTGTCCAGGACGAAGCCGGTGCCGGTGCCCTGTTCGCTGCTGCCGGCCACATGCAGCGTGACGACGCTGGGCAGGGCACGTGCGGCGATCCCGGCCACGCTGTCCGCGGGCCGGCCGGTGGGCTCCTTGCCCGCCTGGGGCAGATGGACGTCCGACACTCCGCCGTTGCGCTCCAGGTACACCCCTACGATGCCGCCGACGCCCCCGGAGACCAGGGCCAGCACCAGGGCACCCCCGACGAGCGCCTTGCGCACCCGTCGACGCCGCTGCCCCACGGTGGGAACGGCGGCACCGTTCTGCTGAAGCGGAGCGGGGGCCCAGGGGTCGTACCGCTGCCAGGGACCGGACTGCGGAACCGCACCGGACACGGGGTAAGCCCCGAGCTGCGGACCCGCGCCCGGCGCGGGGAAGAGCGCCGGGTCCGCCTGTGGCACCGCGCCCGGCGCGGAGTGAAGCGTCGAGTCCGGCTGCGGCGCCATGCCCGGCAGGGGGTAGAGCGTCGCGTCCGACTGCGACGCACCGTCCCCCGAAGCCGGAAACGCCCCACTGCGAGCGTGCGCCGAGCCATCCGGAATCGCCGTGCCATGGCCGGGCACCGGAACCGAAGGGGGAATCGTCCCACCGTGGCCGGGCGGCGAGACCGGGGCGGCGGGAATCGTCCCGCTGTGACCGGGCGGCGGGGCTGGGGTCGCCGTGCCGTGACCGGGTGCCGGAGCGGAGGCGGGAATCGTCACACCCGGAGCGGGGGGCGGGCCGGCCGGGATCGGCATGCCGTCAGCGGGCAGCGGGCCAGGAGGCGTGGTGCCGTGGGCGGGCGGCGGAGCCGGGAGCATCGTGCCGTGGGTGGGTGTCGTCGCCGGGTGCTGGACCGGCGGGGCCGGTGCCCAGGGGCCGGGCTCCCCGTACGGTGGCGTGCTGTACGGATCAGGGTCGTGCAGGGGCTTGCCCCGCCCACCGGACTCCCCGGCCCCGGCACCGACGGCGTTCACCTCGCCGCCCACGGCCTCAACACCCGAACCGGCGCCGGCAGCCACGCCCGCGCCACCGGCACCCGTGCCACCGGCGCCCGAACCGGAACCGATGCCCGCGCCCGCGCCACCGGTGCCCTCGGCACCCGCACCGGAAACGGCGCCCTCAGCCCCGTTGTCCCTGTCGGGCGTGGTGGTCGGGTGGGCCAACTCGAAGTCGCCGTCGCTCGTGGTCGATGTGTCCTCCACGGCCTCCCCCGGCAGAACCGGCTTCCCCTCGTTCATGTTCTCCCCACAGCTGGCCATGGCCGGGCGTTCCGGCGGCTGACCGCGCATCGTCGACCCCGTGCCCGAAAAGGTGCCGCGGGCGCGGCCTCACAGGATTCAACCAGGTTCGCGGGCAGCCGCGCAGGAGCCGTTCAGCGAGCGGTCCGTGCGGAGGAGGACGGCGACGGGGAGGGAGTGGGGGTCGAGTCGGGGACGGGTGCGGCGAGCACACCGGGCGGGGTCAGCCCGGGGGCGGTGGACCACGAGATCAGCGAGATCGGCGGGGTCGCACCGAACGGACGTATCAACGGCGAAACGGCGGCCGCACCGGCTTCCATCGGTGTGGTCAGCATGGGCGCGAGGGTCTGCCCGGTGGCGGGGGTCTGCGCCCCGGGCTGCAGCGGCGCGGAGACCGAGGTCGACGCGACCGGGGTCTCGCCCAGCAGCGTGCCCTGCATGAGCAGCGGCCCGACCGGGCGGCGGCGCTGGGCCTCGGACGTGGTGGCCGCTCCCGTGCCCGCCGTGCGCGTCGGCGTCACGCTGCCGACACCACCACGGGCGTCCGCCGCGGTGTCGCGGGGAATGCCGGTGGTGACGCCGCCCAGCGCGACCGCGGCCAGCGACACCGCCCCTGCGGCGACGAACGCGAACCGCATTCCGCGCGAGGCATGCCGGTCCGTGGTGTCCGGGCGGCCGACGGGGTGGATGCGGAAGCCGCGGTCCGCGTGCGAACCCGGGGAGTGCGGGCGCGCGGGGACGTAGCCGAACTCGAACCGGTCCTCGCGCCCGACCCCGAAGACGCCGGGCGTGGAGCCGCCGGGCAGCCCGCCCTCCAGCGGCGAGCCGCCGTCCGGACCGCCGCCGGGCAGCCCTTGGAGGCGCGCGAGGAAGCTCTCGGAGGGCGGCGGGGGCGCCGACTCCGCGAAGACGTTCTTCAGCTGCCGCTGGGCGTCCGCCTCCGCCTTGCACCTGGCGCAGGTCGCCAGGTGGGCCAGGACCCGCTCACGCGCGTCATGACCGAGCTCTCCGTCCACCAGGGCGGAGAGCCGGTCTCCCAGATGCTCTTCTGCGAGGTGCCCCTGCGCAGGTTTCGGCCGTGATCCACTCACGCGGTCGCGCCCCCTCCCCCCAGTGCGGGAACGCGGGGCACGAAGGAGCGGCGCTCGGCGGCCCGTGCCTCCGGCGAGCGGTGCGCGAGGGCCTTGCGCAGCTGCGAGCGGCCACGGTGGATACGGGAGCGGACCGTGCCGAGCTTCACGCCGAGGGTCGCGGCGATCTCCTCGTACGACAGTCCTTCGATGTCGCACAGGACGACCGCGGCGCGGAACTCGGGCGCGAGGGTGTCGAGGGCCTGCTGTACGTCCGCGTCGAAGTGCGCGTCGTTGAAGATCTGCTGGGGCGTGGGCTCGCGGCTGGGCAGCCGCTCGGCCGCGTCCTCTCCGAGCGCGTCGAAGCGGATGCGCTGCTTGCGCCGCACCATGTCCAGGAAGAGGTTCGTGGTGATGCGGTGCAGCCAGCCCTCGAACGTGCCGGGGGTGTAGGTCGACAGGGAACGGAAGACGCGGACGAAGACCTCCTGGGTGAGGTCCTCGGCGTCGTGCTGATTGCCGGTGAGACGGTAGGCCAGGCGGTAGACCCGGCCGCTGTGCGTGCTGACGATCTCCTCCCACGTGGGCGGAGTCCACGCCTGCCCGTCCGCGTCGGTGGCGAAGGTCGCGGTCTGGGTTCCGCCTGCGGCGGTACCGGTGGCGTGGCTGTGGTCAGCGGTGTCGTTCACGGATTTCGGCCTGCCCGCCGACCCGAGGAAGCGCCGCAGCACTCCTCCCCGGTCCTCGGGCGCAGCCGCACCTCCCCTGTCGGCTCTGGTGGTGTCCAGTGGAGCCCCTACCATAGCCACCTCGCCCGTTAGCTCCGGATAAGCGGTTTTACGAGAATTTGATCTGGGCTGACACGGCTCATGCGGCTGCGTCAGCACTTGCTCGTCATCCTGGTCCACCTCATACCCCCCGCCGGTCCCCCACTACTCGCTCATCCCCTTAAACGCGCGGTCCCATCTGCGGGTTCCCGGGCCCAGCGGATACAGTCACGCCCAGGCAACCACGGGGACAGGAGAGGGTCATTACCGGCAACCGGCAGACGAGCTGGGCGTTCGCCGACGCCTTTGTCGCCGAGGACGACGCGCTGCGCTGGGCCCGCGACCGGGCCCGCGAGGCAGGGCTGCGCTCGGTGACGCCCAGCACGGGCGCCGCGCTGCGGATGCTCGCCGCCACCGTGGACGCCAAGGCGGTGGCGGAGATCGGCACCGGCTGCGGGGTGTCCGGCATGCACCTGCTGCACGGCATGCGGCCGGACGGCGTGCTGACCACCGTCGACCCGGAGCCCGAGCACCAGCAGTTCGCCCGGCAGGCGTTCCGGGCCTGCGGCTTCGCCAGCAACCGGGCCCGCTTCATCCCGGGCCGCGCGCTGGATGTGCTGCCGCGGCTCGCGGACGCGGGGTACGACCTCGTCTTCTGCGACGGCGACCGGCTGGAATACCTCGACTATCTAGCTGAATCGTTGCGCCTGCTACGGCCCGGTGGCCTGGTCGTCTTCGAGGGCGTCTTCGCCAACGGCCGCACCGTGGACTCGGGCCCGCAGCCCACCGAGGTGCTGCGGCTGCGGGAGCTGCTGCGCACGGTGCGGGAGAGTCCGGAGCTGATGCCGTCGCTGCTGCCGGTGGGCGACGGGTTGCTGTGCGCCGTCAAGCGGTAACCGGGGCGGCGCCGGCCTTGGCGGTGGGGACCGTCCCCTTGCAGGTGCGGCGGTGTCGTGGCTGGTCGCGCAGTTCCCCGCGCCCCTGACGGGGCACAGGGTCGGCGGGCATGTGCGGGAACGTCGTGGGGTTTCGCGCAGTTCCCCGCGCCCCTGACGGGGCACAGGGCGGTGGGCGTGTGCGGGAGCGTCGTGGGTTCTCGCGGAGTTCCCCCGCGCCCCTGATGGGGGGTGCCTCGCACGTCGGCAATGTGTAATGCGGCTGCCCCGGCACCGTGTGGTGCCGGGGCAGTCGAAAGGTCATGGTCGCCAGCGCCTCAGACGACGACCTTCTTCAGGGCGTCGCCAAGCGCCTCGGCCTCGTCAGGGGTCAGCTCGACGACGAGCCGACCGCCGCCTTCGAGCGGAACGCGCATGACGATGCCCCGCCCCTCCTTGGTCACCTCGAGCGGGCCATCGCCCGTCCGCGGCTTCATGGCCGCCATGCTCGTTCCCCTTCCTGAAACCAGCTCATCGTCTGCCGACGTCCCCTGAAGGGGCACGCGCGGTCCGTGCGAGGCCCGCGGCACCGGCATCGAACACATTGCTTCCAAGCCATTATCCCGCATCTCAGGACCCGATGACCAACATCGGTCGGCATCGCTTGGGCAACGCGCGCGAGCAAAACCACTCAATTCGGCGATGTGGCTGCGATACTTCGCCGCGGCACCAACGTCCCCCGGCCGGATCCCGGCAGAAATTCTTTGACGCAGGTCACACGCCGGGTACGGCACCCGGGCGGAGATCTCCGCCATGCTGTCCCCAGACAATGACGTACCGAGCGGTACGTCAGGGCCGCGACATCGGAGGGGATGCCCCATGGCCGACACCGTGCTCTACGAGGTGAGCGACGGACTCGCGACGATCACACTCAACCGCCCCGAGGCGATGAACGCGCTGGACGTCGCGACCAAGGTCGGCCTCCGGGACGCGGCGCGGACCGCGGCCGACGACGCCGCCGTACGGGCCGTGCTGCTGACCGCGGCCGGGGACCGGGCGTTCTGCGTGGGCCAGGACCTCAAGGAGCACATCGGGCTGCTGGCCGCCGACCGGGAGGCCGGGACGGGGCAGACGATGACCACGGTGCGGGAGCACTACAACCCGATCGTGCGGGCGCTGGCCGGCGCGCCCAAGCCGGTCGTCGCCGCCGTGAACGGGGTCGCGGCCGGGGCCGGGCTCGGCTTCGCGCTCGCGGCGGACTACCGGGTGGTGGCCGAGACGGCGTCCTTCAACACGTCGTTCGCGGGGGTCGCGCTGACCGCCGACTCCGGGATCTCCTGGACGCTGCCCCGGGTCGTCGGCCCCGGCCGCGCCGCCGACCTGCTGCTCTTCCCGCGCAGCATCACGGCGGCGGAGGCGTACGAGCTGGGAATCGCGAACCGGGTGGTGGCCGGGGACCGGCTGCGGGCCGAGGCCGAGCGGGTCGCCCGTGCGCTGGCCGAGGGGCCGACTGTCGCGTACGCGGCGATCAAGGAGGCGGTGGCTTATGGGCTCACCCACTCCCTCGACGAGACGCTGGACAAGGAGGACGAGCTGCAGACCCGGGCGGGTCGGTCCGAGGACCATGCCATCGCCGTGCGGGCGTTCGTGAACAAGGAGAAGCCTCGGTATCTGGGCCGGTAGCTCCGCTGGTTTGGCCGGGTTTCAGTGCCGGGTGGTTGTGGCTGGCCTCGGGGTGCTGGCGATGCCGTAAGCGACTTTCCCTGGTCTTCCTGGCGCGCCGCGGGGCCTGCCAGGTTGTGTCGTCGGGCGGGTGCGGGTGGGGTGTGGCTGGGCGCGCCGTTCCCCGCGCCCCTTCAGGGCGCTATCGACGCCGCAAGCCACTTCGCCTGGTCTTCCTGGCGCGCCGCGGGACCTGCCAGGTTGTGTCGTCGGGCGGGTGCGGGTGGGGTGTGGCTGGGCGCGCCGTTCCCCGCGCCCCTTCAGGGCGCTATCGACGCCGCAAGCCACTTCGCCTGGTCTTCCTGGCGCGCCGCGGGACCTGCCAGGTTGTGTCGTCGGGCGGGTGCGGGTGGGGTGTGGCTGGGCGCGCCGTTCCCCGCGCCCCTTCAGGGCGCTATCGACGCCGTATTTCAGGGGCTGGGGCGGGTGGTGCAGGTTTCTAGGTGGTCGTTTACCAGGCCGCAGGCCTGCATCAGGGCGTATGCCGTCGTGGGGCCGATGAAGCGCAGGCCGCGTTTCTTCAGGTCCTTCGACAGGGCCGTCGACTCCGGGGTGACCGGGGGGACGTCGGCGAGGGTCTTCGGGATCGGGCGGGCGGTCGCGTCCGGGGCGTACGACCAGATCAGGGCGTCCAGCTCGCCCGGGGCCCAGTCGGCGAGCACGCGCGCGTTGGCGAGGGTCGCGTCGATCTTGGCGCGGTTGCGGATGATGCCGGGGTCGGCGAGGAGGCGTTCACGGTCCTCGTCGGTGAAGGCCGCGACCTTCTGGATCCTGAAGTCGGCGAAGGCGGCCCGGAAGCCCGGGCGGCGGCGCAGGATGGTGATCCAGGACAGGCCGGACTGGAACGCCTCCAGGCTGAGCCGCTCGTACAGGGCGTCGTCGCCGTGGACCGGGCGGCCCCACTCCTCGTCGTGGTACGTCACGTAGTCCTCGGTGGACAGGGCCCAGGGGCAGCGCAGCGCGCCGTCGGGGCCCGCCAGGACGGTGCCGTCGGTCACTGCTGGTCCTCCGGATGTGCGGGCTTGTCCAGCCGGACGTGCGCGGCGGCCTGGGCGCCGGCCAGGGCGGACTCCAGGTCGGCGATGCGGGCGTCCCGCTCCGCGAGTTCGGCGGCGACGCGGCTGAGGGCGTCGTCCACGTCCGCCATGCGGTAGCCGCGGGCGGACAGCGGGAAGCGCAGCCGCTCCACGTCCGCGCGGCCCACCGGACGGTCCGGCGGCAGCGGGTCGTGCAGCCGCTCCGGCGCCGCCTCCGGCAGCGGGCCGCTCTCGCCGCCGCCCACCACGGCGAGCGTCACCGCGGCGACCACCACGGCGAGCGCGACGACCAGGAACAAGAACATAACCATCGCCGGCTCCCCACGTCGGTGTGCTCGGTGCACCCGATGTGCTCGGTGTCGAAAGTGTCAGGGTCCGATCGTGCCATGCGAGTCTGACAGTTAGGGTCACAGGCGGCTGTGCAGCGGGATGTACCGGGGATGGATGAGAAGAGGTCACAGGGGATGCTCAGGCTGGGCAGGCGGGAATTCGGGCCGCACGAACCGGTGATCATGGCGATCGTGAACCGGACCCCGGACTCCTTCTACGACCAGGGGGCCACGTTCGGTGACGAGCCGGCGCTCGCGCGTGTGGAGCAGGCGGTGGCCGAGGGCGCGGCGATCATCGACGTCGGCGGGGTCAAGGCCGGGCCCGGGCAGGAGGTCACCGCGGAGGAGGAGGCGCGGCGCACCGTGGGGTTCGTGGCGGAGGTGCGGCGCCGGTATCCGGACGTGGTCATCAGTGTGGACACCTGGCGGGCCGACGTCGGCGAGGCCGTGTGCGAGGCCGGGGCGGACCTGCTGAACGACGCGTGGGGCGGGGTGGATCCGCGACTCGCGGAGGTCGCCGCGCGGTACGGGGTGGGGCTGGTGTGCACGCACGCCGGCGGGGCGCGGCCCCGGACCCGGCCGCACCGGGTGGTGTACGACGATGTCATGGCCGACATCCTGCGGGTGACCGTGGGGCTGGCCGAGCGTGCGGTGGGGCTGGGGGTGCCCCGGGAGTCGGTGCTGATCGATCCGGGACACGACTTCGGCAAGAACACCCGGCACAGCCTGGAGGCGACGCGGCGGCTGGACGAGATGGTGGCCACCGGGTGGCCGGTGCTGGTGTCGCTGTCCAACAAGGACTTCGTCGGGGAGACGCTGGACCGGCCGGTGAAGGAACGGGTGCTCGGTACGTTGGCGACGACCGCGGTGTCCGCGTGGCTGGGTGCGCAGGTGTACCGGGTGCACGAGGTGGCCGAGACCCGGCAGGTACTGGACATGGTGGCGTCCATCGCGGGCCACCGCCCACCCGCAGTGGCCCGGAGGGGCCTGGCCTGACCGCACCGCCGGTGACCGTCGCGGGCGTCGCCGGCCCGCTCCGGCAGGCGCGCCGGTCCCACGGCAAGGTGAACGGGCCGCTCGGACAGGCGGAGCAGCCCCCGGTCCGGCAGACGGGATCGCAGCCGAACGGCTCGGGCTCCGGGTGACCCGGGGGAATGGGCCCCGGGTCACCCGGAGCCCATTCCCGTCACCGCGCCCCCCGGCCGACGCCCGGCATCGCCCACCACCCGCACCGCCACGACCGGCGCCCCGCCGAAAGCCCCGACCGCCCCGCAGGGCATGGCCGGCGGCCGAGCGTGACATCCCCCACGGCATGCCTCTCGACCGCGCACAGCACCCCGCCATGCAGGATCAGCGGCCGGGCACGGCACCCCGCCAGGCGTGGCCGAGGGCCAGGCATCAGGCCCCGCAGGCCTGACCGCCACAGACGACGCCCCGGCAGGGTGGCGGTCAGCCGACCGCGACGTCACAGGCCCACACAACACCCCGCCCATCGCAGCTCACCGCCACACACGACGCTCCTCCCGGTGCGGTTCTCCGCCAGGTGGAGGCTTCGCGGCGGGTCAGCGGGCTGCTTCCTTGGAGACCAGGGCTACCGCTTCCTCCACGTCGTCCGTGACGTGGAACAGGAGCAGGTCCTTCTCCGCTGCCTTGCCCTGGGCCACCAGGGTGTTCTCCAGCCAGGAGACCAGGCCGCCCCAGTACGCGCTGCCGAACAGGACGATGGGGAAGCGGGTGACCTTCTGGGTCTGGACGAGGGTCAGCGCCTCGAAGAGTTCGTCGAGGGTGCCGAGGCCGCCGGGCAGGACGACGAAGCCCTGGGCGTACTTGACGAACATCATCTTGCGGACGAAGAAGTAGCGGAAGTTCAGGCCGATGTCGACGTAGGGGTTCAGCCCCTGCTCGAAGGGCAGTTCGATGCCGAGGCCCACCGAGATGCCGCCCGCCTCGCAGGCGCCCTTGTTGGCGGCTTCCATGGCGCCCGGGCCGCCGCCCGTGATCACCGACCAGCCCGCCTGCACCAGCCCCCGGCCGAGCCGCACCCCGGCGTCGTACTCGGACGACTCGACCGCCGTACGCGCCGAGCCGAACACGCTGATGGCGGGTGGCAGTTCGGCCAGGGTGCCGAAGCCCTCGATGAACTCGGACTGGATCCGCAGCACCCGCCAGGGGTCGGTGTGCACCCAGTCCGAGGGCCCGCCCGCGTCGAGCAGGCGCTGGTCCGTGGTGCTCGCCGTGACCTGGCCGCGGCGGCGGAGGACCGGCCCGAGGCGCTGCTCCTCCGGCGGCTGCTTGGTGCCCTCCGGGTTCCCAGTGGCCATGTGCGCTCCCTCTGATTGCGGTCTTTCCACCTCAGCGTAGATCGGCGCGGGTTACACGCGGGGGACCTGCGCATGTCCGCCGTCGAGCGCCGCGCCCTCGCCCCGGCCGCCCGGCCCGGCCATTGCCTCCGGCCACGCCGTCGGTCATGCCGTCAGCCACGCCCGCAGACGGACCTCCGCCGCCAGAATCTTCCCGGTTTCCACCCGTTCGTCCCTTTTGTGCGCCAAGTGCGGATTGCCGGGTCCGTAGTTGACCGCGGGGATGCCGAGCGCCGAGAACCGCGACACGTCCGTCCAGCCGTACTTGGGCCGCGGCTCGCCGCCCACCGCCTCGATGAAGGCCGCCGCCGCGGGGTGGGACAGCCCCGGAAGGGCTCCCCCGCTGTGGTCGTCGACGACGAACTCCGCCACGCCGCAGTCCGCGAAGACCTCACGGACGTGCGCAAGCGCCTCCTCCTCCGTGCGGTCGGGCGCGTAGCGGAAGTTCACGGTGACGACGCACTCGTCGGGGATGACGTTGCCCGCCACGCCGCCGCCGATGCCCACCGCGTTCAGGCCCTCGCGGTATTCCAGGCCGTCGATCACCGGGCGGCGCGGCTCGTAGGACGCGAGCCGGGCCAGGATCGGGGCCGCCGCGTGGATCGCGTTGGCGCCCATCCAGCCGCGCGCCGAGTGGGCCCGCTCGCCCGCCGTCCTGAGCAGCACGCGCAGGGTGCCCTGGCAGCCGCCCTCGACCTCGCCGTCGGAGGGCTCCAGCAGCACCGCGAAGTCGCCCCGCAGCCACTCCGGGTGGGCCTCCGCCACGTGCTTGAGGCCGTTGAGGTCGGCCTGGACCTCCTCGTTGTCGTAGAAGACGAACGTCAGGTCCCGGTTGGGGGCCGGAACGGTGGCCGCGATGCGCAACTGCACGGCGACGCCCGACTTCATGTCGCAGGTGCCGCAGCCCCACAGGACGCCGTCGGCGTCGAGCCGGGAGGGCACGTTGCCCGCGATCGGGACCGTGTCGATGTGGCCGGCCAGGATCACCCGCTCCGGGCGGCCCAGGTCCGTCCGGGCGACCACGTTGTTGCCGTACCGGTCCACCGTCAGGTGCGGCAGGGCGCGCAGGGCGGTCTCGATCGCGTCCGCGAGCGGCTTCTCCGTGCCGCTCTCCGAGGGGAGGTCGACGAGTTCCGCGGTGAGCGCGGCAGCGTCCAGCGTGAGGTCAAGCGAGGTGTCGGCCATGATGTCGACCCTAACGCGCCGCCGCGCGCGGGATGTCGCGCACGGGCGCGCCGCACCCGGCACCGGGGCCCCGGTGGCCTCCAGTACCTTGTACGCGTGCCAGAGCCGACCCCTCCTTCCCCCAAGCGTCGTGGCCGCCTCTTCCGCTTCGGCGCGGCCCTTGTCGTCCTGTGCGCGCTCGCGGGCTATCTCGTCGTGCAGTACGTCACCGGCGGTACGCGGACCCCGGCCTGCAAGGTGGTCGCGACCGGGAACGACCGTACGTCGTACCGGTTCACGCCCGAGCAGGCGGTGAACGCGGCGACGATCACCGCCGTCGGCACGGGGCGCGGCGTGTCCGAGCGGGCCGTGGCCATCGCGCTGGCGACCGCACTCCAGGAGTCCGGGCTGCGCAACCTGGAGCACGGCGACCGGGACTCGCTCGGGCTGTTCCAGCAGCGTCCCTCGCAGGGCTGGGGCACCGACAAACAGATCATGGACCCGTCCTACGCGGCGGGCATGTTCTACGACCACCTGGTCAAGGTGCGCGACTACGAACGGCTCCCGCTCACCGTGGCCGCACAGCGCGTGCAGCGCAGCGGCTACCCGGAGGCGTACGCCAAGCACGAGCCGGACGCCACGCTGCTGGCCGCGGCCCTGACCGGGCGGTCGGCGGCCACGCTGACCTGCCAGGGGCGCCCCCCGGCCGGCGTGGCGGCGGCGGCCCGGGCCACGGGTGCCGAGGCGGTACGGGCGGCGCTGGTACGGGACTTCGGCCCGCGGGACACCCTGGAGGAGGCCGGCGCGGAGGTGGGCGGCTCGAAGCGGCCGGCGCCGGCGCCGACGGTGACCGCCCGAGCGAAGGGCCGGACGGTGACCGTGCCGGTGCCGGAGGGCGCCAGGACCGACGCGGCGGGCCGTACCGCGCTGGAGCGTGGCTGGCAGCTCGCGCACTGGGCGGTGGCCAACTCCTCGGCCCTGCACATCCAGCGGGTGTCGTACGCCGGGCGCGAGTGGTCCGCCGGGAGCACGGACAGCCGGTGGCGTCCGGTCGCCCCGCAGGGCGCCGCGGGCGCGGAGCGGGCCGCGGGGTCCGTGCGGATCGTGACCGGGCAGTAGTACAGCGGCTCACTCTCAGGGGTTATACGGCGCGGCTCGAAGTGGACGGCGCGCAGGTGGCCGCGCCGTCACCTCCGAGATCGGGAAAACCCTTGGGAATGCAGGGATGCAGGGGTTCTGGGGGCGCTTCCATGGAGCGCCCTTTGCCCGTTTTTATCCACACCCGATAATGCGATGCGTCGTCAATTCTTTACCTGGGGCCGCCGCAACCTTCGCGGGCTTCGAGCGGTAGTCACTGCGTCCGCGCCCGGACGATCAACAGCGGTCGGTCAACTTCCGGGTGCGGTCGGATACTTCACAGTTCTCCCGTCGAATGGAGCATCATGTCCCTCCCTCTGACCCGCCGGATCGCCCGTACCGCGCTGCTCGTCGCAGCGGGAGCGGCAGCCGGGGTCGGTGTGGCCGGCTCCGCCAGCGCTGCGCCGAGCCTCCCGGCCACCCCGAACCTCGGCGGGTTGACCGCCCTGGACGGGGCGAGCGTCGGCAACACCGTCGACGGCGCGGCCCGGCACGTCACCGGGGTCGCCGGTGACACGGGCGGCAAGGCCGTCGAGAAGGCGGTGCCGGCCGCGGGCAAGACCGGTGGCAAGGCCGTGAAGAAGGCGGCGGGCGACGCGGCCGGCACCGCCAGGGGCGTCCTCGGCGAGACGGCCCGGTCGGCCACCAAGGGCGGGCTGCCGACGGACGGCCTGACCAAGGGTGGGCTGCCGACGTCCCAGCTGCCGACCTCCCAGCTGCCGGTGCAGGGGCTGCCGCTGGGCGGCTGAGGCCGACGGTGGCCCGGGCCACCGAGACCTAGCGGTGACGGGGTCCAGGACGCCTCCTGGGCCCCGTCACCGTGTACCGGACCGTGCGCCGCGTCACTCCGGCAGCGGTGCCGGTGCGACCGCCGTGCCACTCCGACCCCGTGCCGGTGGGACCGCCGTGTCAGTCGGACCGCCGTGCCACTCCGATCGTCGTGTCAGTTGGACAGTCGGTGTGCCGCCGTCGTGATGCGTTCGTCTGTGGCCGTCAGTGCGACGCGTACGAACGTCTCGCCCGCCGCGCCGTAGAAGTCGCCCGGCGCGACCAGGATGCCCCGGTCGGCGAGGTGGGCGACCGTGGCCCAGCAGGACTCGTCGCGGGTGGCCCACAGATACAGGCTCGCCTCGCTGTGCTCGATGCGGAAGCCGTGGGCGAGCAGCGCCTCGCGCAGCACCGTGCGGCGGGCCGCGTAGCGTTCGCGCTGCTCGCGGACGTGCGTGTCGTCGCCCAGGGCAGCCACCACCGCCGCCTGCGTCGGCGCGGAGGTCATCATGCCGCCGTGCTTGCGGATCTCCAGCAGGGGGCCGAGGACGGCCGGGTCACCGGCCAGGAAGGCGGCTCGGTAGCCGGCCAGGTTGGAGCGCTTGGACAGGGAGTGGACGGCGACGATCCCGTCGTACGAGCCTCCGTTGACGTCCGGGTGGAGCACCGAGACCGGGTCGGCCTCCCAGCCCAGTTCGAGGTAGCACTCGTCGGAGAAGACCAGGATGCCGTGCGCGCGGGCCCAGGCCACGATCCGGGTCAGCTCCTCCTTGGCCAGCACCCGGCCCGTCGGGTTCGACGGGGAGTTCAGCCACAGCAGCCTGAGGTTCGCGGGGTCCAGGTCCGTGGGGTCGTCGTAGACGATGTGGTCGGCGCGGGCCAGGCGGGCGCCCACCTCGTACGTCGGGTAGGCGAGGCGTGGCAGGGCCACCGTGTCGCCGGGGCCGAGGCCCAGCTGGGTGGGGAGCCAGGCGACCAGTTCCTTGGAGCCGACGACGGGCAGGACGTGGCGGTGGGTGACATCGCGGGCACCGAGCCGGCGCGCCACCCAGCCGGTGATCGCGTCACGGAGTTCGGGGGTGCCCCAGACGGTCGGGTAGCCCGGCGAGTCGGCCGCGCCGATCAGCGCCTTCTGGATCAGCTCGGGGACCGGGTCGACCGGGGTGCCGACGGACAGGTCGACGATGCCGTCGGGATGCGCGGCGGCCGTCTTCTTGTACGGCTCCAGCTTGTCCCAGGGAAAGTCGGGAAGGCGGTCGGAGACTGCGGACACGATGCGGTGGCTCACTTTCGTCGGTACGGCAAACGCCTCGGTCCCGCGCGGCGGCGCCTGGGGCGACCGGGCCGTGCGGGACCGAGGCGACGCCGGGCCCCCGGTCGCCGGGACCGGGGTGGCGGGCCGTCGTGCGGGTTACTCGGCCTGCGGCGGCAGCGCGGCGATGAAGGGGTGGTCGCGCTCGATCAGACCCAGCTTGCTGGCGCCGCCGGGAGAGCCCAGTTCGTCGAAGAACTCGACGTTGGCCTTGTAGTAGTCCTTCCACTCCTCCGGAGTGTCGTCCTCGTAGAAGATCGCCTCGACCGGGCAGACCGGCTCACAGGCACCACAGTCGACGCATTCGTCCGGGTGGATGTACAAGGACCGCTGGCCCTCGTAGATGCAGTCGACCGGGCACTCCTCGATGCACGCCTTGTCCTTGACGTCGACACAAGGCTGCGCGATGACGTAGGTCACGCTGTCGTTCCTCCTCGATAGGGCGCTGGCGGGCCTCCTCAGGCTCCGCCGCCTGGCGCGCGGGAGCGCGGCGTCGTCGATGCCCGCACCTAGTATCTCCGTTCTTGGGCATGATCCGAACAGGAGGGGTGAACTGACCTGTGGAAATCTCTGCCGCTGGACGACTCGAGGTCCGTATCACCGCTGCTGACGTGGGTAAACGGGTCTCCGTACGGCGCCTTTGCGATCCCGGAAGTCCCACGCCGAAGTTCACCGACACGGTGGGTGTTCTCACATCCTGGGACGACGGTGTGCTGCTGATCACACGGAAGGACGGGCAGAGCGTCCGGATCCCGGAATCCGCGCTGGTCGCGGGCAAGACGGTGCCCGCCGCCCCGGCGCGTCGCCGGGGTCCCGCCGCCACCTACGAAGAACTCGCACGGGTGTCCGCGCGGGCCTGGCAGCCGGTGGAGAGCGAACGGCTCGGCGCGTGGGAACTGCGCGCCGCCGGCGGATTCACGAGGCGGGCCAACAGCGCGCTGCCGCTCGGCGACCCGGGGCTTCCGCTCGACGCGGCACTGCGGGCCGTACGACGCTGGTACGGCGAGCGCGGGCTGCCCGCGTACGTGCAGACCGCGACCGGTGCCGCGGGCACGCAGGAACTGCTGTGCGCGGAGCTGGAACGGCGCGGCTGGCGGCGCGAGGTGACCGCCGAACTGTGGACCGGGGCGCTCGCACCGGTCGCGGACCGGGCCGAGGGCGGCGAGGTCGTGCTGTCCCGGACCGCGGACGCGACATGGCTGACCAGATACCAGCGCAAGGGGGTGAGCGAGGTGGCCCTGCGGGTGCTGGGCAGCGGGCCGTCGGTGTGGTTCGCGACCGTGCCCGGTGCGGACGACAGCGCCCCTGCCGCGATCGGCCGGTGCGTCGTGGACGGGCGGTGGGCCGGGTTCGCCGCCGTCGAGGTGGACCCGGAGCAGCGCCGGCGGGGGCTGGCCACGGCCGTGATGGCCGCGCTGGCCCGGCGGGCCCTCGACGAGGGCGCCTCCGCCGCCTGGCTCCAGGTCGAGGCGGACAACACGGGGGCGCGGGCGCTGTACGCCCGTCTCGGCTTCGCCGCGCACCACGCCTACCACCACTACCGGGAGCCGGACGACACCGGCGACGCCGGCCCGCGGAGCGGACCGTCGTGACCGGGCACGGGCCCGCCGGGCGTCCCCCGTATCCCCCGTCCGCGGAGCGCTCCGCGGAGGTGCGAGGCCGGTTCGCCGCGGAGGCCCGCTCCGAGCGGCCCGACCTGGCGCTGCTGTGTCTGCTGCTCGGCGCGGCGGCGGACGGGGAGCTGGACGAGGCGGGCCTGGACGCCGCGCAGCTGGAACTCGACCGGCTCGCGGGGCAGCTGCCGTACCGTCCGGGCGGGCCGCCGGCCTGGGCCGCGGCGCTGCACCAGCTGCTCGGGGTGCGGCACGGGTTCCACGGCTCCCGGGCCGACTACCGGCGGCTGGAGTCCTCGCTCCTGCACGCGGTGCTGCGGCGGCGGCGCGGGCTGCCGATCCTGCTGTCGGTGATCTGGATGGAGGTGGCCCGGCGGGCGGGGGCGCACGTGTACGGGGTGGCGCTGCCCGGTCACTTCGTGGTGGGGTTCGGCACGGCCGGGGAACAGGTGCTGGCGGATCCGTTCGACGGCGGCCGTGTGCTCACCGGGACGGACGCGGAGTTGCTGGTCGCCGGGGCGACGGGGGCTCCGCTGGAGCCGTCCATGCTGGTGCCCGCGGCGCCGCTCGATGTCGTCGTGCGGATCCTGAACAACATCCGGGCGTGGGCGGCGGCGCGGCCTGAGCGGTCGGATGTGGCGCTGTGGGCCGTGGAGCTGTCCCTGCTGCTGCCGTCGCATCCGGCGCGGTTGCGTTATGAGCGGGCGCAACTGCTTGTTCAGCGGGGGGAGTTCGTCGCCGGGGCGGCGGAGCTTGATGCGTATGCGGAGGTGTTGGGGGCGGCGGACGAGTCGGGGGCGCGGCGGGTGCGGCGGCAGGCCAATGCGGCGCGGGCGCTGTTGAATTAGGGCGCCGTTCTTGTTCGGGCGGGCGTCGAGTGCGGGTGCGTTGTGGCCGGTCGCGCCGTTCCCCGCGCCCCTCACGGGGCCACAGCCGTGCGTCGTCGGGTGCGGGTGCGCTGTGGCTGGTCGCGCCGTTCCCCGCGCCCCTCACGGGGCCACAGCCGTGCGTCGTCGGGTGCGGGTGCGCTGTGGCTGGTCGCGCCGTTCCCCGCGCCCCTTACGGGGCCGCAGGTGTCCGTCGTCGGGTGCGGGGGCGCTGTTGCCCGTGCCCCTTACGGGGGCGCGCGCTGATGGGTTTGGCCCGGCCTGGGGTTGTCCCAGGGCGGGCCTCGCGCGCCCGGACGGGCGAGTCGGCGTCAGTTCGGGTTGGTGTCGATGATTCCGACGCGCTCGGCCGGTGTCTTGCCGCGCAGGGCCTTGCGCAGCGCGGCGACGACGTCCTGCGGCTGGACGGCACGCTTCCCGGTCGCGGTCACGATCTGTACGCCGTCGTACGTGCTGCCGTACGCCTGCTTCAGGGCCTCAAGGTCGTACGTCTCGACGAGCTTGCCGTCGACGGCCTTGACGCCGAGGATCTTCGGCAGGGACAGGGGGCCGAACGGGATGCTGTGCGCCGGGTCGGTCTGCACCTGGACGATGTCGGACATCGCGGGTTCGGCGAACGTCTTCATCATCCGGTCGACCTCGGCGTTGGAGATCGCCGGCTGCTGGGTCGTGGTGGGCACGGTCACCGTGGAGGCCGTGCCGGTCTCCACCAGGGTGCGGTAGGCCCGCTCGACGGCCTGCACGGACCGGCCGGCGTCGACGCCCTTGCCCGCCTTGCCGTAGACGGCGACGGCCTTGCCCGACTCGAACTTGATCGTGCCCTCGGTGACCGATCCGGACGCGCCGCCGGCCTCCTTCAGGGCGGCCTGAAGCTTCTCCTCGTCGACCGGCATGTCCGGTTCGACCTCGCGCTTCTGGCCGAACAGGGAGCCGACCACGGACACCGGGTTGTAGTCGCTGCGCGCGGCCTGGCTCACCGTGGTCTGGAAGTCGAACTGGAGGCCCGCCTTGTCGGGTGCCAGCGAGACGGTCTTGCCGTCCACCGACAGCTTCAGCGGCTTGCCGACCCGGCTGCCGAACGCGTCGTCGAGCTTCTTGACGGCGTCGTCGCGGGTGCCGCCGCCGATGTCGACGCCGAGCACGGTGGTGCCCTTGGGGACGTCGGAGTGGTTCATCAGCAGCCCGGCGCCGTAGACGCCGGCGCCGAGGAAGACGACGACACCGCCGAGCAGCACCAGTTTGCTGCGGCCCTTCTTCTTCGGCTTGGCCTCCGGCACGTTCTGCGCGACCGGTTCGGGCAGCTTCGGGGCGGTGTGCGGCACCGGCCCTTCGGCGGGCCGGCCCGGCGCGAACGCGGCGTCGGGGCCGGGCGGTACGACCGGGATGCCGCTGGTGAGGGTGTGTCCGGAGACGTTGTCGGGCGGGACGCCGTAACCGGGATCGGCCGGTTCCGGGACCTGCTTCTGCGGGGTGAGGATCGCGGTGTCGTCGCTCAGTCCGCCGCCGGGTCCGTGGTGCGCGGCGGGCCCCTGGTGCGTGCCGGGTCCGCCCGGCCCGGGGTGGCCGCCGGGGTTCGGGCCGTCGAAGGGCTCGCCCGCGGCCAGTCCGTGGTCGCCGCGGACGGCCGGGCCGGCGGGCGGCGCCATCGGCCCGTCCCCGGTGACCGGTCCGCTGGTGGGTCCCGCGGGTCCGCCGCGGCCGGGCAGGCCCCCGGGGCCGCCGGGTCCGCCCTGGCCGCCGTGGCCGTGGGCGCCGCCCTGGCCGCCCGCACCGGGCCCGTTGCCGCCGTGCCCGTTCTCCGAGAAGTACGGCAGGTCGTCGCGGCGCGCGTCGCCCGCGCCGTCCGGGCCGAGCCGTCGGCCGCCGCCCAGGGGGCCCGCGGCAAGCGCCTCGGTCACGTCGAAGGAGCCGGTGCCGCCGCCGTGTCCGGGGGCGACGGGACCGCCGGTGGCGCCGGGCAGCCCGCCGCCGTTGGTGCCGCCACCGCCCGGCCTGGCCCCGCCGGACACGCTCATCGCGCCGACGATCCCGCCGGGCCGTCCGCCACCGGGCCGCGCGGCGCCGGGTGCGCCCGGGGCCGCCGCGCCGCCGGCCGCCGAAGCGCCGGGCGCCGGGGCCGCGTTGCCGTCGGCGCCGCCCGGACCGCCCTTGGCCGGGCCGGACTTGCGGGGGGCGAACCAGTCGCTCGTCTTCTCCTTCTCGGCGGCCGGGGCCGCGGGTTCGGCCGGGGCCTGGCCCTGGCCGGTGGCCGGCTGGGCGGGAGCGGGCCGCGCGTCGGCGCTCTCGTCGGGACTCTCCGCGTCCGCGACGGGCGTGCGCACGACGACCGGCGGGATGGGCCGCGATCCGGGGATGTTGATCCGGATCCGGGTCGTCAGCGTGGTCTCGGTCTTACGCTCCTCCGGCTGGGCGGCCGAACGACCCGCGCCCGCGTCGCCGTCGGCTGCCATGGGGGTCCCGTACGGCGGCGTCCCCGACGGGTATGCGGCTCCGCCGCGCCCGTTGGGCCCGGAGGACGGAGTGTCAGTTTCACGACTCAAGGCAGGTTCTCCCGGTTGGCTCCGCCGCCCATGACGACCTCAGTGTGGGGGGTCCCCCCGGCACGAGCGGAGTCGAGTGCTTGGGGGAGGCTCGGCGGCGCGCACCACCATACTGTCCGCTTAGGGCGTGTATCCCATGACCACTGGGGAAATCCACACCGGACTCGCACGTGCGTCGTACGGCGAAGTGGTACGTCACTTGCCAAGTCGGACGGCGCCCCCGTTCGGTTGCCGTCCCGGCCCAAGGGTGGCGCAGATCACAGCGACGGCCATCCCGCCGAGCAGGTAGAGATACGAGCCGATTCCGGCGCCGAACAGAAAGTCACCTTCCGGGCGGCTCGCGGTGAGCAGCATGACGGCGACGACCCAGCCGCCGGCGGGCGCGACCGCACCGGCGCGGGAGCCGAGGGCGCGGGCCCCGCCGAGGAACAGTCCGGCCGCGCCCGCCAGCGCGAGCAGCAGCCCGCCGGGGAACCAGCCGCTCTGCACCAGCGCCCCGGCCAGCGCCACCACGGCGCCGAGCAGGAACAGCCCGGCGCAGGCCGCGATCCGCCCGGCGGAGGGCCGGTGCAGCGGCTGGGCGAGCACCGGTCCGCGGCGTTCTGGGACCGCCCCGCTCATGACGCCTCCTCGGGGGTGAGCCCGGCGAACAGGTCGCTCTCGCGGGCGTCCGGCCGCGGGCCCCGCACCAACTCGTAGTACTCCGTGGTGAACAGCGGCTGCGCGCGTTCGTTGGACAGCGCGAACCAGGGTTCGGCGACCTCGATCTGGGTGGCGTGGGCGCGCATCGCGGCGGCCTTGGCCGCGGCGTACGCGGTGCCGTCGACCGCGGTGGTGATCCGGTCGTCGTCCACCACTCCCGGCAGGTCCTCGACACAGCCGCCCTGGGCGAAGGGGAGGCCGGGCAGCTCGTCCCGGAGCCGGGCGAAGGCGGCCTCGGCGACGGAGCGCGGGATGCGGTTGACGTAGACCTTGGGGACGCTCCAGCCGGTGCCGGCGGCCAGTTCGACGGCGCGCAGGGCGACGCGGTGGGCCTGGATGTGGTCCGGGTGTCCGTATCCGCCGTTGTCGTCGTAGGTGACGAGGACCTGGGGCCGCACCTCGCGGAGGATGCGGGCGAGCCGGCCGGCGGCCTCGTCGAGGTCGGCCTGCCAGAAGCAGTCGGGGTCGTCGTTGTCGGGCAGGCCCATCATCCCGGAGTCGCCGTAGCGGCCGGCGCCGCCGAGCAGCCGGACGTCGGTGACGCCCAGCTCGCCGAGGGCGGCCCGCAGCTCGGTCAGCCGGTGCGCGCCGAGTGCGGCTCCGGTCAGCTGCCGCAGCCGCGGCGGAATGACCTCACCGCGCTCCCCCAGGGTGCAGGTGACCAGCGTCACCTGCGCTCCCTGGGCGGCGTACCGGGCCATGGTCGCGCCGTTGTTGATCGACTCGTCGTCCGGGTGCGCGTGCACCAGCAGCAGACGGCGGGATGGCTGTTCCGTCATGGACCCCACCCTACGCAGCCGCGCCGGCGGTGCCGGGCGGACGGTGGGAGGGGGGTCAGAACTTGATGCCGCCGATCATGCTGGCGACGTTCGTGGTCAGCTCGCTGATCGTGGGCGCGATGGTGGAGGAGGCGAGATAGAAGCCGAGCAGGATGCAGACGACCGCGTGGCCGCCCTTCAGACCTGACTTCTTGATCAGCAGGAAGACGATGATCGCCAGCAGCACCACCGCCGAAATCGAAAGTGCCACGGCGGCTCACCTCCAAGGATCCCAGGGACGCGGGGGGTTCGGACTATGGGGGTTGTGGATCGGTTGTAGAGCAGAACAGCACATCCATGCGGAAGCCAGCAGGTTCATACCCACTCAGCGGTAGTGATCATAACTATCCGTGCTCGCGCATCGGTCGGCGCACGGCCGCACAAGGGGGCGCATGGCCAATATGGTCAAGGCATGACGACCGAGCCTGACTCCTTCCCCCGACGGCACGCCCGCACCCAGCGGTTCACCCTCGGCGCGCCGCGCGCGTTCAGCGTGGCCCCCGACGGGTCGCGTGTCGCGTTCCTGCGTTCCGCATCCGGTACGGACCGGGCCAACTCCCTGTGGGTACTCGACACGGAGGACGGCCAGGAGCGCCTTGCGGCCGATCCGCGGGCCCTGTTGGGCGGTGCCGTGGAGCATCTGTCGCCCGAGGAGCGGGCCCGCCGGGAGCGCAGCCGTGAGGGCGGCGCCGGCATTGTCGGCTACGCCACCGACGCGGCCGTGGAGTTGGCCTCTTTCGCCTTGTCAGGGCGGCTTTTCACGGCGGAGCTGCGGGCCGGCACGGCGCGTGAACTCCCGGTGCCCGGGCCGGTGATCGATCCCCGTCCGGCCCCCGACGGGCGGCATGTCGCCTATGTGACGCGGGGCGCGCTGCGGGTGGTGGACGCCGCGGGCGAGCACGACCGGGCGCTGGCGGAGCCGGAGTCGGACGGGATCACCTACGGGCTGGCCGAGTTCGTGGCGGCCGAGGAGATGGGACGGGCGCGGGGCTTTTGGTGGGCGCCGCAGGCGGACCGGCTGCTGGTGGCGCGGGTGGACGACACGCCGGTGCAGCGGTGGTGGATCGCGGACCCCGCCCGGCCGGAGCGTGAGCCACACCACGTCGCCTATCCGGCGGCGGGCACCGCGAACGCGGACGTACGGCTGTTCGTGATCGGTCTGGACGGCTCGCGCACGGAGGTGGTCTGGGACCGGGCGCGCTATCCGTATCTGGCTCGTGTGCACTGGTCAGAGGCGGGTGCGCCGCTGCTCCTCGTACAGCCGCGCGACCAGCGCAGCCAGCTGTTCCTGGCGGTCGAACCGGAGTCGGGGGCGACCCGGATGGTGCACGCGGATGAAGATCCAACATGGCTTGAACTTTTCCCCGGGGTGCCGTGCTGGAGCCCGTCGGGACAGCTCGTCCGGATCGCCGACGAAGGGGGCGCGCGGGTCCTCGCGGTGGGTGAACGTCCGCTGACGGGAGCACAGTTGCACATCCGTGCGGTGCTCGACGTGGGCGCCGACGACGTGCTGGTCTCGGCCTCGGCCGGCGAGGAGGCCGGCATCGCCGAGTCGGCCGAAATCGGGGAGGTGCATGTCTACCGGGTGAACGAGCTGGGCGTGCAGCGGGTGTCACAGGAGCCCGGTGTGCACACGGCGGTGCGCGCCGGTGGTGTGACGGTGCTGATCTCGGCCGCGCTCGACCGGCCGGGCGCCCGGTGCCGGGTGCTGCGTGACGGAAATCCGCTGGCGACTGTCCGGTCGCACGCCGAAGACCCCGGTTTGTCCCCGCGCGTGACCCTCACCCAGGGGGGCGCACGCCGAATTCCGTGCGCCGTGCTTATGCCGCGGGACTACCCCTCCGACACACTCCTGCCCGTACTCCTCGACCCCTATGGCGGGCCGCACGGACCGCGCGTGGTCGCCGCGCACAACGCGCACCTGACCTCGCAGTGGTTCGCCGACCAGGGCTTCGCGGTGGTCGTCGCCGACGGCCGCGGCACCCCCGGCCGCTCGCCGGCCTGGGAGAAGGCGGTGCACGGCGACTTCACCGTCGCCCTGGACGACCAGATCGAAGCGCTCCAGGACCTCGCCAAGACCCATCCGCTCGACCTGGGCCGGGTGGCGATCCGCGGCTGGTCCTACGGCGGCTGGCTGGCCGCCCTCGCCGTGCTGCGCCGCCCGGACGTCTTCCACGCGGGCATCGCGGGCGCCCCGGTCACCGACTGGCGGCTGTACGACACCCACTACACCGAGCGCTACCTCGGCGACCCGGAGCGGGACGCGCAGGCGTACGCCCGCAGTTCCCTCGTCACCGACGACGGCCTGTCGGCACCGGCCGCACCGCACCGGCCGCTGATGATCGTGCACGGGCTCGCCGACGACAACGTGGTGGTGGCGCACGCGCTGCGGCTGTCCTCCGCGATGCTGGCCGCCGGCCGCCCGCACGAGGTGCTGCCGCTGTCCGGTGTCACCCATATGACCCCGCAGGAGCAGGTCGCCGAGAACCTGCTGCTGCTTCAGGTGGACTTCCTCAAGCGCTCCCTGGCATAGCGGGGCAAATATCCGCGAACCGCCGTAACACACAGGCAACTTCACGGAAGCGGTACCGATATACGGACGCGGGACGCTGAACAGCGTACGGCCGTGCGGGTGCCGTAAACGGGCCGGGATGCGCCATGTCATCCCGGCCCGTTGCCGTGCTCCTCCACCGGCACCACCTGCTTCTCCTCCGCGAAGTGGCAGGCCGAGTCATGGGCCGCGGGACCGGAGGTGTGCCGGAACTCCTCCGGCACCGCGAGGGCCGGCACCTCCCGCGCGCACCGCTCCCGCGCCTTCCAGCAGCGGGTGCGGAACCGGCAGCCGGAGGGGATGTCGGTCGGCGAGGGCACGTCGCCCGTCAGGATGATCCGCTCACGGTGCGCGCGGGCCCCGGGGTCGGGCACGGGCACCGCGGAGAGCAGCGCCTGGGTGTAGGGGTGGGTCGGGTGGTCGTAGATCTCCGTGTCGGTGCCGGTCTCCATGATCCGCCCGAGGTACATCACCCCGACCCGGTCCGCGATGTGCCGCACGATCGACAGGTCGTGCGCGATGAAGACGTAGCTGAGGTCGAACTCCGCCTGAAGCCGCTCCATCAGGTTGACCACCTGCGCCTGCACCGACACGTCCAGCGCCGACACCGGCTCGTCGGCGACGATGATCGCCGGACGCAGCGCCAGAGCACGCGCGATGCCGATGCGCTGGCGCTGGCCCCCGGAGAACTGGTGCGGATAGCGGTTGGCGTACTCCGGGTCGAGGCCGACGACGTCCAGCAGCTCCCGGACCCGCCTGCGCCGGTCGCCCTTGGGGGCCGCCTCCGGGTGGATCTCGAACGGCTCCCCGATGATGTCGCCCACCGTCATCCGCGGGTTGAGGGAGGTGTACGGGTCCTGGAAGACCATCTGGATGTCGCGCCGTACGGCCTTCAGGGCGCGGCCGGAGAGCGTGGTGATCTCCTCGCCCCTGAACCGGATCGAACCGGCCGTCGGCCGTTCGAGGCTGCACAGCAGCCGCGCGACCGTCGACTTGCCGCAGCCCGACTCGCCGACCAGGCCGAGGGTTTCGCCCCTGGCCAGTGTGAAGTCGACGCCGTCGACCGCCTTCACGGCGCCGACCTGCTTCCTGAAGAGGATGCCGCGGGTGAGCGGGTAGTGCTTGACCAGCCCGCTGACCGCCAGGATCGGCTCAGCCATCCAGGCACTCCCGCCAGAAGTGACAGGCGCTGCCGCGGTTCTCGTCCACGGTGTACAGCGGGGGTTCGTCCGTCCGGCACACGTCCCGCGCCATCGGACAGCGGGGATGGAAGGCGCAGCCGGGCGGGATGTGCATGAGGTTCGGCGGCAGGCCCTTGATCGCGTACAGCTCCCGGCCCTTGCGGTCCAGGCGCGGGATGGAGTCCAGCAGGCCCCGGGTGTAGGGGTGGGCGGGGGCCTTGTAGAGGTCGTGCACCGGGGCCGACTCGACGATCCGGCCCGCGTACATGACGGCGATCCGGTCGGCGACGTCCGCGACCACGCCCAGGTCGTGGGTGATCAGGACGAGCCCCATGGTGTACTCGCGCTGCAACTCCGCGAGCAGGTCCATGACCTGGGCCTGGACCGTGACGTCGAGCGCGGTGGTGGGCTCGTCGGCGATCACCAGGGCCGGTTCCAGGGCCAGCGCCATCGCGATCATGATGCGCTGGCGCATGCCGCCGGAGAACTGGTGCGGATAGTCGCGCACGCGCTGCGCCGCGCCCGGGATGCGCACCCGGTCCATCAGCTCGACCGCCCTGGCCCGGGCGTCCCTCTTCGACATGCCGCGGTGCACCACGAACATCTCGCCGAGCTGGTCGCCCACGCTGAGCACGGGGTTGAGGGCGGACAGCGCGTCCTGGAAGATCATGGCCAGTTCGGCGCCGCGGATCCTGCGCCGCCCGTCCTCCTTCAGTTTCAGCAGGTCACGGCCGCGGAAGAGGATCTGCCCGCCGGTGATCCGGCCGGGCGGGGTGTCCAGGATGCCCATCACGGCCTGCGCCGTCACCGACTTGCCGGAGCCCGACTCGCCGAGCACGGCCAGCGTCTCCCCCGCGGCCACCCGGCAGGTGACGCCGTTGACGGCCCTGGCGACGCCGTCCCGCGTCGTGAACTCCACGTGCAGATCGCGTACGTCGAGCAGCACGCGGCTCACCTCAGCCTCGGGTCGAGGGCGTCGCGCACCGCGTCGCCGAGCATGATGAACGCCAGGACGGTGATCGCCAGGGCGCCGGAGGGCCACAGCAGCGCGTGCGGGGCGTTGCGGATGTACGGGGAGGCGGCGGAGATGTCGATCCCCCAGGACACGCTGGGCGGTTTCAGTCCGACGCCGAGGTACGACAGGGTCGCCTCCAGCGCGATGTAGGTGCCGAGCGCGATGGTCGCCACCACGATCACCGGCGCGACCGCGTTGGGTGCGATGTGCCGCAGCAGGATGCGGGCCGGGGAGGCGCCGAGCGCCCGCGCGGCCTGCACATAGTCGTTCTGCCGGGCGGTGATCACCGAGCCGCGCGCGATGCGGGAGATCTGCGGCCAGCCCAGCAGCACCATGAACCCGACGACCGGCCAGACCGTGTTGCTGGTCACCACGGAGAGCAGCACCAGACCGCCGAGCACGACGGGGATCGCGAAGAACACATCGGTGAGGCGGGAGAGCACCGCGTCCCACATCCCGCCGAAGAATCCGGCGAGACCGCCGAGGACCGAGCCGAGGACGGCCACCCCCAGCGTGGCGCAGACGCCGACCGTGACGGACGCCCGGGCGCCGTAGACGGTCCGTGTGTAGACGTCGCAGCCCTGGCCGTCGTAGCCGAAGGGGTGGCCGGGCATGGGCCCCTCCTGGGCCTTGGAGAGGTCGCAGGCCAGGGGGTTGCCTGAGGCGATCAGCGAGGGCCACAGGGAGATCAGCACGAGGAAGAGGATCACCAGGCCGGAGCCGACGAAGACCGGGTTGCGGCACAGATCGTGCCAGGCGTCGGACCACAGGCTGCGCGGCCTGTCCCGGGGGCCGGTGCCCCGGGGTCCGCCGGGCGTCCGCTCCAGGGTGGCCGCCTCGCTGGCCGCGAGGTCCATCGCGCCGCCCATGCCGGCGGCGGAGACGGCGCCGTCGGGCTCGTGCCGCTCAGGCATAGCGGATCCTCGGGTCGAGCACGGCGTACAGCAGGTCGACAAGCAGGTTGGCGATCAGGAAGACCAGCACGAGGACGGTGACGAAGCCGACCACGGTCTGCGTGTTCTGCCGCACGATCCCCTGGTAGAGCTGGTAGCCGACGCCGTGGATGTTGAAGATCCGCTCGGTGACGATGGCGCCGCCCATCAGGGCGCCGATGTCGGCGCCGATGAAGGTGACCACGGGGATCAGGGAGTTGCGCAGCAGATGCCGGATGATCACCCGGTGCCGGGGCAGCCCCTTGGCGACGGCCGTGCGCACATAGTCGGCGCGCCGGTTCTCCGCGAGGGAGGTACGGGTGAGCCGGGTGACGTAGGCGAGCGAGACGGAGGCCAGGACGAGGCCCGGCACGATCAGCTGGCCGAAGGCGGCCTCCGGCGGGACCGACGGTCTGATCCAGCCCCACTCGACGCCGAGCAGCAGTTGGAGCAGCAGACCGGTGACGAAGGTCGGTACGGAGATGACGACCAGGGTGGCCAGCAGCACGCCCGTGTCGACGGGCCGTCCGCGGCGCAGTCCGGTCAGCACGCCCAGCGCGACGCCGACGACGATCTCGAAGAGGATCGCCACGATCGTCAGCCGGACGGTGACGGGGAACGCCGTCGACATCAGCTCGGTGACCGGCTGACCGTTGAACGCGGTGCCGAAGTCCCCGGTGAAGACCTTCCCCATGTAGGTCAGGTACTGCTGCCACACCGGCCGGTCGAGGCCGAGGTCCCGTTTCAGCTGGGCGGCCGTCGCCGGGTCGCACTGCCGCTCGCCGCACAGGCCGGCGACGGGGTCGCCCATCACGTTCACCATCAGGAAGATCAGCAGCGTGGCCCCCACGAACACCGGGATCATCTGGAGCAGCCGCCGCACGACATAGCGCCCCATGACGGCTCAGCCGACCTTGATCTCGTTGTAGACGGGGACGCTGAAGGGGTTGAGTGCCACGTCGGACAGCCGCTGCGAGTAGCCCGCGCTGCCGTTCTGGTACCAGAGCGGGATGGCGGCCATGTTGTCCCGGACGACCCGCTCGGCCTGCTGGAAGGTGGCGATGGATCTGCGGGTGTCGGTCTCGGCGTTGGCCCGGTCGACGAGCCGGTCGAAGTCCTTGTTGGACCACTTGCCGTCGTTGGAGGAGGCGCCCGTGTAGTAGAGCGGCTGGAGGAAGTTCTGGATGAGCGGGTAGTCCATCTGCCAGCCGGACCGGAACGGGCCCGTCATCCGGTGCCGGCCGATCCGGTCGCGGAAGTCGGCGAAGGTGCCGACCGGGCTGCCGATGCAGGCCCTGTCGTTGCCGAGCGCGTTGTTGATGGAGTTGCAGACGGCGTCCACCCACTCCCGGTGCGAACCGGTGTCCGCGTTGTAGGTGATCGTGACCTGGCCGCCGGGGATGCCGCCGCCCTCCTGGATCAGCTTTCTGGCCTGGGCGGGGTCGTAGTCGCAGGCCCGGCCGCACAGGCCGGCCTGGTGGCCGCCCTCGGCGCCGAGCACGGGCGAGGTCCAGTCGGTGGCCGGAGTCCGGGTGTTCCGGAAGATCGTCTCGGTGATCTGCCTGCGGTTGATCGCCATGGACAGGCCGGTGCGGACCTTCTCGGCGCCGGGTCTGCTCCAGTTCTTGTCGTAGTACGGGAAGGCGAGGGTCTGGATGATGCCGGCGGGGCTGTTGATGTAGCGGCCTTCGAGGTCGCTCCTGACGTTCTTGAGCTGCGCGGCCGGTACGTCGTCGACGAGGTCGAGGTTGCCGGCCAGCAGGTCGGTGTAGGCGGTGTTGTTGTCCGTGTAGACCGTGAGGTTCACGCCGTCGTTGCGGGCCTTGTCGGCGCCGGGGTAGGCGTCCCACTTCTTCAGGGACAGCTGGAAGCCCCTGGTGTAGGTGTCGATCCGGTAGGGCCCGTTGCCCACGGGCCTGGCCAGCCAGGCCGCGTGGTCGGTGAAGAACGCCCGGGGCAGCGGGGCGAAGGCCACGTAGCCGAGGGTGTCCGGGAAGCTGGAGAACTTCTGGTTGAGCCGGACCGTGAAGGTGCGGTCGTCGACGACCCTCAGTCCGGAGAGCGTGTCGGCGCTCTGGGCGCCGCTGTCCGGGTGAACCCTGTCGTAGCCGTCGATGTAGCCGAAGAAGTAGGCGTTCTTCTGGTTGTTCCGCAGGCTCGCGCCGTAGTTCCAGGCGTCGACGAAGGACCTGGCGGTCACCTTCTCGCCGTTGGAGAAGGTCCAGCCGTCCCTGAGCGTGATCCGGAAGTTCCGCGAGTCCGTGGTGTCGATCTTCTCGGCCAGCATGTCCATGGCGCGGCCGGTCCTCGGGTCGTAGCGCTTCAGGCCCCGGAAGATCAGGTCGAGCACCTTGCCGCCCTGGACCTCGTTGGTGTTCGCCGGCTCCAGCGGGTTCTGCGGGTCGCCCCAGGACGCGCTGAACACCGAGCCGCGCTGCGCGCCGGTGCCGCTGCCGCCGCAGGACGCTGCCGCGAGCACCGCCGCGGCCGGCAGGGTGGCCCATGCGAGGTGTCTGGCTCGGCGCATGCAGTACCTCCTCCGGACCATGCGGGTACGCACCGTGACGCCCACCCCTGAGCAGCGATCGATCACCCGCTCATATCACCGCAAGGCGCACATAAAACACACGAAGGACACTCGCCGACACAGCACTCCACCCGTACGAGGGCCGACCCCTCCCGTTCGGTTCAACGCCGGCCGCATCGGCGCCAGCGTGCCACCAGGCGCCCTTCACAGGTCTACACCAATGTTTGCTTCATCGAACATCAACTCATCGTTTCCGCAGGCCAAAGGTGCTGGACACGGGCCGTTGACGCGCGCAGACCGCCGCTGATAGACACACTCATCACCCGCCCGGCGCCACCAGGCCACATCCGGCTGAAGTCCCAACAGGCTGAGCCTGTGCGAGCGATGACGCGAGGTCACGATTCATGAGCACGCAAGACCGGTACGGCAGAAGGCGTTCACTACCGAGAAGCCCGCGATCCCGTACGGCCCGGCTCGTCGCCGCCGCCGGCGCCCTCGCCGTGACGCTCACCGCGGGCCTCGCCACCCCGCTCGACCCGGCGCCCCGCCGGGCCGAGGCCGCCCCGGCCGACAAGGTCCTCACCGTCGCCGTCGCGCAGAGCGTCGACTCGCTCAGCCCCTTCCTGGCGGTACGTCTGGTCAGCACGAGCATCCTGCGGCTGACCTACGAGTACCTGACCGACTACGACCCCGCCGACGCCCACCCGGTCCCCGGCCTGGCCACCAGCTGGGCGCCGTCCGCCGACAAGCTCACCTGGACCTACACGATCCGCTCCGACGCCAAGTGGTCGGACGGACAGCGGGTGACCGCTCAGGACGCGGCCTGGACGTTCAACAAGATGATGACCGACGAGGCGGCCGCCACCGCGAACGGCAGCTTCGTCACCAACTTCCGCGAGGTGACGGCCCCGAGCCCCACCAAGCTGGTCATCGAGCTGAAGAAGCCCCAGGCCACGATGACCGCGCTGGACGTGCCGATCGTGCCCCAGCACGTCTGGGAGAAGGTCGGCGACTTCTCGAAGTTCACCAACGACAAGACCTTCCCCGTCGTCGGCGACGGACCGTTCGTGCTCACCGACTACCGGCCCGACAGCTATGTGCGGCTGAAGGCCAACAAGACGTTCTGGCGCGGGGCACCGAAGTTCGACGAGCTGGTCTTCAAGTACTACAAGGACCAGGACGCGGCGGTGGCCGCGCTGCGCAAGGGCGAGGTCTCCTTCGTCGCCGGCTCGCCCTCCCTGACGCCCGCCCAGGCCGCCTCGCTCAAGGGCGAGAAGAACGTCCGCGTCAACGACGCCCCCGGCCGCCGCTTCTACGCCCTCGCCACCAACCCCGGCGCCCGGGCCAGGAACGGCGAGAAGTTCGGTGACGGCGATCCCTCCCTGCTCGACCAGCGGGTGCGCAACGCCCTGTTCATGGCGGTCGACCGCAAGACCCTCGTGGACAAGGTCTTCCAGGGCCACGCGGTCGAGGGCCAGGGCTACATCCCGCCCCGCTTCGCCGACTACTTCTGGAAACCGTCCGCGAGCCAGGAACTCGCCTACGACCCCGCGAAGGCCGGCCGGCTCCTCGACGAGGCCGGCTACAAGAAGAACAGCGACGGCAAGCGCGTCGGCAAGGACGGCAAGCCGCTGAACTACCGCGTCCTGTGCCACGCCACCGACCCGAACGACAAGGCGGTCGGCCAGTACCTCAAGGAGTGGTGGGGCGAGCTGGGCATCGGCATGCGGCTCGACTGCCTCGACAACGTCACCGACCCCTGGCTCGCCGGCAAGTACGACCTCGCCTTCGACGGCTGGTCCGTCAACCCGGACCCGGACTTCGTCCTGTCCATCCACACCTGCGCGGCCCTGCCCGCCACGCCCAAGGACACCGGGGCCACCGACAACTTCATCTGCGACAAGGCGTACGACGACCTGTACGCGCGGCAGCTGGCCGAGTACGACTCCGCCAAGCGGGCCACACTCGTCAAACAGGCCGAGTCGAGGCTGTACGACCTGGGGTACATGAACGTCATGGCGTACCCGAACGCTGTCGAGGCCTACCGCACCGACCAGATCGAGTCGATCACGACGATGCCCAAGGCCGCCGGCAACATCTACGGCCAGGACGGCTACTGGAGCTGGTGGTCGGCGGTCCCGGCCGAAGACTCCGGCTCGTCCGGCGGCGGCGGTTCCACCGGCATCGTCATCGGCGTCGTCGCGGGCGTCGTGGTCCTCGCCGGCGCCGGGCTCTTCCTCGCGAGCCGTCGCCGCGCCACCGCCGACGACCGCGAATAGCCGATGCACCCGATGCTCGCACCCACACAGCGGGCGGCCCGCCATGGCCGCTGACACCGCGTCGACGCCGGCCGAGGCCGCCGGTCCGGTTCCCACCGGGCCGGCGGTCCGCGGGCCGCGCACCCGCTCCTGGACCGGATACCTGCGCTACGGGGCCGCAAAGCTGGGCGGCGCCGTCGTCTCCCTGCTCGCCGTCCTCGTCACCGGCTTCTTCCTGTTCCGGCTGATCCCCGGCGACCCGGTCAAGACCCTGACCGGCGGCCGGCCCGTCTCCGCAGAACAACTCGCCCAGTACCGGCGGGAGTTCGGACTCGACCTGCCGCTGTGGGAACAGTTCACGGACTACTGCGGCAAGGCGCTCACCGGCGATCTGGGCACGTCCTACCAGTTCCGCACCCCGGTCATCGACAAGATCACCGAGGCCCTGCCGAACACCCTGCTGCTGACCGGCACCGCGTTCGTGCTGTACACCGCGCTCGGCATGTACCTCGGCACCCGCTCGGCGTGGCGGCACGGCCGCCTCGGCGACCGGCTGAACACCGGCCTGGCGCTGACCCTGTACTCCGTCCCGTCGTTCTGGCTCGGCCTGCTGCTCATCATCGTCTTCTCGGTGGGCCTCGGCCCCGTGCCCGGGCTGTTCCCGACCGGCGGCATGGAGTCCGCCGGCGAGGAGGGCTTCGCCCACGTCCTCGACGTCGCCCACCACCTCGTGCTGCCGGTGATCACCCTGGTCGCCGTCGAGTACGGGCAGACCCTGCTGGTCACCCGCTCGGCGCTGCTCGACGAGATGGGCAGCGACTATCTGACGACCGCGCGCGCCAAGGGCCTGCGGGACGACCTGGTACGGCGCCGGCACGCCGTACCGAACGCGCTGCTGCCCACCGTCACCCTCGTCTTCGTCAACCTCGGCCGGACCGTGGCCGGCGTGATCCTGGTCGAGACGGTGTTCTCCTGGCCGGGCCTCGGCGGACTCTTCTACCAGGCACTGAGCGTGCCCGACCTGCCCCTGGTGCAGGGCCTGTTCCTCTTCTTCGCCTCGGCGGTGATCGTCATGAACACGTTGGCCGATCTGCTCTATCCGCTGCTCGATCCGCGGGTGGGCCGATGAGCACCGAGGCGGCACAGCCGGGGCCGAGGGCCCTGGCCCGGCAGCGCCGCCGCCGCACCGCCGCACGCTTCTGGCAGCGGTACCGCGCCCATCGCGCCGGACTGCTGGGCCTGGCCGCGCTCGTCCTGTTCGCGCTCGCGGCGCTGACCGCGCCGCTGACGGTCGGCTCCGACGTCTCCGACGTGACCGACGCACCCGGCAGCCCTCTTGAGGCGCCGAGCGGACGGTTCCCGCTCGGCACGGACCGGTTCGGACGCGATCTGCTGGGCCTCGTGATCTGGGGCTCACGCATCTCCCTGCTGGTCGGGCTGCTCGCCGCCGTGCTGTCGGTGGCGATCGGCGCGGTGGTCGGGATCTGCGCCGGACACTTCCGGGGCGCGTACGGGACCGTGCTGATGCGGATCACGGACTGGTTCCTGGTGATGCCGACGCTGGTGCTCGCGATCGCGCTGGCCACCGTCATGTCCCGCTCCCTGGGCACGGTCGTCCTCGCCATCGGTGTCACCTCCTGGCCGACCACCGCCCGGCTGGTGCGGGCGCAGACGCTGGCGGTGGAGTCCCGTCCGTACATCGAACGGGCCAGGGCGCTCGGCGGCGGCCACTGGCACGTCATGACCCGGCACGTGCTGCCCAACGTGATGCCGCTCGTGCTGGCGCAGACCACGCTGATGGTCTCCTCCTCCATCCTCGCCGAGGCGACCCTGGCGTTCCTCGGTCTCGGCGATCCGACGGTCGTCTCGTGGGGCGGACTGCTCCAGGACGCGCGCGAGGCGGGCGCGGTCTCCGCCGGCGACTGGTGGTACCTGGTGCCGCCCGGCATCGCGATCGCCCTGGTCGCGCTGGCGTTCACGCTGTGCGGCCGCGCGGTGGAGTCCGTGCTCAATCCCAGGCTGGGGGTGACCCGTTGACGCTCCTCGAAGTGCGGAACCTGACGGTGACGTACGCCGGCGGGGCCGCCGCCGTACGCGGTGTGGACCTCTCCCTCGCGGCAGGACGGAAACTCGGGATCGCCGGCGAGTCGGGCTGCGGCAAGTCCACGCTGGCGCTCGCCCTGCTGCGGCTGCTGCCCGCCGACGCCCGGGTGAGCGGGGAGATCCTGCTCGACGGCGAGGACATCCTCGCGATGCGCTGGGGGCGGGTGCGGGCGGTGCGCTGGGCGGGCGCGTCGATCGTCTTCCAGGGCGCCATGCACTCGCTCAATCCCGTGCACCGGATCGGCGACCAGATCGCCGAGCCGATCCTGCTGCACGGCAGGGCGACCCCGGCGGCGGCGCGGAAGCGGACCGGTGAACTCCTGGAACAGGTCGGCCTGCCCACGGCGCGGGCGACGGCGTACCCGCACGAACTCTCCGGCGGCCAGCGGCAGCGCGTCATGATCGCCATGGCGCTCGCCTGCGACCCGCGGCTGGTGGTCGCCGACGAGCCGACCACCGCCCTGGACGTGATGATCCAGGCGCAGATCCTCCGGCTGATCGAACAGCTCGTCAGCGAACAGGACCTGGGGCTGATCATGATCAGCCACGATCTGGCGGTGCTCGCCGACACCTGCGACCGGCTGGCGGTGATGTACGCGGGCCGGGTGGTCGAGGAGGGCCCGGCGCGGGCGGTCCACGAGGACGCCCGGCACCCGTACGGCAAGGCGCTGTCGGCGGCGTTCCCGCACATCGGCGACCCCGCCTCCCGGTTCGCCCCCCAGGGGCTGCCCGGCGACCCGCCCAACCCGTTCGCGCTGCCCTCCGGGTGCGCGTTCCATCCGCGCTGCCCTCTCGCCCTGGACGTCTGCGCCACCGAGGACCAGGTGCTGCGCGAGGTGACCGGGGAACGGCGGGCCGCGTGCGTACACGTCCCGGCGGCCGTCCCGGGGCCGGCCACGGCGGCAGAGGACACCAGGAGCACCGCATGACGACACCAGCGTCTCCCCTGCTCAGGGCCCAGGGGCTGCATGTGACCTTCCCCGGACGACACGGTGCCCCCGCGGCACGGGCCGTCGACGGCGTCGAACTGGACATCAGGCCCGGTGAGATCGTGGCCCTGGTCGGCGAGTCGGGCTGCGGCAAGACGACGCTGGCCCGCACCCTGCTCGGACTGGAACGGCCCGCCTCCGGAAGCGTGCGCTTCGACGGGAAGCCGCTGACGTACTCCTCGCGGGCCCTGCGGGCCTACCGGCGCCGGGTCCAGCTGGTGCTCCAGGACCCCAGCGGATCGCTCAACCCACGGCACACGGTGTACGACGCGGTGGCCGAGGGGCTGCGCATCCACGGGCACGCGGGGGACGAACGGGCGGCGGTCGCAGGCGCCCTCTCCCGGGCGGGGCTGCGGCCACCGGAGCGGTTCTTCCTGCGCTACCCGCACGAGTTGTCCGGGGGCCAGCGGCAGCGCGTGGTGATCGCGGGCGCGCTCGTCCTGGAACCCGAACTCCTCGTCGCCGACGAGCCGGTGGCCTCGCTGGACGCCTCCGTGCGCGGTGAGATCCTGGCCCTGCTGCTGCGGCTGCGCACCGAACTGGGGCTCGCCGCCCTGGTCGTGACCCATGACCTGGGCCTGGCCTGGAACATCGCCGACCGGGTCGCGGTGATGTACCTGGGCCGGATCGTGGAGACGGGCCCGGTCGAAGAGGTGCTGACCGCGCCCCGACACCCGTACACGCAGGCCCTGTTGTCGGTGCTGCCGGAGGCGCCGGGCGAACCGGTCGTGCTGGCCGGTGAGCCCCCGGACCCCTCCCGCATCCCGTCCGGCTGCCGCTTCCGGGCCCGCTGCCCGGTGCTCGCGAACGGCGAGGCCGAACAAGCGGGCATCGCCGACCGCTGCCGCACCGAGGACCCCGGCGTCCTGAACGCCGGCCGGGAGTCGCAGGCCGCCTGCCACTGGGCCGCGCAACGGGTCGGTGCCTGACGGCGGCGGCCATCGTGGCGACGACCGCCCCGTCAGGTCGTCCGGGCGTCGGCCGGTCCGCGTACTCGACCTGCGCCGGAGCCCAGGTTCCCTCGCGCGCGATGACAAGGGCCGCGGGCAGGTCCACTTCGAGGACGGCGAGTACGGCGTGGGCACGGTGAAGCGAACTTCCCCGAAAACGCCGGTTCCCGGCGCCTGGGTAGGTGCCGGGAACCGGGGTGACGGGGGTCAGGCCGCGTGGACTATGTCCTTCTCCTCGGCGAAGTGGCAGGCCGACTCGTGGGCCGCCGGGGCGTCCGTGGTCTTGAAGCGCTCGGGGACCGCCAGCAGCGGGACCTCCTGGGAGCACTTGTCCTGAGCCTTCCAGCAGCGGGTGCGGAAGCGGCAGCCCGACGGCGGGTTGGCCGGGGACGGCACGTCACCGGTGAGGATGATCCGCTCGCGGTTCTCCCGGGCATCCGGGTCCGGCACCGGGACCGCCGACAGCAGCGCCTGGGTGTAGGGGTGCGTCGGGTGGTCGTAGATCTGCTCGTCGGTGCCGATCTCGGCGATCCTGCCGAGGTACATCACCCCGACCCGGTCGGAGATGTGCCGGACGATCGACAGGTCGTGCGCGATGAAGATGTAGGACAGGTTGAACTCGTCCTGCAGGCGCTCCATCAGGTTGATGACCTGTGCCTGGACGGACACGTCCAGGGCCGACACCGGCTCGTCGCAGATGATGATCTCCGGGTTGAGCGCGAGGCCGCGGGCGATGCCGATGCGCTGGCGCTGACCGCCGGAGAACTGGTGCGGGTACCGGTTGATGTACTCGGGGTTGAGGCCGACGACGTCCAGGAGTTCCTGCACCTTGCGGCGCCGGTCGCCCTTGGGGGCGGCCTCGGGGTGGATGTCGAAGGGCTCGCCGATGATGTCGCCGACCGTCATCCGCGGGTTGAGCGAGGTGTACGGGTCCTGGAAGACCATCTGGATGTTGCGGCGCACGGCCTTCAGGGCACGTCCGGACAGCTTGGTGATGTCCTGGCCCTTGTAGAAGATCTCGCCGGCGGTCGCCCGCTCCAGGTGCATCAGGAGCTTGGCGACGGTCGACTTGCCGCAGCCGGACTCGCCGACGATGCCCAGGGTCTCGCCCTGGTGCAGGTCGAACGAGACGCCGTCGACGGCCTTGACCGCACCGATCTGACGCTTGAACAGGATGCCCTGGGTGAGCGGGAAGTGCTTCACCAGGTCGCGTACCTGGAGGATCGGTTCGCCGCGTTCGACGGGCGCCTCGATGGCGGTGACCGCCTCGTCCTCGCTGCGGGCCTCGACGACGTCCACCTCGGAGACGTTCGGCGTGGCGTCCTGCGGCTCGTCGTTCTTGCTGAGCTCAGCCATGGATCGTCTCCTTCCAGAAGTGGCATGCCGAGGCCCGGCCCACCAGTTCGGTGCCGTCCTGCTCGGCGACCGGCAGCAGCTCCGGCACCTCGGTGCGGCACACGTCCTGGGCCTTGGGGCAGCGCGGGTTGAAGGCGCAACCGGTCGGGACGCGCAGCAGGTTGGGCGGCAGTCCCTTGATCGCGTACAGCTCCCGGCCCTTCTGGTCCAGGCGCGGGATCGAGTCCAGCAGGCCCCGGGTGTAGGGGTGCGCGGGACGCTTGTACAGCTCGTGGACCGGGGCCCGCTCCACGATCCGGCCCGCGTACATCACCGCGATCTTGTCGGCGACGTCGGCGACCACGCCCAGGTCGTGGGTGATGAGGATCAGGCCCATGTTGTACTCGCGCTGGAGTTCCGCGAGCAGGTCCATCACCTGGGCCTGGACCGTCACGTCGAGGGCCGTGGTCGGCTCGTCGGCGATGATCAGGTCCGGTTCGAGCGCCAGCGCCATGGCGATCATGATGCGCTGGCGCATACCGCCCGAGAACTGGTGCGGGTAGTCACCGACGCGGGCCGCCGCGGCCGGGATCTTGACCCGGTCCATCAGCTCGATGGCCTTGGCCTTGGCGTCCTTCTTGGACAGGCCCTGGTGGACCCGGAACATCTCGCCGAGCTGGTAGCCGACGCTCAGCACCGGGTTGAGCGAGCTGAGCGCGTCCTGGAAGATCATCGCGATCCGGCTGCCGCGCAGGGTGCGGCGCTCCTCGGCGGTCATCTTCAGCATGTCCTGGCCGCGGAAGAGGATCTCGCCCTGCGGGATCTTCGCCGGCGGCATGTCGAGGATGCCCATGATGGCCTGCGCGGTGACGGACTTGCCGGAGCCGGACTCGCCGAGCACGGCCAGCGTCTCACCGGCGTCGACGCTGTAGTTGACGCCGTTGACGGCCCGGACGACGCCCTCACGGGTGTGGAACTCGACGTGCAGGTCACGCACTTCGAGCAGCGGTGCGCCGTCCCCGCCGTCGCCGCGGGACGACGGCGCGGGAACGACTTCTTCGATGGTGGTCACGTACGCCTCCCTCAGCGCATCTTCGGGTCGAGGGCGTTGCGTACGGCCTCACCGAGCATGATGAACGCCAGCACCGTGATGCTGAGCATGATCGACGGGTAGAGCATGATCCACTGGGCGACGCGGATCTGGGCACCGCCGTCGGAGATGTCGTTGCCCCACGATACGCCGTTGAGACCCAGGCCCAGGAAGGACAGCGTGGCCTCGGCGCCGATGTAGACGCCGAGCGAGATGGTCGCGACCACGATCACCGGGGCCAGGGTGTTCGGCAGGATGTGCCGGAACATGATCCGGGGCGTGCTCGCGCCCAGCGCCTTGGCCGCCTGGACGTAGTCGGCCTGCTTGGTGGTGATGACCGCGCCGCGCATCACACGGGCGATCTGGGTCCAGCCGAAGAAGCCGAGCGCGCCGATGACGACCCAGGCGGTGCGGTCGGTGAAGGAGTTCAGCACGACCATCGTGCCCAGCAGGAAGGGGATGCCGAAGAACACGTCCGTCAGCCGGGACAGGATCGCGTCCATGGTCCCGCCGAAGTAGCCCGCGATCATGCCGACCAGGCCGCCGATCAGGGTGACGACGATGGTGGTGCCGAAGCCGACGGCCACCGAGGCGCGGGTGCCGTAGATCACTCGCGCGAAGACGCTGCGGCCCTGCTGGTCGTAGCCCAGCCAGTCGGCCGCGCCGACGTCCCCGAGGCGGGGCTTTTGCAGGTAGTGCTTGGACAGGTCGCCGAGGACCGGGTCCGCGCTGGTGAACCAGCCCGGGAAGAAGGTGATGAGCAGCAGGATCAGGATCAGCACGCTGGAGACGATGAAGATCCAGCTGCGGCGCAGATCGGCCCAGGCGTCGCCCCACAGGCTGCGGGACTTCTCCGGTTTGGTCTCCGGCAGCGGTCCGCCCGCCGCCGCGACCGCCGCCTCCTCGGCGGCGGCCTCGGGAACCGTCTTGGTCACGTCAGGCATAGCGAATCCTCGGGTCCAGGACCGCGTACAGCAGGTCCACGAGCAGATTGGCGACGAGGTAGACGAGGACCAGGATCGTCACCAGACCCACGACGGTGGTCCCCTCGCGGCGCACGATGGACTCGTAGATGGTGCCTCCGACACCCTTGATGTTGAACAGACCCTCGGTGACGACCGCGCCGCCCATCAGGGCACCCAGGTCGGTGCCCAGGTAGGTGACGACGGGGATCAGCGAGTTCCGCATCAGGTGGACACCCACCACGCGGCGCCTGGGCAGGCCCTTGGCGATGGCGGTGCGGATGTAGTCGGCGCGCACGTTCTCGGCGATCGAGGTCCGGGTGAGCCGGGTCACATAGGCGAGTGACGCGGTGGCCAGGACGATCGCGGGCATCAGGAGCTGGCCGTAGTTCGTCGAGTCGTTGACGTTGGGTTCGAGCCAGTGCAACTGGTCGGCGAAGACCATCTTCAGGATGAAGCCGAGGACGAAGACGGGCACCGAGATGAAGAGCAGCGTGATGACGAGGACGACGTTGTCCGTCGCCCGGCCGGCCCGCAGGCCCGCCACGACACCGAGGGTGATGCCCAGGACGACCTCGATGGCGAAGGCCAGCGAGGCGAGGCGGAGCGTCACCGGGAAGGCGTCGCCGAGCACGTCGGTGACGGGGCGGCCACTCGCGATCTGCGTGCCGAAGTCGGCGTGCAGAATCATGCCCTTCATGTAGTCGAAGTACTGCACCAGGATCGGCTGGTCCAGGCCGTACTCATGTCTCAGCGACGCGATGACCTGCGGACTGCCCGCCTTGTCGCCGAAGAGCCCGCGCACGGGGTCACCGGGCAGGGCATAGACCATGAGGAAGATCAGCAGGGTTGTCCCGATGAACACCGGGATCATCTGGAGCAGTCGTCGTGCGACGTAGCGCCCCATCGTGCCTCCATGTCAATCACAGCGGCAGCCGACGGGCCCTTTCCCCGCGCACCGTTGGACGATGCGCGCGGAAAGGGCCCCCCAGCCACTGCCGTCACCCCGGGGCGCGGGCGCCGCGCCCCGGGACTACGGGCTTGTGGTTACTTCTTGTTGACCTGAACGCCGGTCAGGATCGGGTCGCCGTCCTGGGCGTACTTCACGCCGCTGACGTTCTCCGAGTAGCCCGCGTTGACCTTGTAGTACCAGAGCGGAATGCTCGGCATGTAGTTCGGGAGCTGCTTCTCGATCTCCTGGTACTTCTTCTCCGACTCCTCCAGCGAGCTGGCGGCGTCGGCGGCCGCGATCTCCTGGTCGATCGTCTTGTTGGAGAAGCCGCCCTGGTTGCCGTCCGACTTGGTGCCGAACAGGTCGCGGATGAAGTTGGCGTTGAAGGGGTAGTCCAGCACCCAGCCGGAGCGGTAGAGGGACTTGACCTCCTTGGCGTCACGCGCGTTCAGGTCGGCCTGGAAGTCGGCCTTCGAGTCGCCCGTGCACTTCACACCGGTGGCCTTGGTGATGGAGTTGCAGACCGCCTCCACCCACTCCTTGTGGCCGCCGTCCGCGTTGTACTGGATGGAGATGGCGTTGCCCGGAACGCCGCCGCCGTCCTGGATCAGCTGCTTGGCCTTGGCCGGGTCGTACTTGGTGATGTCACCGGCGGCGTTCGGCTGGTAGCCGAGGACGCCCTTGGCGACCCAGCCGGTGGCCGGCTCACGGGTGCCCTGGAGCACGGTCTTGGTGATGGTGTCGCGGTCGATCGCCATCGACAGGCCCTGCAGGACCTTCGGGTCGATGTCCTTCCACTGCTTGGTGTAGAAGGCGACGGCGATGGTCTGGATCGCGGAGTAGGCCTGGTCCACGGCGCGGTCGCCGAGGTCCGACTTGTAGACCGGGAGGTCCTTGGGCGCGATCTGACGCAGGACGTCGACGTTGCCGGACTTCAGGTCCTCGTAGGCCGTCTCCAGGTTGGTGTAGTTCTTGAAGACCACACCACCGTTCTTGGCCTTGTTCGGACCCTGGTAGTCGTCGTTGCGGGTGACCTCGATCTGCTTCTTGTGGTCCCAGCTGACGAACTTGTAGGGGCCGTTGCCGATCGGGTGCTCGCCGGCCGCCTTCGGGTCCTTGTAGAAGGACTCCGGCAGCGGGTCGAAGACCTCGTAGCCGAGCTTGTACACGTAGTACGGGATCGGCTTGCTCAGCGTGATGGTGAAGGTGTTGTCGTCGACGACCTTCAGGCCGGACATCTCGGTGGCCGTCGCCTTGCCCTTGGCCGGCGCGACCTCGTCGTAGCCCTTGATGTCGGAGAACCAGAAGCTGTTGGTCTGCTTGTTGTCCGGGTTGGCGGCCCAGTTCCACGCCTTGACGTAGGACTCGGCGGTCACCGGGGTGCCGTCGTGGAACTTCCAGCCCTGCTTCAGCTTGACCGTGAAGGTCTTGTTGTCCTTGGAGTCGACCGACTGCGCGTTGACGTAGACGATCTTACCGCTCTGGTCGTAGTCGACAAGTCCGGCGAAGAGCGACTTGATGACGATGCTGCCGTTGGACTCCATGGTGTTGGCGGGCTGCAGCGGGTTCTGCGGCTCGCCGACCTCGACCGAGAACTTGCCGTTCGGGTCGACCGCGCCCTTGCCCTCGCTGCCCTTGTCCCCGTCTCCACCACCGCAGGCGGTCGCGCCCAGCGCCACAACCGCGGCTATCGCGACCCACTTGGCGCTCTTGGCACCGCGCATGGGTTCCTCCTCATGAGTCCAATGGTTCACCGCATGGAGAGGCACGCGACACGGCACCGTCACCGGTGCCGGAGAGAGTCGAGTGCCCCCCTGCTCGTGAGTCGGCGCCACCTGAAAGCGCATGACCCGTTGATCCGAGCTCTACGCGCCTAACTATCTGCCATGAGCGAAGACCGAAACCACATTCCTAAGGTCTCGGTTCGATCACACCTGGCGCGAACATCTTCCAAAATCCGGACAAAGCGTTTGCCGAAAGATCCCTGCGAAACGGACTTGTTACACATCTATCGGCCCTGGGCGTCCGTATTCCGGACGCCCAGGATCGGAAATCCGGTTGCGGTTAGACTCCGATTCATGCGGGGCCCATTCGGCGTACCCGCACGCTCGTGCGCATCCGGATGCCGGGCGTCGCGCCGGGGTTCCGGGCCCGTCCCGCGCGCACGGAGGCACAGCCGCCGCAGACCGCGGGCACAGACTAATGGGAGACGGTGGCGCCGCGCCGTCCCCCGGGCGGAACCGAGGGTTTTCCCTAGAGGGACATGACGAGCGGGCCGGGCCTCCCCAGGGAGGCCCGGCCCGTCGTGGTCCGGGGACCGGGTCCGCCTCAGCCGTGCTTGGCGCGGCTCGCGGCGCGGGCCCGCTCGCGGGCGTCCAGGTTCACCTTGCGGATGCGGACCGCCTCCGGGGTCACCTCGACGCACTCGTCGTCGCGGCAGAACTCCAGCGACTGTTCGAGCGACAGCTTGCGCGGCGGCACGATCGACTCGGCCACGTCGGCCGTCGACGACCGCATGTTGGTGAGCTTCTTCTCCTTGGTGATGTTCACGTCCATGTCGTCGGAGCGTGAGTTCTCCCCGACAATCATCCCTTCGTACACCTCGGTGCCCGGCTCCACGAAGAGCACGCCGCGCTCCTGGAGGTTGGTCATCGCGAACGCGGTGACGGCACCGGACCGGTCGGCGACCAGGGAGCCGTTGTTACGGGTCTGCAGCGGGCCGAACCAGGGCTCGTGCCCCTCGTGGATGGAGTGGGCGATGCCCGTGCCGCGGGTGCTGGTCAGGAACTCGGTGCGGAAGCCGATCAGGCCGCGCGAGGGCACCACGAACTCCATGCGCACCCAGCCCGAGCCGTGGTTGGACATGTTGTCCATCCGGCCCTTGCGGACGCCCATCAGCTGGGTGACCGCGCCCATGTGCTCCTCGGGCACGTCGATCGTCATGCGCTCGACCGGCTCGTGGACCTTGCCGTCGACGTCCTTGGTGACCACCTGGGGCTTGCCGACCGTCAGCTCGTAGCCCTCCCGGCGCATGGTCTCGACCAGGATGGCGAGCGCCAGCTCACCACGGCCCTGCACCTCCCAGGCGTCCGGACGCTCGGTGTCCAGGACGCGCAGCGAGACATTGCCGATCAGCTCGCGGTCCAGGCGGTCCTTGACCTGCCGTGCGGTGACCTTGCGGTCCTTGACGGCCGCCTTGTTTTCGGCGCCCTTGCCGGTGCCGCCGCGGCCGACCAGCGGGGAGGTGTTGGTGCCGATGGTCATGGAGATCGCGGGCTCGTCGACCGTGATCAGCGGCAGCGCGACCGGGTTCTCCGGGTCCGCCAGGGTCTCGCCGATCATGATGTCGGGGATGCCCGCGACGGCGCAGATGTCACCCGGCCCGGCCTTCTCGGCGGGCTTGCGGGTGAGCGCCTCGGTCATCATCAGCTCGGAGATCCGCACGTTCTGCACGGACCCGTCGCGCTTGATCCACGCGACCGTCTGGCCCTTGCGCAGCTCGCCCTGCTCGACCCGGAGCAGCGCGATACGGCCGAGGAAGTTGTCGGCGTCCAGGTTGGTGACATGGGCCTGGAGCGGGGCCTCGGCGTCGTAGGTGGGCGCCGGGATGTGCTCCAGGATGGTGGAGAAGAACGGCTCCAGGCTGGTGGAGTCGGCCGGGACGGTGCCGTTGTCCGGCTTGGTCAGCGAGGCGATGCCGTCGCGGCCGCAGGCGTAGACGATCGGGAACTCGATCTGCTCCTCGTCGGCGTCCAGGTCGAGGAACAGGTCGTAGGTCTCGTTGACGACCTCGTCGATACGGGCGTCGGGCCGGTCCGTCTTGTTGATGCACAGGATGACGGGCAGCCGGGCCTGGAGCGCCTTGCGCAGCACGAAACGGGTCTGCGGCAGCGGGCCCTCGGAGGCGTCCACGAGCAGCACGACACCGTCGACCATCGACAGACCGCGCTCGACCTCGCCGCCGAAGTCGGCGTGGCCGGGGGTGTCGATGATGTTGATGGTGATCGGGTCCCCGCCGTGCTTGGGGTGGTACTTCACCGCCGTGTTCTTGGCGAGGATCGTGATGCCCTTCTCACGCTCCAGGTCGTTCGAGTCCATGACGCGGTCGTCGACCTGGTCGAGCTGGTGGGCGGCGAAGGCGCCGGCCTGCTTCAGCATGCCGTCGACGATGGTGGTCTTGCCGTGGTCGACGTGGGCGACGATGGCGACGTTGCGGATGTCGTGACGCGTAGCGGTCACAGCCATAGTGCGGCGTACTCCCGGGGTGTGAGGAAGGCCCTCGCGTCGGTCCGTGTGACGCGGGCCCTGCCGGGCTTGACACGCCACGGCCTCACCCCATGTTACGGGGCGCCGCGGGAGGTGACCTCCTCAGCCCTCGGCGTCTCAGCCCGCGGACGGGCCCGGCGCCCCCTTCTTCAGGAATCCCATGTCCTCGTACAGGGGCGTCTGGAACCCGAAGGAGCCCGCGTTGACCAGGTTCTTGCGCGCGGCGGTGAGCTGCGGGCGCTGGTAGAGCGGGATGGAGCCGGCCGCGGCCCAGATGCGGGAGTCGGCCTGTCGGATCAGCGAGCGCGCCTCGTCCTCGTCGAGCGCGGCGACGGCCTGGTCGAAGAGCTGGTCGACCTGGTCGGTGCCGATCCGGGTGTAGTTCTGCTCGACGTTCACCGAGCCGTCGGCGGCCGGCACCGGCTTGGCGTAGATCGGGCGGGCGTCGGTGGCGGGGAAGGCGGAGGACGGCCAGGAGTACAGGGCGAGGTCGTACTGGCCGGAGGCGATGTGGTCCTTGAAGTAGCTCTCGTCGGGGACCTTGCTGATCTCCGTGACGATGCCGACCTTGTCCAGCATCTGCGTGATCCGGTCGGCGACGGCCCGCAGGGACTCCGAGCCGGGGCCCGAGGGGACCACGAAGCGGAGCGTGAGCGCCTTGCCGTCCTTGGCGAGCGGCCCGGCCGCGGGGGCCGGCGCGGCGGTGCCCTGCGGGGCGTACGCGCCGGGCGCCCCGCCCTGCGGCGGGTGCTTGTCGGTGTGCTGCCGGCCGTCCTGCGTGAGGCGCCTGCCGGCCTCGTCGCCCTGCTCGGCCACGCTGTGCTCACCCGAGCCGTCCGCGGAGTCCTTCGGATCGTCCTTGGCGGCCCGGTGCGGCGGCTTGTCGTCCTCGCCGACGACGTAGGTGCCCTCCTTGCCGCCCTCCGACTCCTTGTCCGCCTGGGCGCCGGCCGCCTTGTCCGTCTTCTTCTCCGTGACCGGGCCGCCGGGCACCCAGCCGGCGTCGGCGAGCAGGGCCTGCGCCTCCGCGGTGTCCTGGCTGCCCAGGGAGCCGCTGCCGTCGGCGTAGGCGGACTGGCCGGACAGGGCGAGATGGCTGCCGACCGGGACCGCGGGCAGGCCGAGGGGGCGGAGGACCACCCTGGCGAGCGCCTTGCGGTCGAGGGCGCGGGCGACGGCGCGGCGCACCCGCTCGTCGGCGAGCGGGCCCTCGGAGCCGTTGAGGGCGAGCTGGGTGTAGGCGGGCTCCAGGGACTTGCGGATCTCGACGTCGCGCAGTGCGTCCTGCTCCCGCAGATACGTGGTGATCTTCTGGCGCAGCCGCGTGGTGTCCTCGGGCAGCTCGTGGGACGGGAGGCCGTGCGCCAGGGCCCAGGAGCGCAGCTTCTTCGCGGAGGTGCGCCCGGCGCCCACGAGGGGGGCGCCGCCGCTGCCCCGCGCGGCGAGAGCGATCCGCTCGACGTCCGCGGGGTCGATGTCGGTGAGGTCCACGGTGCCGTTGGCCAGCGCGGTGGCCCGCTGATCGCGGGGCACGGCGTGCAGCACCAGCTCGGACAGCTTCGCGGGGCGCCCCCACCAGCGCGGGTTGCGGTTCAGGACGATGTCCTGGGCCTTGGTGTCGATCTTGTCGAGCCGGAACGGCCCGGCGGTGACCTGGAGCTTGCGGCGCGCGCCGTCGTTGAAGGCGTCGGGGGTGCCCATGACGTCCTTCGGGTACAGCGGCGAGAACAGCGACCTCCAGTCGGCGTACGGGCGGCTGAAGGTGACCCGGACCTCCAGGTCGTTGGCGCCGCGCTCGATCTTCTCGATGCGGTCGTAGCCGGCGTTGCGGGCGGTCCAGTAGGCGGTGTCCTTGCCGGACAGGGCGCGCCACTGGGCGGCGAAGTCGGCGGCGCCGATCTCCCGGCCGTCGCTCCACACGGCCTGCTGGTTGAGCTTGTAGAGGACGACCTGGCGGGGCTCGGTCTCGATGACCTTGGCGGACTCCAGGTAGTCCGGGTTGCGGACCGGGCGCCCGTTCTCGTCGAGCCGGAACATCGAGGGCAGCACGGCCTGGGCGACCCGGTTGGTGCCCGTGTCCGCGTCGGCCTGGAAGGCGTTCAGGGTCTCGGGCAGCGCGTCCACGGCCCAGCGCAGGGTGCCGCCGTCGGTGACCTCGTCGCGGGAGACGGCGGCGATGTCCTGCCCGGCCAGCGGGCGGCTCGCCTCGTCTTCGGAGCTGCAGCCGGCCAGGACGGACACCGCGAGCGCGCCCGCGGTGAGGAAGGCGGCCGAGCGCATGATCGCGCGCGGTCCGACGCCGACGTGGGACATCGTGCTACCTCCGGGGAGCCCGGTGACAAAGGTGGGTTCTGATCACGTTTGGCGGTATTTTGGTGCTGATCAGATCTACGGACCCACTGAAAAGGAAAGGGTTCGCCGGCCGGGGGCGACACGGCGGCGGGCGCTGGCAAGCCCACCCGTGCGGCGCAACTCGCGCCCCGGCGCACACAGAGCGCGTGCGGGCGTGCGGCGGCGGGGCACGATCCGCCAATCGCTGCACATGCCTTCACATCGGCACGTGTGACGCGCAACACTCGCAGGCGCATGAACGTTGCCGCCTTGGACCGTGAGGTCCGCGGAAGTGAGGTCACGTCATGTCCGTGCACGACGACCTGACGTCAGTCCAGCGCCACCTCGACGATCTGCTGCGTTCCGTCGGCCGCCTGGAGCAGCAGCTCGGCAGCGGCGGCGGACTGGAGATGCGCCGCGTCCGCGCCGACGCCGATCATCTGCGCGAGAGCGTGGCGCTGCTGCGGGAGGCGGCCCCCGGGCGCACCCCGCCGCGCCGCCCCGATCTCGTCACCATCTCCGACGCGCCGTACGACATCAGCCTGTGGACGGACTCGGACGACGAGGGTCTCGGCGCCCGCGACCGCCACGCCCCCTAGCGCCCGCGACCGCCACCCCCGGGGCGCGACCGCCGGCCCGCCCCGGGACGGCACCGCAGGCCCCGCCACCCGAACCCGACCGGAGTCATCCATTGGCCACTGGTACGGAACCCCAGAGCACCGGCGGCGGCGTACGCACCCGTACGCGCGCCGCGATCGCCGCACCCCACCTGCGGACCGACCGCTGGTGGCTGGCCCCCGCCGTCACCGCGGCCGGCCTGTTCGCCTTCGTCGTGTACTCCACCTGGCGGGCCTTCGCCAACGCCGACTACTACTCGGCGCCGTACGTCTCGCCCTTCTACTCGCCCTGCCTGGCGGAGAACTGCGCGACGATGCACGCCGGACCGAACGCCGGCCTCTTCGGCAGCTGGTGGGCGATCTCCCCCGCGATCATCATCCTGATCTTCCCGCTCGGCTTCCGCCTGACCTGCTACTACTACCGCAAGGCCTACTACCGCAGCTTCTGGGCGTCCCCGCCGGCCTGCGCGGTCGCCGAACCGCACAAGAAGTACACCGGCGAGACCCGCTTCCCGCTGCTCCTGCAGAACCTCCACCGGTACTTCTTCTACGCCGCGCTGCTGGTCGCCGGGGTCCTCACCTACGACACCGTGCTGTCCTTCCGCGACCCGCACTACCGGTGGGGCCACATGGGTCTCGGCACCCTGGTGTTCCTCGCCAACATCGTGCTGATCTGGGCGTACACCCTGTCCTGCCACTCCTGCCGGCACATCGTCGGTGGCAAGCTCAAACACTTCTCCAAGCACCCCGTGCGCTACCGGGCGTGGCAGTTCGTCGGCCGGCTCAACGCCCGGCACATGCAGCTGGCCTGGGCGTCGCTGGTGAGCGTGGCGCTCGCCGACTTCTATGTGTACCTGCTCGCCTCCGGCGTCTTCGACGATCCGCGCTTCTTCTAGATTGGGGTAGGGCCTACTGATGTCCGTGGTCGACCGACAGGAGTGGGACGTCGTCGTGGTCGGCGCCGGCGGTGCCGGGCTGCGCGCCGCGATCGAGGCACGCGAGCGCGGCGCCCGTACGGCGGTGATCTGCAAGTCGCTGTTCGGCAAGGCGCACACGGTGATGGCCGAGGGCGGCATCGCGGCGGCCATGGCCAACGTCAACGAGCACGACAACTGGCAGGTGCACTTCCGCGACACCATGCGCGGCGGCAAGTTCCTCAACCAGTGGCGGATGGCCGAACTGCACGCGCAGGAGGCCCCTGACCGGGTGTGGGAGCTGGAGACCTGGGGCGCGCTGTTCGACCGGACGAAGGACGGCAAGATCTCGCAGCGCAACTTCGGCGGCCACGAGTACCCGCGCCTCGCCCACGTCGGCGACCGCACCGGCCTTGAGCTGATCCGCACCCTCCAGCAGAAGATCGTCGCCCTCCAGCAGGAGGACCACCGGGCGACCGGCGACTACGAGTCCCGGCTGAAGGTCTTCCAGGAGTGCACGGTCACCAGGATCCTCAAGGACGGCAGCCACGTCTGCGGCGTCTTCGCCTACGACCGCGAGACCGGCCGCTTCTTCGTCCTGAAGGCGCCCGCGGTGGTGATCGCCACCGGCGGCATCGGCAAGTCCTTCAAGGTCACGTCGAACTCGTGGGAGTACACCGGCGACGGGCACGCGCTCGCGCTGCTCGCCGGGGCACCGCTGCTGAACATGGAGTTCGTGCAGTTCCATCCGACGGGCATGGTCTGGCCGCCGTCCGTGAAGGGCATCCTCGTCACCGAGTCGGTGCGCGGCGACGGCGGTGTGCTGCGCAACTCCGACGGCAAGCGGTTCATGTTCGACTACATCCCCGACGTGTTCAAGGAGAAGTACGCCGAGTCCGAGGAAGAGGGCGACCGCTGGTACGACGACCCGGACCACAACCGGCGTCCCCCCGAACTGCTCCCCCGCGACGAGGTCGCCCGCGCCATCAACGCCGAGGTCAAGGCGGGCCGTGGCTCCCCGCACGGCGGGGTGTTCCTGGACGTGTCGACCCGTATGCCCGCCGAGGTGATCCGGCGCCGGCTGCCCTCCATGTACCACCAGTTCAAGGAGCTGGCCGACGTCGACATCACCGCGGAGGCCATGGAGGTCGGACCGACCTGCCACTACGTGATGGGCGGCATCGCCGTCGACTCCGACACGGCGGCGGCGCGCGGCGTGCCCGGCCTGTACGCGGCCGGCGAGGTGGCCGGCGGCATGCACGGCTCCAACCGGCTCGGCGGCAACTCGCTCTCCGACCTGCTGGTCTTCGGGCGCCGGGCCGGCCTGCACGCGGCCGAGCACGCGGCGGCGTCGGCGGACGACCGGCCGCGGGTGTCCGACGAGCAGGTCGACGCGGCGGCGGCCGAGGCCCTGCGGCCGTTCTCCGCGGGCGGCGAAGCGGCAGCCGACGGTGGCGCTGCGGTGGGGGGTGCGCCCGAGAATCCGTACACCCTGCACCAGGAACTGCAGCAGACGATGAACGACCTGGTCGGCATCATCCGCCGCGAGCCGGAGATGGAGCAGGCCCTGAAGAAGCTGGCCGAGCTGCGGACCCGGGCGCGGCGGGCCGGCGTCGAGGGGCACCGCCAGTTCAACCCCGGCTGGCACCTCGCCCTCGACCTGCGGAACATGCTGCTGGTCAGCGAGTGCGTGGCCCGCGCGGCCCTGGAACGCACGGAGTCACGCGGCGGGCACACCCGCGAGGACCGTCCGGGCATGGACCGGGCTTGGCGCAACGTCAACCTGCTGTGCGCGCTCGCCCGCCCCGCCGACGGGCTCGCGGACACGGACCCGGCGCGCGGCCGGATCGCCCTCACCCGCGAGACCACCGAGCCCATCCGCCCCGACCTGCTCGCCCTCTTCGAGAAGGAGGAGCTGGTCAAGTACCTCGCCGAAGAGGAGCTGTACGAGTGAGCAGCTACGAGGCCCGTTTCAAGGTGTGGCGGGGCGACGCCGAGGGCGGCGGCCTGGAGGACTTCCGGGTCGAGGTCAACGACGGCGAAGTGGTCCTGGACATCGTCCACCGCCTCCAGGCCACCCAGGCGCCCGATCTCGCGGTGCGCTGGAACTGCAAGGCGGGCAAGTGCGGTTCGTGCTCCGCCGAGGTCAACGGCCGGCCCCGGCTGCTGTGCATGACCCGCATGTCGGTCTTCGACCGCGACGAGACGATCACCGTCACCCCGTTGCGGGCCTTCCCGGTGATCCGCGACCTGGTGACCGACGTCGGCTTCAACTACCAGAAGGCCAGGGAGGTCCCGGCGTTCGTGCCGCCCGCGGGCCTCGGTCCCGGCGAGTACCGGATGATGCAGGAGGACGTGGACCGTCCGCAGGAGTTCCGCAAGTGCATCGAGTGCTTCCTGTGCCAGGACACCTGCCATGTGGTGCGCGACCACGAGGAGAACAAGAAGGCGTTCGCGGGGCCGCGCTTCCTGATGCGGGTCGCCGAACTGGACATGCACCCGCTGGACGCCGCCGCCGAGACCGGCCTGGACCGGCGGGCCACGGCCCAGGACGAGCACGGCCTCGGCTACTGCAACATCACCAAGTGTTGTACCGAGGTGTGCCCCGAAGGCATCAAGATCACGGACAATGCGCTGATCCCGATGAAGGAGCGGGCCGTCGACCGCAAGTACGACCCGCTGGTGTGGCTGGGCTCCAAGATCAGGCGGCGCGGCGACCCGCTCGGCCGGGGCGCCGGGGGTCAGCGGACCCAGCCCGACCGGTAGGCCGCCCAGTCCGCCTCCGTCGCGGCGAAGTCCACGTACAGGGCGACGCCGAAGCGGGCCCGGTCGGCGTCCGTGCGGGACAGGCCGAGCCGCACGCCGCGCACGGCGGCCGGGACGGTCTCGGCGTGCGCCCAGTGTCCGAAACGGTTCTCCCGGAAGAACGGCAGACCCATGAGCAGGTCGGTGGAGTCCGGGGTGACCTCCAGGGCCAGGGCGGTCTGCTGCGCCACATAGCCGCCGTACAGGCTCTCCAGCGGCTGCATGGTGTCGTACGACATCACGGCGATCTGGTCGACACGGCGCGCCACCTGCCCGAAGTACGCCTGCGACCACCACTTGGGGTGGCCGGTGACCGCGCCGAAGACGGAGTGCAGGGCGGGCAGCGGGTCGATCTGGTGGGCGGCGACGGAGAGCAGGGCGCCGTGCCGGCGGGTGACGCCGCGCAGGTCGTCCAGCAGGGAGAGGTAGTCGCGGTCGCCTGAGTGCAGCGGCTCCAGGTCGAAGTGGGCGCCGTCGAACCCGGCGGCGAGGACCTGCCGGGTGCTGTCGACGACCGCCGCCCGGGTCGCGGCGCGCTCCAGGCGCAGCCCGTCGGGGCTCTCGGTGGCCAGCACGTCGCCCAGCCATGCCTGGACGCGGACGCCGGGGATCGCGCGGTGCACGGCGTCGGTCAGCCAACGCGCCCTCGGATGCGCCGACTCGGGCAGCGTGCCGTCGTGCTCCAGCGGCCCGGAGTGCACGTACAGATCGCGGATGCCGGTGCCGTGCAGCCGCCGCGCGAGCGCCGCTACGTCGGCGTCCTTCTTCCGGCCGTCCACCCAGGCGTGCCCGAGCCAGATCGCGTCCCGGTTCCGGGTGTACGTACCGTCGGCCGGCTCCCCCGCGTAGTTCACCCGCAGCGCGATCCCCGCGGCGAGCAGCGGCAGGACCACGACGAGCACCACCCCACCGACCACCCACCGCCCCCACCGCCGCAGCCTGCTCCCGCCAACCCCCCGCCGGGCAACGACCCCGGCCGCGGCTTGAGGGTTGCCCACATCAGAGCCCTGCTCCACACCGGGACCGGCGACCGCTTCAGCGGCGGGCGCGCAGGGCGCGGCTTGAGGGGACGCGTCGGAGTCCTGCTCCGCGACGGGGCCAGGGGCCGATTCGGCGGCAGGCGGGGCGGAGGTGGCGGGCACGCCGGGCGCGGCTTGAAGGGTGGACGCGTCGGAATCCTGCTCCGCGACGGAGCCAGGGGCCGATTCGGCGGCAGGCGAGGCGGAGGCGGCGGGCGCGCCGGGCGCGGCTTGGGGGGTGGGCGCGTCGGAGTTCTGCTCCGTGACGGGGCCGGCGACCGCTTCAGCGGCGGGCGCGCAGGGCGCGGCTTGGGGGGTGGGCGTGGCGGAGTTGTGGTCGGCGTTGGGGGGTGGGGGTGTCGGGGTCGGGTTTGCGGTCATCGTGTTTCCCCCTGTTCCGTGGTCACCCGCGCGTATCCGCCCCGGTCGCGGAGCCGGGCGCACGCCCATACGCTCCGTAATGTGACGTCATCCTTGATCCGGGGGCGGCCCAGGCGTGCCGCGTCGCACATACGTGTGCGGGTGGCGCACACCGTGCTGGGCGGCGTCGTCTCGGTCGCGTGGCTGGTGTCGCCGGGGATGACGATCGGCGCGCAAGATCCGGTTCCCGCGGCGCGCGCGGGACCCGTGGCCGACGCCGCCGCGCCGGGACGGACCGGGACGTCCCCGGCCGATCTCGTCCTGCCGCTGGTGGCGGTGGGCACGGCGGGGGTGCTCGCGGGGTACGCCTACGTACGGCGCACCCGGCGGGCCAGGACCCGTACGACACCCGGGGCCCCGTCCTCGCCCGCGCCCGCCGAGTCCGACCGGCGGGCCCGCGCCGCCCTGGTCGCGGCCGATGACGCCGTGCGCACCAGCCGGGAGGAACTGGCCTGGGCAAAGGCGCGGTCCGGGCCCGCGGCCGTCGAGCCGTTCGCGCGGGCCCTGCGGGCGGCCGAGACCGAGTTGTCGGCCGCGTTCGCGATACGACGGCGCTACGAGGAGGGGCTGCCGGGGGACGACGCCGCCCGGCGGCAGGCGCTCGTGGGGGTGGTCGGACGGTGCGCGGAGGCCGGGCGGCGGCTGGCCACGGAGGCGGCGGCCTTCGACCGGCTGCGGGCGCTGGAGCGTGACGTGGGCGGTGCGCTGGACCACGCGGAGCGGCGGCTCCGGGCGCTGGCGGGGCGTACGGCGAGTACGGAGGCGTCCGCGGCCGGCCTGGGCGAGCGCTATGGGCCGATGGCCGCCGAGCCGGTCCGTGGCCATGCCGAACAGGCCAAGGACCGGCTGCTGTTCGCCACCGCGGAACTCGACCGGGCCCGCCAGGCCGCCGATTGCGATGACGCCGGGCGGGCGGCCCGCCATCTGCGGGCGGCCGAGGGCGCCATCGCCCAGGCGGACATCTTCATAACCGGCGTCGAGCGGCTGGCCGACCAGTTGGCCGAGGCCGCGGCGCTGGTGCCGTCGGCGCTCACCGGAGCTGAGGCGGAACTGGCCCGGGCCCGGGGCCAGGTCCCGCGGGCACCGGCCGTCGAGCCCGGGGCCACGGGCCGGCGTGCGGCCGACGGGACACCCGCCGCCCGGCCGGACACGCCACCGCCGCCCCAGGGCAAGGCGGCCGCCTACCGGATTCCGTTCGGTGAGTTCCGTGCCCGGCTGGCGCACGCCGACGCCGTACTGGCCGCCGTACGGGGGAAGCTGACCGGCGGGCCGTACGACCCGCTGGACGCGCTGCGGCGGATCGCGCGGGCCGTCGAGCCGGTCGGGGCGGGGCGCTCCGGCGCGGTACCGCTCGCCGGGTTTCTCGCCGCCCGCAGCGCCACCGCGATCGCCGAGGACTTCGTGACCACGCATAGGGCGGCGGTGGGCGCCGAGGCCCGCACGCTGCTCTCGGAGGCGGTGCGGGTGCTCGCACAGGGCGACAGCCGGGCCGCGGACGAACTCGCCCGCAGGGCACGGGAGTTCGCCGAACGGGACGTGCGCACCCATGGCACGCCGTACGTCGGCGAGTCCGGGTACGCGGCCGGGCTCGCCGGTGCCGTCCTCGGCGGCGTCCTCCTCGGCGAGGACCCCGACGGGGGCCCGCCGGCCCGCTTCGGCGGAGCGCTCTGCTAGTTGCGCCGTGATGTCAGGTGCGGCTCCGTTGTGGCAGGTGCGCTCCACCGGAAGTGCCACGCGGTGTCGTCGGGCGGGTGCGGCTCCGCCGTGGCTGGTCGCGCAGTTCCCCGCGCCCCTTTTGGGGCGCTTTCGTGCCGTCAGAACAGGCTGAGTAGGGCCTCCGCTGGGTCTGTCAGGGGGTTTTGTCCGTCGGGGAGGGGGAGTTCGAACCAGACCGTCTTGCCGCGGGGGGTGCGGCGGGAGCCCCACGCCGCGCTGAGCAGGCCGACGAGTTGCAGGCCCCGGCCGCCCTCGTCGGTGTCCCGGGCCCGGCGGCGGCGCGGCTGGACCAGGCCGGAGTCCCAGACCTCGCAGACCAGGGTGCGGTCCAGCAGCAGACGCAGTCTGATCTCTCCCTCGCCGTACCTGAGCGCGTTCGTCACCAGCTCGCTGACCAGCAGTTCCGTGGTGTCGACCAGGGGTTCCAGGTCCCAGCCGAGCAGTTGCCCGCGCGCGTACTCACGGGCCCGGCCCACGCTGCGCGGCTCACGCGGCAGCGTCCAGTCGCCGACGGACTCGGCGGGCAGCCCCTGCACCCGTGCCATCAGCAGCGCGATGTCGTCCTCGCCGTGATGCGTGTCGAGGGTGTTGAGGACGTGGTCGCAGACGTCCTCCAGCGCGCTGGTCGGATCCGTCAGCGCGCCCACGAACGCCTGAAGGCCCTCGTCGAGCGGATGGTCTCGGGATTCGACGAGGCCGTCGGTGTAGAGGGCGAGCAGCGCGCCCTCGGGCAGTTCGACCTCCACCTCCTCGAACGGCTCGCCGCCCACGCCGAGCGGCATGCCGGGCGGCACGTCCAGCATCAGCGCCGCCTCGCCCGGTTCCACCAGCACCGGGGGCAGATGCCCCGCGTTGGCGAACGTGCAGCGCCTGGTCACCGAGTCGTACACCGCGTACACGCACGTCGCCAGGTAGACCTCGGACAGGTCCGCGTCCCGGGACTGGCGGGCCGTGCGGGTCGCCTGCTGCACCCCGCCGGGCGTGCCGAGGCCCCGGGCGATCTCGTCCAACGCGGACAGCACCTCGGCCGGTTCCAGGTCGAGCAGGGCCAAGGTGCGTACCGCCGTGCGCAGTTCGCCCATGGCCACCGCCGCGCGCAGACCGCGGCCCATCACGTCGCCGACGACCAGCGCGGTGCGGTGGCCGGGGAGTTCGATGACGTCGAACCAGTCGCCGCCGACCTCCGTGGCCGCGTTGCCGGGCAGATAGCGGCAGGCGATGTCGAGGCCGGATGCCTCCGGGTCGCCCGGCGGCAGCAGGGACCGTTGCAGTATCAGGGCGCGTTCGTGCTCGCGCCGGTACAGACGGGCGTTGTCGATACAGACCGCGGCGCGCGCGGCCAGTTCCACGGCGAGGTCCCGGTCGCGGTCGCCGAACGGTTCGCTGCCCTTCGTCCGGGAGAACTGGGCGAGGCCGACGACCGTGTCGTGGGCGACCATCGGAACGGCCAGCGTGGACTGGACGAGACCGCCCTCCTCGGCGGGCACGGTCTGCGGGCGGGCGGTGCGCAGGGCGTCCGCGCAGGGCGAGTTGAAGGGGTAGTGGTGGACCGCGCCGACCGCGACCGGCGAGCCGCCGCCGAGGATCGGCGCGCCGGAGACCGCGCTGGCGAAGGCGACGCGGCGCAGTTCGGCGCTGCCGTCGGCGAGGCCCGGTGGGGTCTCGTCCCCGGCCAGCAGCCCCTGGTAGAGGTCGACGGAGGCGAGGTCGCAGAAGCCGGGGACGACGACGTCGAGGAGTTCCCGGGCGGTGGTCTCCAGGTCGAGGGAGTTCCCTATCCGGGCGCCCGCCTCGTTGAGAAGGGCGAGATTGCGTCGTGCGGCGGCGGCCTCCCGGGCCGCCTCCCGGCGGGCGGTGATGTCCGTGCCGAGCCAGGCGATGCCGAGCGGGCGACCGCTGCCGCTCTGCACGCGATAGAGGTTGACGGACCAGTGCCGGCGTTCCTCGGAGTCCGGGACGAAGCCGGTGACGTGCATGTCCGTGATGGATTCGCCGGTCTCCAGGACCCGGCGCAGGGTGGCCGCGATGCGCTCCGCCTCGCCCCGTGGCAGATAGTCGTGGACCCCCCGGCCGCGGTGGTCGTCGGGGGTGCCGCCGAAGATCGAGGCGATCCGCGTGTTGACGCGGCGCACCCGCAGCTCGGTGTCGATCAGGAAGAACCCGAACGGGGTTTGACCGAAAATCGCCTGCGAGGCGGCGAGGTCGGTCTCGATGCCGCGCAGGGTGCGGACGTCCACGACGATACAGACGGCGGCCCTTTCGCCCTCGGCGGTGCGGGTGGGCATGACGTAGACCTCGGCAAGGCCCTCCTCGCCGCGCCCGCCGCCCGGTCCGTCGGGCACCCGGAAGGGGACCACGCCGGTCCACTCCCGTCCGTCGAGGACTTCGGCCATCTTCCGCTGGCCGCGCTCGCGCTGGTCGGGGTCGACGAACGCCTCGATGGGATCCATGCCCACGGCGCGTTCGGCGGGGATCCCGAAAAGCTGCTCGGCCCGCAGGCTCCACTGGTCGACGAGTCCGCCGGGGCCGATGGAGAAGGAGGCGACCTTGATGTAGTCGTAGATGGAGCCGGGCGGACTGCTCTGCCACATGGCGTCGCCGGGCGCCGCGGCAGCCGCCACGCCCCGGGCCTTCGCGGCGTCCGACGGATCCTCGGACTCCGTGGCCTTCGCTGGTATCTCGCTCACGCGAACCGTCCCCTCCAGCTCACCGCGCCCGGCACCGGTCACCGGGGGCGGCTGCCCGCAGTATCCAGCACTACGGGTCCGCACGACACGGTGTTCACGATCACAGCCTGGTCCAGGCGCTGTTCGGGCCGGGCCGTGACAACACTTCCAGTCTTCTAACCAGGGAGCACGCCGTCGAATCACGTCCCCCGGCAGCCGCCGCAGGACGGCCGCCCGCAGTGGACGCCACGGCAGCGCGTGTACATCGTTTCCATCCGGTTCCTCCCCCTTCCGCGCATCATGGCTCCGCTCCCTCTTCCCGGCGGTTCAGTTCGGCACCGCCAGTTCGAACCAGACCGTTTTACCGCTGTCGGCGGGCCGGGTCCCCCAACGCCGCGAGGAGTTGGCAACCAGTTGGAGGCCGCGGCCGCTCTCGTCATCGGGGCGGGGGACGCGTTCGCGCGGCAGATCGGGGAGCGGGTCGGAGACCTCCACCCGCAGGGTGGCGCCGAGGTTCGCGGAGCGGACCAGGCGCACCCCGATGGGGCCCGTCGCATGCCGCAGGGAGTTGGTCACCAGCTCGCTCACCAGGAGCGCGGAGAGGTCGGCGAGGCTGTCGAGCCCCCAGTCCCGCAGCTGGTCGCGGACCGCGCGGCGGGCGGTGCGCACGGAGCCGGGCTGCGCCGGAAACGTCCATTCGGCGCAGTCGCCTTCGGTGTCGATCACGCCGATCACTTCCCAGGCCAGCGAACCCATCCCATGTCCGGTTTCGTGGGGTTAATAGGCACATACCCGATATCCGGGAGCCAGTACCGCCCGGACAGGCGCACTGTGGCACGAACGGCGTACAGGGTGCTCAGCGGGCGTTCGACGCCAGTCGGCCCATCACTTCGCGCACCGCGGGGACGTCCTGGTCGAGCCAGTCCACCTGCCAGACCTCGCCGGGGGCGAGCAGCCGCAGCAGGTCATGGTCCTGAAGGGGTTCGGGGGCGGCGGAGCCGGGGCGCAGCCGGACGGTCCACACCCGCAGCACATACGGGGACTTCAGCGGCCACTCCCCCGGGACGCGCGCGACGACCTCGGCGTCGACGCCGAGTTCTTCGCGCAGTTCGCGCACCAGGGCGTCCTCGGGCCGCTCACCGGGTTCGACCTTGCCGCCGGGCAGTTCCCAGCGTCCGGCCAGTTCGGGGGGTGCGCTGCGGCGGGCGGCGAGCAGGCGGCCGGCGTCGAGCAGGGCGGCCGCCACCACCACGATCCGTTCGGTCATGTGCCGGAGCCTACGGGAGCGCGGTCCGGCTCAGTTGCCGGCGCCCTCTCCGATCTGGCCGATGCGCTCGACCCAGTAGAGCTGTTTGTGCCCGCGGCCGTCGAGACTGTCGGCGATCTTCTGGGCCTCGGCGCGGGTCGCGTACCTGCCCACGCGATAGCGATTGCCGTTGTCGTCCTGCCGTATGACGAGCCAGGGCAGTAAGACCGTGCCGTCGCTCATCGCGCCCCTCCGCCGCCCGTCGCCCCGCCTTCTAAGGAAACAGCAATCCGCATATGCCCGAGCGTACGCCTAACCTTCACTCAGCGAATACGGCTTTTCACAAAGAGGTACGCAACCAGCCAGAACGCCGGGGGCGCACCCAGCCGGGTGCGCCCTGGGTGCGTCCCGCCGCGCGGGGCCGGGGCGCGCCCGGCACAGCAGCTGTCATCTGCGAGGACGGCCGGATCCCAACGGCCCGCCGGCGCGGGCCGATCCGAGCGGTGTGAGGCCGAACACCCGGGGGGTGTGCGCTACTTCACCGGCAGGTGGTACGAAACCCGGTAGCGGTCCGCGGGGATCACCACGTCGGCCGTCTCGACCGGCCGGCCCGAGGCGTAGAAGGTGCGCTGGACGACCAGGACGACATGTCCGGGGACGCCGCCCAGTACATGCAGTTCCTCGGCGAGGCCGGGACGGGCGCCGACCTCCTCGGTGACGTTGTCGACGATGACGTCGATGGCGCGCATGCGCTCGACGACGCCCATGCCGCCGAGCGGGCCCTCCTCGGGGAGCATCACCGGCGTGCGCCCCGTGACGGCGAGGGGTTCCCAGGAGGTGGAGAGCATCATCGGCTCCCCGGCGTCCCGGAACAGGTACTTGGTGCACATCACGCGGTCACCGGCCCGGATGCCCAGCCGCTCGGCGATGACCCCGCTCGCCTCGGCCTGCTCGCTTCTGGACTCCCAGGTGCCGCGGGCGGTGACATCGGCCTGCTCCTGGCGGAACGGCGTGGCGCCGCCGTCCGGCCGGTACCCGGAACGGGCCACGCGCCGGGGCACGGGCCGCTCGCGCACATACGTCCCCGAGCCGGAGCGCCCCTCGACCAGGCCCTCGGCCATCAGCACCTTGCGCGCCTCCAGCGCGACCGTGTCCGAGACGCCGTACTCCTGGCGGATCCGGGCCTGTGAGGGGAGCCGGGTGTGCGGCGGCAGTGAACCTTCGACGATCTTCTTGCGGAGATCACCCGCGACGCGCAGATACGCCGGTTGCTCACCGAAAGTCACTGGCCGCTCCCATCAGGTTGTACAGAAAGCAACAGCGTGGCAACCGTGGGTTGAGACGTGCAAGCAAAGGCCAGAGAATCACTCGATGTGATTACTTACGGCCCGGGAAGGCCGTGCCCAGGCATTCTTTCTCCCCGCTCCCGACGCGATCACACCTCCATGCCGGTGCCGCCCGTGCCGCTGCCGCCGTCCGTCACCGACGGCGGGGTGGTGGCCAGCCCCAGAGCCTTGCGCGCCGTGACCGACCGCTTGGGGTCAAGAAGGTCGAACCCCTTCTCGTAATGCTCGTAGAAGGTGTCCACGTCGCCGGACCCGGCGGCCTTCGACCACTGCGCGCGGGCCTTGTCCAGATCGTCCGCCAGGGCCGCCACCGGTCCGCTCGCGCCCGTCGGCCAGTCGTGCCCGCGCAGCATCCCGGCCTGCTCGCCCAGCGCCGTCGACATGCGCCGCGCCCACGCCCGGTGGCCCGGCAGGTCGTCCTCGACGTACTCGGTGTCGGGCACGGCGTCGAGGGCCGCGTTCAGGACGTGCGCGGCCTTCAGGTAGGCGACCTGGTCGGCGTCGAGGACGGTCTCGTCGTTGCGCAGCGAGCCGGTCAGCGGCCGGCCCTCGACGGTGTTGCCGAACAGGCAGGTCACCGCGCGGTCGCCGAGGGACCAGCTCTCCGTGGTGGGCACGAGGTAGTACACGTCGACGTCGTCGGGCACGGCCCAGACGTCCATCGCATAGCCGTCCTGGAGCCCGTAACAGCGGTCGCCGGCCGTCTCGTCCAGCGCCTCCTGGCCCGGGTAGGAGCCGCCCGGCAGGTCGAAGGACGCGAACACCTCGGCGTCGTGCTCCCCGTCGCAGTCGACGGTGTCGAGGTCGTAGGTCTCGCCGCGCAGCGAGCCGCCCGGCGCGTTGACGCACTCGCCCTTGGACAGCGTGAAGACGACGTTGTCACGTGCGCCCTCCTTGACCCCCTCCCAGAACGCGCCCGCCCCGCCCGTGGCGAGCATCAACACCCACAGCCCGAGCCCGATCCCGGACAGCACGGAGCCGCCGATCGCCAGCCCCCTGCCGCGTTCCCCGCGCCGTTTGATCTGCCGGAGCGCGACCAGCCCCAGCACCAGGCCCACGCCGGGCAGACAGCACAGGATGCCGAGGACGAGGGAGGAGATGGCGAGCCCGTTGACGGGCGCCGGCCGGTTGTAGGGGCTGTGGCCCTGCCCCCACGCCGAGTACGGCGGCTGCCCATACGGGGCCTGCTGATGCGGACCGTGCTGGTAGGGATCGTGCGGATACGGCCCCTGCGGGTACGGGCCGGGCCCCTGCGCATAGGGGCCCGGCTGGTGCGGATACGGACCGGGCTGCGGGGAGTGCCCTTCGGGCTGGTGGGGGCCGGGGGGCGGGGGTATGGACACCGGTACCGTGCTCCTGGGTTCGGACGGCGGCAGCGCTGAACTGACGTACGACTTCGCGCATGGTAAGCGCGCTACGGGTGGGGGTGAAATGCGGGTCACGCGTGCGACGGTTCCCGCGGTGCACGGTCCGGCTCACGGGCCCCCGCCTCGCTTCGAGGACGAGTGGGAGAACGACGAGTGAGCGAGCTGACGCCCGAGACGGTCCGCGCGGTCAACGCGCTGACGGCGAGCTGGGCCGGGGCCTCGGCCGAGGGCACCGTGCTCTCGGCCGCCGGGGTCTGGCCCCTGCTGGCCTTTCTCGCGGACGGGGCGGCGGGCCAGGCCCGCACCGAACTGGCACGGGCCGTCGGGGTGCCCGCCGAGCGGGCGGCCGGTGCGGCACGGGACGTGCTCGCCGCGCTGGACGGCATACCCGGCCTGGGCGCCGCCCTCGGCCTGTGGACCGGCCGCACGCTGGACGTACGGCAGGAGTGGCGGGCCGGGCTGCCCGCGGACACCCACGGGAGGCTCGACGACGACCCGGAGGCCGCGCAGCGGACCCTCGACGCCTGGGCGGCGAAGCGGAGCGACGGACTGATCGAGCGGATGCCGGTCACGCTGACGCGGGAGGCGGCCCTGGTGCTCGCCACCGCCCTCACCGTGCGCACGGACTGGCCGCGCCCCTTCACGGAGCAGCCGAGCCGCCCGCAGACCGGACCCTGGCGTGGGCGTACCCTGCTCGGGCTGCACCGCAGGGGCGTGCGGCCCGACCGGATCGGCGTGGTCAGCGCCGCCGAGGGCATGGTGACCGCGCTGAAGGTCCCCGGGGACAACGGCATCGACGTCCATCTGCTGCTCGGCGAGGAGCGGATGACCCCGGGACAGGTCCTGCGGGCCGGCATCGAAGCCCTGGAGCGCACACTGCCGGTCGTCGGGGGCGGCCAACTCCCTTACGGGCACGTGGGACCGGGCCTGACCGTGGAACGGCAGCCGGCCATCACCCCCGAGCCGGTCACCCTCGACGTCACCACCGTCGCCTTCGACGTGCGCGCCGACCACGATTTGCTCGCCCTGCACCAGCTGTTCGGGCTCACCGGCGCGCGGGACACCGGCCGGGGCCACTTCCCCGGGATCAGCGGCTCCCCGCTCGCCATCGGGGCGGCCGCGCAGTCCGCGGTCGCCCGGTTCGGCGCGCTCGGCTTCCGGTCGGCGGCGGTGACGGCCGTCATGGCCGCGCCGGGCGGTATACCGCAGTACCGCCACGAAACCACCGTCGTCCGTGCCGTCTTCGACCGGCCCTTCGCCTTCCTGGCCATCCACCGCCCCACCCGTCTGGCCCTGGTGGCGGGCTGGGTGGCGGGGGCCGTGGCCTATCCGGCGGGACCCGGCCCGGCGTGAACGCGCGGGGTGCCGCGCCTCGGTGCGGCACCCCGACGGACGGGAAGGCACAGCCGACCGCGGTGAACTCCGGTCGGCTGCACGCCCGTTCGGGTCGTCCCGCTCAGGACTTGACGACCTGGGGGATCATCCAGCGCTGCGCGCTCAGCTGGTTGTCGCCGCAGCTCACCACGTACAGCCTGGCGTCGTCTCCGGCGTTCCTGCCGCCGAACACACTCAGGCACAGGTTGCTCGCGACATTGCGGATCCAGTAGCCCTCGGGGCGCGGATCCAACCACCAGAGCTGGTTGTCGGCGTTCGTTCCGTCGCAGTAGTACTCGCTGACCTTCGTCCCTGGGGAGACGCTGCTGTAGTACGGCAGGTCCAGGCACAGCCCGTCCTGGCGGTTCTTGACGACGAACAGGCTCGCTCCCCCGGGGCCGCCGTCCGAGTCCATCACCTTCAGGTCCCAGAGCTGGTTGTCCGTGTCGGTGGGCCGGCAGATGTACTGGTTCACCGGGCCGGTCGCCTGGCCCTTCCCGAAGTTGGGGAGGTCGGCGCACTTGCCGGTCGCGACGTTCTTCAACAGCACGTTGGCCCGGTTGGACAACCCGTTGACCAGTTGCCGGGTGGTGGGCGCGGTGGCCTTCTTCGTCTTCGTCTCGGTCTTCGTCTCGGTCTTCGGTTTCGGCGTGGGCTTCGCGGCGGCCGTCTCCTCGACGACGGGCGGGGGTGCGGCCTTCACCTCGACGGCCGTCGCCTTCGGCGAGGGGGACTTGGACGGGCTCGGCGAGGCCGAGGCCGAGGGCGACGGGGACTCGGCCGCGTAGTCGGCGGCCGGTTCGTCGTCGGACAGGCCGGCCTCGAGCGTCGTACCGCCGACGGGCGCCGTGTTGACCGTGCGTTCGTCGTCACCGCCCAGGCCGAGCACCAGGAACGGTACGGAGATGAGCACCGCACCCACGATGGCGGCCGCGGCCAGCATGGGGCCGCGCGGCCGTCCCGGCGATGCCCCGGCCGCGTCCGGACCGTCCGAGCCGTCGTCGCCCCTGACGAAGAGGACTCCGGTCCCCGCGTCGGGCTCCGATCCGTCAGACGCCGCCGCCTGCCGCTGCTGCTGTTCCGGCTGCTCCGGCCGCTGCCCCTGCCCGGTGGACGCCGGTTCCGCGGTGGCGGACGCGGAGCGCCGCCCGAAGAGCCGCCTGGGGGCGGGCGCGGGGGACTCCGGTATCGGTATGGGGGCGGCCGGATCGGGGCCGGGATCGGGGGTGCGCGGTCCGAGGTCCGCGCCGGGATCCGCACCCGGCGAGGGCACGGACACCGCACGGCGAACGGCGACGGAGGACGTCGTCTCGTTGGCCGGAGGTTCGTGCTGACGTGGCATGAACACTGCTCCTTGTCGATGAGTGGGGGCTTGCCGTGCGCTCCCGTCAGCTCTCGCCCGGTGCGCCGACGGGTCCGGCGCACCGGTCGGGCCAGTCGCCCGGGCCGGGGGCCGTACGGTCGGTCAGGGCGTGGTCGAGCCGCGTGAGCGCGGTGTCGTCGGCGTCCTCCGGAACGGGGGACACCGCCTGGGTGTCGGGCAGTTGACGCAGCAGCACCAGACGGGTCGCGGCGTCGGTCCGTACGTCGAGCACCTTGAAGGCGGTGCCCGGGGCGAACACGACCTCGTCGCCGCCGTCCAGCAACTGCCGGACCCGGCGGCCGGTGATCGACCAGATCGCGAAGCCCACGCCCGCGATCCGGTCCTTGCCTGCCGGATCGAGCGGCAGCCCGCTCAGCGGCGCGGGGTCGCGCAGCACGTCACCGGGCCGCAGTCCGCCGGGGCCGGGCGCATCCGTACCGCCGCGCAGCACGGCCCCGCGGTACGACGGCAGCCGCCCGAGCCCGGACGCCAGACACCCGGCGTAGGGCACGAGGCGCTGCTCGCCGGCCCGCAGGGAACGTGTCAACTCCGCGTGCCCGAGGGGGCCTTCGCCGTTGTCGAGGTACATGCGCAGCGCGATCAGGTCGGACCTGGCCGCCTCCTGTTCCTCGCCCCGCAGCGCGGGCATACCGGCCAGCGCCCGGTTCACCGCGGCGCTGTGCCGCTCCCACACCGGCTCCGCGAGCCTGCGGAAGGAGTCCCGCTCCGGTGTGGTGCTGCGGTGCCGCGGCGGCACGGGTACGGCGGGCAGCGGCCGACCGCCGCCGGTCCCGGCCGGGTGCGGGACCGCGGGGGTGGGGGCCGGGGCGGCACCGGCGGTGTCCGGCTTGCGGGGGGCCTCGGTGCGGGGTGTCTCGGTGCGGGGGGCCTCCGCTGTCCGTGGTGTCTCCGAGCGGCGGCCCTCTGTGCGGGGGGTCTCCGCGTGCGGGGCCACGGTCGTCCCGGGAGGGGACGGCGGCCGGGGCACCGCGCCGCCGGCGGTCGGTACGGGACGCGCGGGGGCGATGGGAGCGGCGGGCGCGCCGACGGCCACCGGATCCGGGCGGGGCGTCCGCGCCGCGGCTACCGGCGCGGACGCCGGCTCAACGACCAGGGGGGTCGGGACCACCGCGCGGGAAGGCGGCGCGGAGGACGGCTCGGAGGACGGCTCGGAGGACGGCTCGGGGGCCGGTTCCGCGACGGGTTCCGTGAGCGGTGCCGTGACCGGCTCGGACACCGGCGTGGCGACGGGAACGGCGACCGGCTCCGGCTCCGGGGCCGGCCCGGCGGGTGACAACGTTGGCCCCGAGGGCTCGCCGGCCGGATCACCCCCGGACACGGTGGCCGGGCGGCCGGGAGCCGCCGGGCCGGGCCCGGTTCCGCCGGTCGCGGTGACGGGCACCCGGCTCGGCTTCGGCGGCTGGGGCGAACCGTCCGGGCCGGGCACGGCCACGGCAACCGCCTTGGTACCGTCTGGCACTGACTCGGCGTCACCGTTCGCCGCGGCCTCTCCGGCGGCACCGGCCGCCGACGACGGCAGCGGCACGGGCCGCGAACCGGCCCCCTGCACAGGGCCGTTCACAGGACCGTTTCCAGGACCGTTCACCGCGCCGTTCTGCGGGCTTCCCGCCGGGCCGCCCGTGCGCGCCGCGGGCCCGTCGCGTCGTGCCGGAGGCGCGGTGCGTGGCGCCGGGGCGAAGCGGATGACGCGCAGGGCGTGCTCCGCCGCCAGGATGCGCAGGGCGCGACCGCCGTCGGGCGCGGCGGCGTGCACGTCGAGGGTGGTACGGGCGCGCAGGTCGGGCGCGAGACGGCCGAGGAAGCGGGACAGCACGGGCCAGAGGGAGGCGTCGAGCCGGTCGCCGGTCCGGCCGACTTCGATGACCGGGCCCTCGATGCTCACCTGCCGGGCGCTCCTCGGCGGCGGGGTGCCGTCGCGGGGCCCCACCCACAGCCCGGCCCGGGTGACCACGGCCTGCCACGCGTCGGAGAGGCTGATCGCGCCGTCCGCCGAGCCCGCGAGGTCCGGCACCGGCGAGGACCAGCGCAGCAGCCGGGGTGCGGGGGCGGGCCGCGGGGTGGGCGCGGGACCGGCGTCCGGGCCGGGCGCCGGCTCCGCGGCCGTCTGTCGCGCGGGCAGGCACATCACCGCGTCCACGAACGGCAGCCAGCGCGGGTCCCCGTCCGGGCCGACCAGCACGGACCGTACCCGGTAGGTGCCCAGCGGGCCGTCGGCGGCGAAGAGCGGAAGACCGGTGGTGACCTCGACCTCCGCGTCCAGCAGGGCGGCCACCGACTGGCCGAGCGGCAGCAGGTCCCGCCGCCCTCCGGGGACGAGCCGGACACCGGGGCGCACGGCGGCCGGCAGCGCGCCGAGGAGTTCGGCGACATCGGTCGCGACGACGTCCTCGCCCCATGGCACGCCGACCACCACGGCGAGCCGCCTGGGGTCCACCGGTATGGCGTGGAACAGGTCGCCGGGCCGGGGCGCGCCGGCCTCGGCCGGGCGGATCAGCAGGCCCGCCGGGATCTGGTCGACCACGCAGCCGTCCGCCGTACGGACCGGCGTGCGGCGCACCGCGGCCTGCCAGTCGGGCGACGGGGTGCGCGGCCCGAGCAGTTCGGCCTCCTGCCCCGCGGCGAACCGCCACCAGCCGCCGTTCCCGGGCGGTACGAACACCGAGCCGCCGGGCACCACGAGGACCGGTCCGTCGGGGGCCTCGACCGTCAGGTCCCAGGAGTCGGCGATCCGGCGGGCCAGGGCGGGCCGGTCCGTGCGGTCGTGTCCGGCGCCGGACATCACCAGCCGCACCGACCGGGTGCCGGTGTCCCGCAGGGAGTCGAGCGACTCGCTCAGCCGGGGCCAGAGCGCCGCTGCCGCGTCGCCCTCGGCGACGGCGACGATGGTGACGGTGCCGTCGTCCGCCGCGCGCAGCACGCGGGCGAGATCGGCGACATCGGCCGGGAGCAGGGTGTCGTCCGTGGGCAGGCGGAGCAGAAGCAGGCCGTCATGGTCCTCGACCAGTACCCGCGGCTCCGCTCCGGGCCCCGGACCCGGTGCGGCGGCGGGCCGTTCGCGCTCGGCGCGGGAGGCCACGCCGGCGGCACGGCGGCGGGCCGGACGGCCGTTCCAGCGGCTCATCCGGCGTCCTCCCCCGGCGTACTCGCGTCCCACACCCGTACGCCTCTCCCCACCACACATGCCCTACGTTGCAGTTCCACCGGTCACACGCCCGTTCCACGTACTCACGAAGCCCTCAACTCACTCAACCAACTCTGGACCAACACTCGTTGCTGGTGAAGCTCGAAATCGGTGAACGTCGGGCGACACGGGATCAGCGGGTCCGTGCCGACACCTGAGCGACGCCCCCGGCACCGGTCGCGGTCGCGATCGTCTCCGCCGGCGGTCCGGGTTCCAGGACGGCGCCCGCGGGGCTGGACGGGTTGACGTACAGCCGGTGCCCGGGCGGGAGTTGGGGCAGCAGGTCGTTCATGGTCCGGCGTGCGAAGGCGAAGCCGCCGACGAGGTCGAGGTGGACGGTGGAGGTGAAGACGGGGACCACGGGGGTGCCGTCCGCCGCCGTGGCGGTCACCGGCGAACCGTCGGGCAGTGTGAGCACCGCGAGGTCCGCGGCGGCCAGGGCGTGGGCGACGTCCTCGGGCGGTCCGTAACCGGTGACGGCGCGCTGGAGTGCGGCGTCGACGGCGTCGGTGGGCTCGGGCCAGCCCAGGGTCTCCGGGGATGGCCGGTAGGCGTCGTTGTCCTGCCATTCCTCGATCTCCCCGCCGCTGCCGGATCGCCATCGGCCGGCCACGGCGAAGTCGGGCGGCACGCCCTCACCGCGCCAGCCCGGATCGACCGCGCTGATCCAGTGGTCCGGGGCGCGCCGGGCGGCCTCCACCACCTCCTCGGGCGGCTCGGGCGGGGCGTCCCGGAAGGTCGTGCCGGTGTCGTGCGATGGGGTCGCGGCGGTCGGCGCGGTCGTGGGCCGAGAGGGCATGAGGTCGTCCAGGTGGTGGGGAGGTGGCCAGGTGATCACGGTCGGTTCAGCAGTGGCTCGCCCGCCGGGGACGGGTCGAAGTGCCGTACGGAGCCGTCCGGTTCGGTGAGGGTGATGCGGATGCCGAGATCGGCCGCGGCCAGGGCGGCGGCGATCTCCGTGACGGCGGCGCCGGCATCACCCCGCCGCCGCAGCAGGCGGTACCGCTGGGCGAGGGAGAGGGTGACCTCCTGTGGCGTCAGCCCTTCCGCGAGGGTGGCGTACCCGAGCTGATCACCCGTCAGTTCCACGCCGACCTCCTTCAGTTCGTCGATGGTCAGCGTGCGGCGGGCTCCGGCCCAGCCGTCGGCGGCGAGGCCCGGGACATGGTGCGCCGCGTCGGGTGCGGCGAGCCGGGACTCGACCCAGCGGTGCAGCGCGTCGGCGGGGTCCGGCCCCGAGAGCACCGCGCCCAGTCCCGGTCCGCCGAGGCGCCCCGGCGCCCGGGTGTGCAGCGCGCCCGCCAGTGCGGCAGGCAACCAGTCGTCGTGGCCAGCGGGTTGACTCAACGTCAGCACGGTGGCTTCCGGGCCGCCGGGACGCTCGTCGGGGCTCCTGTCGCGGTGCGGGTCGGCCGCCGTTTCGGGGGCCGGGGGTGGGGTCGCGGTGGTGAGCGGGGTGGATCCGGTCGCCGGGGTCTCGGCGGTGATGACGATCGGCGGCCGGCCGGCCGGCGGTGAGAACTGGGCGAGTTGCCGCGCCTGCCACGCGTCGCCGGGCCTGGTGACGGCCCAGTCGGCTGCGGAGCTTCCGCCCACGGAGAACGGCCCGGTGTTCCCGGCCCGGCCCAGGCCCGCCATGCCCTGCGACGTCCAGACGGGCCGGGCCGTGACCCAGGAGACCTCGTGCCGCAGCGGGAGCGGGGCGCCGGGCTGGGGCACCGCGGCTCCGGCCGGCACACCGGCCAGCACGATGTCGGTGGTCAGCAGGTCACGGCCGACGAGATCGGGATCGCGGGCGATGAGTTCGGCGACCTCCGCGTCCGGCACGGCGAACCGGCCGCCGGGCAGGTTGAGCCAGGTCCGGCCGGAGCCGGCACCGCCCACCGAGACGACGTACGCGGGATCCTTGCCCTGGGCGAGCCACGGCGACGGGTTCTCGCCCGTGCGGCGCAGCCCACCGCCGGGCCCGGTCGTCACGGTGCCGAGAACGGACGCGTCCAGGTGCGCGCCCGTCGGCAGCGGTTGCGCCCAGTTACGGCCGGACGGCCGTCCGGCGGCGTCGCGCATCCCGGTCTGCGCGGCGAAGGCCCCCAGTTCCTCAAGGTGGAACGCGGCCAGCTCGACCAGGTTGTGCGGGTTGCGTCCGGCGGCGATCGCCCGGGTGGCCAGCCAGCCCAGCTCGGCGCGTTTCGCGGGGTCGGGCGCGTTCAGGTGCAGCACCGTGGCGGCGGTGGCGCCCACGTCGGTCACCCCGCTGAGCCATTCGAAGGATCGCACCTGGGCCCAGAACAGGCGTGATGTCTCCCGTTCGCCGACCGTGGCCGACGGGTCCAGGCGCAGCACCCTGGCGGCCGTCGCCGCGGGGTTCTTGAAGGAGCGTGTCTGCTGGGCGATCCCGGCGAGGTGCGGCACCCGGACGAAGTCGGTCAGTGCGGTGCCCTGGGGCGCGGCCGCCGCCCTCGTGAGCAGACCGCGGTAGGCGGCGGCGTCCACCGGGCCCGGGCCGCCGCCGTGGTCGCGCCGGTCGGCGAGGGCCGCCCGCTGGAACAGGTCCATGGTGAACGGCCCCGTCCCGGCCAGCTTGGGATCCCGGAGCCCCATCGCCTCCAGCGCGCCGATGCCCCGGAGCAGATCGTCGTAGGAGGGGTCGCCGTCGATACCGGGGCCGAGGGCCAGCCGCAGCGCCCGCACCAGCCGCAGGGTACGGTCCAGGATCTCCCTCGGCACCGGCCCGGCGCCGGTGTGCAGGCCCGCGGTGCGGGCGCGGTCGGCCAGTTCCGCGTCCAGTGGCTCGGGCCAGAACTCCAGGATCCGGCCGTACCGCCCTTGCGCGTCGGTGTACACCCCCTTCCAGAGGCCCGGGTTCGGGCCGGGCGATTCCTGGTGACCGGTGGCGCGGTCCACGGCCCGTACCCGTTTCCGCGTGCCGTTCGCCACGATCTGGGCGACCGGGAGGTCCGCGAGCGGATCGGCGGTCGGCGGCAGGGACACGGCCACGTTCCCGGCCGTGTTCGCATCCCCGCCGTCGGCGCTTCGCCCGGCCCAGCACGCCTCCAGGTAGATCCAGTCCTGGTCGCGGAGCCGGCGCACGCTCGGCCGTCGCTTCAGCCAGCCCGTGAGGCTCTCGCCGGACGCGCGGTAGGTCCTGCCGTCCTCCTGCGGTACGGAGACGCTGTCCGGCAGGCCGTGCAGGATGAGGTGGTACACCCGCTCACCGGGGCGCGCGCCGGCGTTCAGCGGGAGGTCCGGGGTGCTGGCGAACGAACCGGGGTGCACCTGCCGATAGGACGTGATCTTGTGGAGGTTGCGGTACAGGTGCTCCCGTGTCCCGGCCAGTTCGGCCGGTCTGAAGAGCGCCCGGCCGAGCTGCGGGTGCCCGTCCTCGTCGGCGACGAGGGTGAAGCTGACCATCCGCCGCTCCCACTCGGGGACGTCCGTGCGGTCCTCAGGCACCACCTCGCCGGGGCTGCTGCGGATCCACTCGCCGCGTGGCACGCCCGGTTTCTTCTCCAGGGTGAGCGTGGCGGGCGTTCCGTCGTCCTTCGTGTTCAGGGCGGGCGTACCGCTCGTGGACCACACCTCGCGGCCGAGCCGGTCGGCGAGCGCGCGCGGCAGTTCCAGCTCCCCGGCTCCGCCGCGCGGGACGACCAGCACCACGGGAACGTCCTTGGGGAGTCCCGCCAGCACCGGGTCCATGGCGAGCAGTTCGATGAACACGTCCTGCCCGACCGTGACCTCGGTGCCGTCGCGCAGCGCCACGGTGACCACCTCGGAATTGCCGCCCGCGAGGACGACGAACGGCCGTGGCCGCCCCGGCGCCGGCCGCCACGGTGCCGGCCGGGGATCGGTCTCCTCGGACGTTCCGTCGTCGTGCTCGACGAGCACCGTCGTGGTGTCCAGGTTCAGGTCCAGGCGCTCGCCGGTGCCCGGCGGGTCGATCCAGTTGCGTCCGTACGGTGTGCCGTCGGAGCCGGTGAGCGCGGTCGCCGGGGACTGGCTGCCCCGCAGGGCGAGACCGAACGCGGTCAGCGTCGCAAGGCCGCGGGCGTGTGCCACGGCCGGGTCGAGGGCGATCCGGAACAGGTCCCCGTGGTGCTCGTCGGTGACCGGGGTTCCCGGGTCGAGGAGCAGCACCTCGCGGGCCACGGTGTCCAGGTCGAGCGGCCCTTCGTGCAGCGCGGCGTCCTGCGCGGACCGCCGCAGCCGGTCCAACCGCCCTACGGCGTCGTGCAGTTGCGGATACAGCCGGTTACGGGTGATGCCGCCGCCGAAGATCCGGACGAGTGCCTGGTGGTACAGGGCGTCCGGGGAGGGCGTCGCGGGGGCGGGCGACTCCTCGGGCTCGGGGGTGTCCAGATCCATGTCCGCCGAGCCGAGGGAACCGGCCGGGGAGCCCTGATCGACGGGCGCGGAGGTCAGGGTCCGGGGGCCGGCGGTGGTGCCGTTGGACGTGGTGACCGGTGCCGTGACCGTGGCTGTGGCCGGTGCCATGCCCGTGGACGGTGCCGTGACCGTGGCCGGTGCCGTGGCCGTCGCCGGTTCCGTGGCCGTCGCCGGTGCCGTAGCCGTCGCCGGTGCCGTAGCCGTCGCCGGTTCCGTGGCCGGCAACGTCTGGGGGCGGTGGAGAGACCAGTTCCTGTCGCTGTAGGGCGGCGGCACGGTCAGTTCGAGGGACGTCGCGTTCTTGGTGGCGTCGTGACGCAGTTCCAGCGGGCGCAGAGTCGCGATGACGGCACGGTTGGCGGAGCCCCGGTCCGTGAATACGTCGACGAGTTTCCCGGTGTCCGGTCCGAGACCCACGGGGACGACGCGCACCTCGCTGGCATACGGCATCTGCCCCATCACCCGGTCATGGCGTACCAGTTCGGCGATTTCCGCATAGGGAACGGACCGGGTCGTACCGTCGGGCCATGGCATGGCGACCGTGTCCGGTTCGGCCCCCGGGCTGAGAACCACGAAGTACGGGTTGCCACGGTCAGGTCCCTCGGCCCACGGCGTCGGATGCTCCGACGACGCACGGCCCCCGGTCGGATCCACCACGGTGTACCGCTCGGTCTCCAGCCGACCGGTGACCGCACGCGGTGACCAGTTCCGCCCCACGGCACCACCACCCGTCGACGAGACAAGGCTGCCGTCGTCCAACGCACCATGCTGCTGCAGGTCGAAAGCGGCGAGCGCGACCGGACTGTGGACGTCACGGCCGATCGCCGCCGCCCCGGCAGCCGTCCACAACAACGCGTCCCGATGCGCCGGATCACGGGGGTCCTGCCCCGCCGGCAGGTGCAACACCTGCCGTGTGAGGGCATCCGCATCGGGATGGTTGTCCACCGCCTCGACAGCCTTCACCACGGCCCACATCAACGCCCGGCGATCAGCCGGCGTGAGCTTCTTCCCCGCCGGTATGCCCAACGCCCGGCGGGCCCGCCCCTCCAGACCGCCCGCCGTCCGCAGCACCTCCCGGGCCCGGTCCACGGCCGGCAACGAGACGAACCCCGACAACCCCATCCGACCGTCGGCGTCCAGAGCGGCACGCGCCGCCCGGAGTGTGGCCCGTACATCAGCCGGACGCAGGGACGGGGGCACAGGGCTTCCGGCTTTGGGCGGCTGTCCGGTGTGCGCCCATGTCGCCCGCTCCAGTAGATCAAGCGTGAACACGCCCCCGACCGGCTGTGTATTCTGCCGCCGCATGACCTCCAGCGCGCCCAGCCCGCCCAGCAGTTCCCGGTAGTCGTTCTGGTCGTCCTCCACCGACACCCCGAAGATCCGACGCATCGCCCGCACCAGCCGCAAGGCGGCATCCCGTCGCTCTTCCGCACCGATCGCCGGATCATCAATACCCGCCATCCGCGCGACAGCGTCCAGACCGGCCTTATCCGGCTCCGGCCGCACCTCCCTCCAGTCGGCCAGGGTCCCCAGGGAGGATGTGTACACCCCGGATCTGGATCCCCCGCCGCGGCTCTGCGTCAAGTGCTTCCGGTTCGGGGCGAAGACGGTGCGCTGGTTCTCGTTGGCGATGTCCTGGGCGACGGACGTGATCCCGAGGGGATCACTGACGAAGGGGGCGGGACCGTCATCGCCGGGCCGTTCCGCGGTCGCGAGGCTGCCACCCCAGCACGAGACGAGCACGATCGGAACGTCCGGGGCGAGTCTGCGCAGGCTGGGCCGACGGCGGACGTAACGGCCGGTCGAAGAGCCCGGCATGGTTCTGGGCCGGGTGTCGGCACCGACCACTTGGGTTCGCCCGGGGTTTCCGTGCACCCACAGGAAGTAAGGCTTGCGCCCCTTCCACGGCACCGGACGCGGGCCGCCGACCGGCTCGTTGGTGGTGGGGTCGATGGCGTACCACTCAGTCGACGTCATCGCAGCGGAGATGTGCGGTTCACGCGCCCAGTGGTCACGGGTGCCCATCAGCATCCGGCCGGACGAACGGCCGTCGAGGGGCAAGGTGACGCTCTTGATCTCGTCGGCGTGGACGGTGGTTCCGTCCGTCAGGGGCAGCTCCGCCGACACGTCCGACCGGTCGTCCTGGGCCCAGTCGTCCGGTTCGCTCGCGATCCATGTGCCCAACGGGTGCAGGATCGCACGTTCGTCTTCCACGTCGATACGGCGGCGGGAGGTCTGCGGATCCTCGCTGAGCCTCACGCGACCGCTGTGGGCCCAGACCGTCCGCCGGGTACGGAACGAGGCCAGACGGGGCAGGTCCAGGCCCATGTCAGCGGCCCTCGGCGAGACCAGCACCACCGGAACGTCGAGATCCTGGCCCGCCAGGACCGGATCCATGGTGAGGAGTTCGGCGAACACCTCCCGGGAGGTCCGCCACCGTCTGCCGTCGGGCAGCGCCAGCCTGACCGTCTCGTGGTCGCCATGGGTGGCGACCACGTACGGGGCTCGGGCGCCGGCCCTCGCCCAAGGTCCGGGGACGGGAACGCTGTTGCTCCCGATCAACGGCACCTCGTGATACGTGGCAGTGTCGACCTCCTTACCGGCTTGGGACGTCCAGTTGCGGCCCCGAGATGTGCCGTTCTCGGTGAGCAGGGCGTCGTCCGCGAACAAGCCCTGCCTGCTCAGGTGGAAGGCGGCCAGGACTGTCGCGCTGGAGTCCCGCCCGGCGGTCATCGCGTCCGTCACCAGGTCGTACAGGTCACGCAGCTTGTCCGGCCCGGCGCCGCGGCCGGCGGCCGTGCCGGCGGGGAAGCTCAGCGCAAGGTCCGCGACCTCTTCGAGACTCAGTGACGACGGTTTGAGGTCGAAGAAATCGAGCTGCGGGTAGAGCTGCTGCAGTCTGTCGAGCACAGGGGACAGCGGCGACCGCTCGACGTCGATGACCACCCGGCGCCGCTCGACCGGCCCGTCCACCGCATCGGTCATACCGCTCACCGGGACCGTACGCCCCCCGCTGCGCACGGCGATCGGGAAGTCGTCGACCCCGACCGCCCTGCCCCGGCGCGCCCGCACCGCCTCCGATGCCGGACGCGACGCGGCCAGTTCACGGCGGATCGCGGCACGCAGCGCATCGGCCACGGCCTGCGCCCGGCGTCTGCCGGTGTGCTCCGCCTGCCGTACGGCGCTGGAACCGATGGTGAACCGGGGGCCGTTGCCGTAGCCGGTGACGGTGATCCCGGGGACGCTCAGCCCGGCGCTCAGTTCGCGCAGCCCCTGGGACACGATCTCCTTGGCCAGTTCACCGATCTGCCGGAGCGCGTCCTCGTCGAGGCTCTTGTCGCCCTCGGCGAAGTTGACGTGTGGCCGGGGCCGTGCCTGCACCGGCACGGCGGCGGCCACCGAGAGCGCGGCGGCGGGGTGCGGGGAGCGCGTCTCGCTGGACGTCCGCACGTCGGCGGCCGGTGTGGAACTCGTCAGGACAGAAGGCGCGACATCAGAGGCAGGCGCGGGCGCACCGACGGGCGAGGCGGCCGACGTGAGCACGGACGCGGATGCGGGAGCGGACGACGCGGGCACGTGCTCCGGAGTTGGAGAAGGCGAACCGGACACAGGTGCCGGGGCGGGAACGGGCGGCTTGGGCGTGGGTGGCGGAGCCGGGACAGACGACTTGGGCACGGGTGCCGGGGCCGGAACAGACGACTCGGACACAGACGCCGGGACCGGAGTGGGCGACGCGGGCACGTGCTCCGGAGCTGGAGCAGGCGACTCGGACACAGGTGCCGGGGCCGGAGCGGGGGGCTCGGACACGGGCTCCGGGACGGGAGCGGGCGACGTGGGCACGGGCGACGCGGGCGCCGGGGGCGGCGTCGGGACAGCCCGTGGGATGTCGGCCGTGTCGGCCCGTTTCGGGGGGCGCAGGCCCAGGTCGCCGCTGAGCCGGTCGGCGAGCGCCCTCGCCTCGCTCCGCGACCCGCCCGCCACCAGCAGGTCCGCCACCTGCCGTACGGCATCCCGGATCCGGTCCCCGGCAAGCCGGGGGTCGGCGAGGGCGGACTCCCGTTCCGCCCGGGTGATCAGGCCGAGGGCCCGGTACCAGTTCCGCCGGATGTCCCCCCGGTCGGCATCCGGGTCGGCGTCGAGCGCGGCGTCCGCGAACCGGGCGTACGTCTCGTTCCACAGCCGCAGGGTCACGTGCGCGGCGACGGCGCGGATCGGCCGCGGCCAGTGACCGGTGCCGGTCATCAGCTCGCGTACCCGGTCCACGGGGTCGTCGGCGTCGTAGATGCCCTCGGGGTCGGGGATGCCGAGTCCGGAGCGATCGGCCGGAAGGTCGCCGTCCGTCAACTGCCGGGCGATCCACCGGCGGTGGGCCTCGTCGAGGTCGACGACCGGGACGTCGAGCGCGGCCGGGTCCAGGCCCAGGCCCCTGTCCACCGGTGGCTCGGTCGTCGGCACCGTCGTCTCCGTCGGCACCGTCGTCCCGCGCGTCGTCGTCCCCGTCGTCAGCGTCGTCGCAGGGGTCGACTCCGTCTCCGTCACCACCCGCCTCGGCGGGGGCGGAGGCGTCGGCGCGGGAGGTGCCGGGGGTGCCGGGGGTGCGGGAGGTGGTGAAGTGGTCGTGGTCGTGTGGTCGGTGGCGGCCGTCGCGGGGCCGATGGGGCGCGGCAGGGCCGACAGGTAGGAGTCGCCCCTGCGGTACACGGTCGCCTCGCCGAGCGGTCCGGTCGCGCGCGGCCCCGCGCCGGAGTACCGCCACGCGGAGCCGTCCTCCTGGACCACCGTCAGGTTCACGCCCAGCGTGCGCGCGGTCAGGGACGCGGCCAGGTCGGCCGTGGCGTCGTCCCAGCGGCGGGCCCGCTGCACATGGAGCCGGACCAGGCTGCGCCGCTGGAAGGGGGTGAGCCCGTCGCGTACGGCGTCGGTCAGCCGTCCCCCGTTGGCCTGGACACCGGCGCGCAGGGCGGCGTCGCGTGCGAAGCCGCGGCCGATCCTGATGTCCAACTCCCGCAGGTGGAACACCGCGTCCGGGTCGAGGGCCGGGTCGTCGGGCATGTACCGGCTCCGGGCCACCCGGGCGGCCAGCTCGGCGAGCGGCGTGGGCCGGCCGCCGAGGGCGTGGGCGACGGCGGCGAAGAAGCCGTTGCCGTCCACCTCCGGCCGGTGCAGGTCGTAGACGCGGGCGCGGCCGTCGGGTTCGGTGGCGGTCAGGGTGCGGTGGTCGGAGGCGGCGTCGAAGCGTACGCCGGGCCCCGCCGGGTCCGGCTGCCAGGGCGGCCGTGCGTAGGCAGGGCGGCCCGACCGGTCGGCACCGCGGTCCTCGGTCCCGCCCTTCGTGCCGTCGTCCTTCTTGGGCTCGCTCTTCTTGGACTCGTCCTTCTTGGGCTCGTCCTTCTTGGGTTCCGGGGGCTTGCTCTCGGCGGCGGCCGGCGGCGGGGTGAAGGTGACCGCGTCCGGTTCGGGAGTGGTGCCGAGGTGCCGTCGGCCCTCCTCGGTGCTGTGGAGCTGGTGGTAGCGGGTCAGCCGGTCGGCGTCCTCGCGTACCTGGGCGTATGTGTCGGCCAGTGCCTCCGCGGTGGTGCGGGCCCGCTGCAACAGGTCCGTGAACGTGTCCAGTTGGTCCCGTGCCTCGTCCCGGGTGCGCCGGGCGGCGGCCACCTCGTCCGCCGCCGCCCGCCGCAGGTCCGCCAGCCGTCGCCCGGCCCGTTCCAGCTGCTCGTCCTGGAGTCCGGCCCAGCCGTCGTGCGCGGGTTCCGCGGACTCGGTCTCGTCCTGGACGCGCCGCAGTGCCTCGCGGGCAGCGACGATCCGCGGCAGCGTCTCCGGGTCGCGGGCGGTGAGCGCGGCCAGGTTCCGCTCCGCCTGCTCCAGCGCCGCCTCCAGCCGCGCCCCCTCGCCGCGGCGCAGGTCCCAGTACTTCTTGTCGGCGGCCGTCCACGCCTTGTCCGCCTTGGTGACCGCGTCCCACGCCTTGGCCACCTTCGGCGGGAAGCGGGTGTCGTCGATGAGGCCGAGGTCGCGGGCGATGTCCTCGCGCACCCAGGCCAGCACGGCGGTGTCGGTCTGCACCGCCTGCGGCGCGCGGGTGGTGTCGCCGAACGGGCTCCGCAGCAGCCGTACCGCCCCGCTGTCCTTCACGTGGTGGCGGACGGCGGCCACGCTCAGCCAGGTGGTGGGGACGGCGAACAGGAACGAACGCGTCGTGTTCGGCTTGACGTTCACCGAGGCCAGCCGGTCCCCACTGGCGGTGAAGGCGTCGGAGTCGGTGGAGGAGTCACCGGGTCCTGAGGCGCCCATCTGGTTGGAGCCGGTGTTCTGCGTGGAGGTGACGGGGCCGCCGCCCAGCGAGGACTCGGTGGTGCCGACGCGGGTGGCGGACATGCCGCCGGCGTGCGTGTCCCGTTTGGGCGCCTCGTGCTTCATCCCGTCGGTGACGGCGAGCAGTTGGGCCCCGCCGAAGTCGGGTTTGGAGTACAGCGTCAGGTCGCCGTCCGCGCCGCCGAAGAAGCCACGGTCGGTCAGGCCCGGCACCTGGTATCCCTGCGGGGTCAGGGTGCGGTCGTAGAAGGCGGTCAGCGCCCCGTTGCCGGTGCCGTCCTCCAGGTTCTGCGCGGAGCCGGTGCCGGCCCGGGTCAGCGGGGTGTCCAGCGCCTTGGCGAACAGCCGCTCACCCGGCAGGCCGGTGCGCGGCACCTGGAGGGACGGGTCGTAAGCGGCCGCCAGCGCCAGGGTGTTGGCGTCGTGCAACTGGTCCAGGCCGATGATGCGGCGGACCTTGAAACCGTCCTCGGGCAGGGTGAACGGTTTCGTGCTGCCGTCGCCCGGATGCGGTACGTCGTGCCAGCCGCCCGGGCCCATGGCGCGCGGCAGGTCCACCTTGTGGGGGGCGCCGGGCGGGGCGAGGGCCGGCGAGGCGAGCGGGTCGGGCCCCGGGGCACCGTCTTCGGCCCGGGCGAGCGGATCGGGGCGCATCAGGCTGAGGGGGTAGTGCTCGACGAGGTCTCCCACGTCACCCTCGGAGACGACGGACAGCCGGCGCCGGCCCGTGACCTTGCGCGCCCACCGCCCGGCCCGCTTTGTGAAGCCCCCGGTGGTGGCCGCGGGGCCGGCGTCGGGGGTGCCGTGCGCGTCCCCGGTGTCCGTGACCTCCAGGCTCAGCCGAAGCCGGTAGCGGGTGACGTACTCGCCGTGCGCCTGGGTGGTCGTCGCCGTGGCGATGCGGACGCCGCCCTCGGAACGGTTCTGTCCCACGTTCTGCTGGGTGGAGCCGACCTCGGAGTAGGTGGGACCCGCCGCCCGCACCGTGTCGTTGCCGGTGTGCACGCCCTCGGTGACGACGGTGCCGACGCTGGCGCCCGAGGCCCGGTCACGGCCCTCCTGCACGGTCTCCACCGCCTGCCGGTGCTCCTCCAGCTCCACGCTGTGACCGAGGCCCGCGAACCCCGGCCCTTCACCGTCGGCGTCGGCCCCGGTGCGCGGCACCCGGACCGGAATCAGTTCCGCGCGGGCCCTGGCCTGCCGCCCGCCGACCCAGAACTGCACGCTCCTGGAGCCCCAGCGGCCGATACCGGCGGTCACCGAGGAACCCGCACCGACCATCTCCTTGCCGAGCGCCCGCACCACCCGGTCCGACATCAGCCGCAGGACGGCGTCCCGGTCCGCCTTGGACCAGCCGAGCGGGCGCAGCTTCCGGTCGAAGTCGAGCAGCACGGACGCCGCGTTGAGGGAGTTCACCGGGAAACCCCCGAAGGGGTTGTCCAGCAGCCACGGCTGCGGTGACCAGGAGCGGCCGGTGTAGAGCGGCACGCCGCCGTGGCGGTCGCCGCTCCAGCGGTCGGTGAGCAGGCCGAGCCGGTAGGCGGACTTCTCCGGGATGTGCCCGGTCCAGCCGTCGTCGACCCGCACCCGCCGCCCGGCGGCCCCGGCCAGCCGGCGCGGTACCCAGCGCCGGCCGAGCGCCTTCTGGCCGACCGTGGAGGAGGCGGCCGCGATCTCGTGCTGGACGTCACCGCTCACCAGGACCTGGCGGTTGAAGTCCTTGCGGTTGATCTCGGCGACGGCGGACCGCGACACGGTGAGCACCCGGGAGCGGTCGAGCCGGTACGGGCTGACGGCGACACCGTAGGTGCCGGTCACTCCGGGCCCGGTGTGGTGGGAGTGCAGATAGCCGAGCTGGCCGCCGAAGAACAGGGTGCTGACCCGGGCGTTGCGGCCGGCGACCGGGGTGATGCCGCCGATCGTGATCTCGGCGTCCACCGGGACGGGACCGGTCAGCGCGGTGAGGGTGTCGGGCACGATCGTCGTGCGGTGCGCGAGGACCGAGGAGCGGTTCAGGTACGGCGCCTTGTCCCACAGCCCGGACACCCGCCAGGCGAGCGGGCCGGAGGTCTGATCGAAGTTGGCGGTGAGGTACTGGCTCTGGAAGGCCCGCAGCGCGGAGTCGTGCGAGGGGGCGCCCTCCTGCGACAGCAGCCACGAGGCGTCGGACGCCTCCTCCAGCGTCTCCTGGGCGGCCTGGGCGAGCCCGGGGTGCGAGGTGACGGCCAGGGTGAGGAAGGGGTGCCTCTGGTGCTTCGGGGGGCGGCGCCGCGCGGCCTGCTCGAACAGGGCGGGGGTGGCCAGGGCCAGGTCCCGGGCGAGGCGGGTCGGCATGCGCAGCGGCGTGCCGTGCAGGGGGTGCGGGTCACGGGGCGTGGTACGGGCCGTGGGGACGTGCTCGGCGGGGATGCTCAGCAGCACCCGTCCGACCACCGGCGGGCGACCGTGCGGGGCCGGCCCGAACAGATTGCTCTCCCGCTCGGAGAAGACGAACGGCTGGGTGCCCAGCAGGTTCAGGAAGAGGATGCCGCGCAGCAGGCTGCGGAACCGCCAGAAGCCGCCACGCCGTGCGGTGACGGTGAGTTGGTAGCTGTAGAGTTGGGAGCCCTTGGTGCCGATGGACATGGCCTCGTGCGTGACGCTCGGGCCGTGGGAGCTGTCGGAGTCGTGCCGGGTGCCGTACCGTCCGCCGAGCGAGGCCGTGCCCGCGTGCAGTGGGACGCCGATGTTGTCCGTGCCGGAGTCGCGCACGGACAGCAGGCCCTCAGCGCCGACGTGCAGGCCGCGCCCGCCGCTCTGCTGCCCGCCCAGGTTCTCGCTGCCGGGCGCGCTGAACCGCAGCCGCAGGTCCTTCTGCGCTCCCTCGTACCGCCGGCCGGTCAGTCTGGCGTCGATCCACACGTACCGCAGGCCCCGGGTGATCCGGCCGGAGTCGACCAGCGCGACGCGCAGCCCGCTGGTCATCATGGTCTCCAGGTTGCCCGCCATGCCGTGGTGCGTGAGCGTGTTCAGGACCTCCAGGGTGTTGGAGAGCACGATCTGGAAGTGGTCGCTGTCGCGCCAGCGCGGGTTGTCCGGGTTGAGTTCGGCCAGCGGCGCGACCAGGTCCGGGTAGGCCCGGGCGACCTGGTCGAGCACATGCTCGGCGAGGTGTTCGGGGAAGGTGCGCTCCCGGCCGCCGGTAGTGCGGGTGAAGGCGCCGTCGGCGAAGGTGAACTCCTCCGGGCGTGCCATGCCCAGGGTCGTCGGGTCGTCCTCGGCGAGGTACGGCGGCACGGCGGGCTCGGCACCGTGCGGCGGGCCCCCGTCGAGGCCGGCCAGCCGCCGGGCCTCCGTACGGGTCAGCCGTTCCACCGCCCAGGTCTGGAAGGTCTGGCTGCGCGGCGGCAGGCTCCATGTCCCCGGCGGGTTCTTGCGCAGCTTGCCGCGCCGCGCTCCCCCGTCGCCCCGCTGGTCGGGCAGCGGGGCCTTGGTGTCGGGCGGCGCGGTGACGGTGATCGTCTTCTGGACGATGTAGAGCCCGGTCGGGTCGCCCTTGGCCTGTCCCGCGGCCTTGACGGCGCCGGTGCCGCCGGTCGTCGAGGTACGGCTGCGGGAACTGCCGTAACGGGCGTTGATCCCGAACAGCAGACGCAGGTCGAACGCGCCCCGTTCCAGGCCGAAGAACTGGAAGGAAGGCCCGACGGAGCCGCCGATCTCGGAGTTCTTCGACCGGCCCACCACCCGTTCGTTGCGGATCGTGGACTGGGTGATGTCCCGCAGTTCGGCGGCCTTGGTCTCGCTGATGCGGACCGCGTCGCCGGAGCGGACCTCCACCGAGAACACGCCGAGCGGTGACTGGCCCGCCGAGTCACGGAACAACGGCGGTGTGGTGGTACGGCCGGCGTTCAGCACCCGGCTCATCCGGTGGAAGCCGTCGGTGGAGAAGAAGTCGCTCAGCTGCGCTCCGGCGACGCTGTCCGACTTCACGCCGGCCTGTTGCAGCGTCCAGTCGCGGATGTGCGCCACGGGGCCGTACGCCTCGGTGTTGACCAGGCGGTAGGAGGGCCTGCCGCCGAGGTCCATCCGGTCGGGCAGCGACTCCGGGAGCGGCTTGTCATGGGTGAGGCTGTCGGCGAGCCGTGCTGCCACCCCGTCCCGGACGGCGAAACCGAAGCCGACCGCCCGGGTGCTGCCGTCCCGGACGGCCTTGCCTGCCTCGTCGACGGGGCGGCCCAGGCGGTCGGTGACCCGGACGTCGTACCAGACGTCCCCCAGGTGGGGGTGGGATCCGTCGGTGGTACGGGTCTCGATCTGGTTGAGCGTCTGGTTCTGCATCGCGTACTGCGCCCGTTTGCCCCAGGACTTGCGGAAGTGGACCCGGCCCCAGACGTGGAACTGCTCCTTGGCGGGCCCGAGCGGCACCAGCGGCACCAGTGAGGTGGACGTGCTGTTGACGGCGGTCCGGCCGGTCGTGGTGGTGGTCCGCTGCATGGTGTCGACCTTGACCGGATTGGCGTAGCCGAACGTGAACCGGCTCCAGTTCCCGTACGGGCGGGCGGTCACCGTGACCACGCGGGTACGGCCGCCGGTGGTGCGGTACGTGAACCGCTGCCCGTCGCCGAAGAAGCCGCGCGGATTCCGGGCCAGCCGCAGCTGTACGTCCTCCAGCAGGGGCCGCCCGGCGGTCCCCCACCGCTTCTTGGGCGAGGCGGCGGCCACCCGGCCCGGGAGCCGGCCGACGACCTCCGCCGCGACCTGGTCGGTGCCGCGCAGCACGGGATCGCTCTGGCCGAACGTGTAGGAACGGCGCACGACCTCGGGGGAGAGCCCGGGGTGCAGGGCGGCGATGCCGCCCATGTAGGCGGGCAGCCGGGACCCGTCGGTGAACCGCACCGGACCGCCGCCGTCCACGGGGGCGGGCGGCAGGTCGCGGTCGATGCGCGGCGGGCGCCGCCGGTCGATGTCCTGGCCGACCCAGGTGGGCGGCCGGACACCGCGGGGCGGCGGGGCCGCCGGGGGCGGCGCGGGCGGCGGGACCGTCAGGGGCGCTTCCTCGGGGACGGTGCTCAGCGGGGTGGCGAACGAGTGCGTACGCGGGGGCACGGCGGACCGGAAACGGCCGGCTGGGGGCGCGCCGCTCTCGACGGGCTCGACGCCCCGCGCCCCGCGAGCAGAAGACCGCGCCTTCGGACCGACGGGCTTGGGGGTGAACGGGTCGGTGGGCGGCGGGGCGGTAGTTGGCGGGGCACCGACGGGCGGGGCTGTAGCGGGCGGGGCGGTGGTCGGCGGGATGCCGGTGGGCGGGTCCATGACGGGCGGGGTGTCGTCGGAGGACGTGTCCGCGACCGGCGGCGTGTCGGAGGACGTGAGGACCGGAACCGGCGGGGTGTCGGAAGACGTGTCCGCGGCCGGCGGCGTTTCTGACGACGTGACGACCGGTACCGGTGGGGCGTCCGAAGACGTGTCCGCCGCCGGGGGCGGTTCGGAGGACGTGGTGACCAGGGGCGGAGCCGACTCCATGAGGGGACTGGGGTGGGTGGGCGTCCGCTCGCCGCCGCGGTTCCGAACCGGCAGGCCCAGCCCGGTCCGGAGACGGTCGGCGAGATCGGTGGCCGCCCGTGGGTCCCCGCCCGTCATCAGCAGGTCGGCGACCTGTCGTACGGCGTCCCGGTACGGTGCCCCGGCGTACCGGAAGTCGGCGAGCACGGGGTGCGCCTGCACCGGCAGCACCAGCGCCGTCGCCGTGTTCCACGCACGGGACGGGTCCACGGCCGGGCCCCCGTTCGTCTCCCCCGCCATGGAGTTCACGAAGTCCGTGTGCGCCTCCCCCCACAGCCGCCGTGTCACGTTCGCGGCGATGACGTCGAGCGACTGCGGCCAGGGACCAGGACCCAGCAGCAACAGCCGAGCCTGCTCGACTGTGGACAACTCGATGCCCTGCAAGGGGATTTGATCGACACCGAGCTGTTCCTGCACCAGCATCGCGGGCGGGACCGTGATCCCGGCCGCCCGCAGCGAGTCGAGAGAGACCGTGCCGTCGACCTCGAGATCCGGCGTGCCGGTGGGCAGATCCTGGGCGGAGACCTGTTGGGCGAGCCACGCACGCTCCACGTCGTCGCGGGGCACGACCGGACCGCTGTCGGGCCGGGAGTCCGGCACCGGGCCGTACGGATCTACGCCCAGGTCCCGCAGGTGGCCCTCGATCCGGACCACGTCGTCCCAGGCGCGCCCGGCGTCGGCCATGGCCTCGTGCAGGGCGGTGGCGTCGGTGGCCGCGCCGGTCCCCGTACCGTTGCGGAGTTCGGCCATGGAGTGCACGGCATCCGTGAACGCCCGTACCGCCTGGGCGTGTTGGTCCAGGACGAGGGCGATGTCCGCGTCGAACGGCGTGTCGACGTGTTCGCCGCCCATGAAGTCGTCGTGCCCGTCGCCCTCCGGCAGACGGGACCCGCCCCTCGTGTCGTCGTCCGGGGCGGCGCCGGACGGGTACGGCACGCGCTGCCCGGACACGTCCGTCAAGTGGCCTGCGCCGGCGGACGTGGTCACCGGTGACGGGGACCGAACGGACGGGGAAACCGGGGGCGCCGCGCTGGGCGGCCCGGTGCTCGACTCCGGTTCCGGTGTCTCGACCTGGTCCTGGTTCTGGTCGGTCTGTGTGTCGACGCGCTGCGTGCGGGTCTCGGAGCCCCCGCCAAAGCTCCTCTCCCCGCCCTCACTGTCACCACTTCCCCTGTCGACGTCGCCGTGCTGGGTGCGGTGACCGTTGCCGGTGCCGGGGTCGGCGGGCAGGCCCTGGGAGGACCCCGTGGCGGACACCGGAATGCGCGGGGCGTCGCTGCCGGCGGTCGGCGGGCGGTTGCCGGGCGCCTGCGTCGTGGTGTCGGCCGAGTTCCCGTCGGCCGTGGACTGCCGGCGCGGCTGGTCCAGCCCCTGCGGCTGGTACTCCCCCTGCCCCCGCCCCTCCCCCTGCCCTTGGCTCTGGCCGGAACGGACGGGGGCGTCCGGGACCGTGGAGGACGAAGTGACCGGTCTGCCGCTGGTGGCGTCGCCACGGGGCGCCTGCGTGGGGGCGCCCGCGTCGGAAGCACCACCGTCCCTGGTGTGCGAGTCGTCCGAACTCCCGTTGAGGCTCCCGAGGTTCGCGTCGTATCCGCCCGTCTCCGTGGTGAACTTCCCCGCGTTGCTCTCGAAGCGCCCTGCTCCTCCGGTGAAGTTCCCCGCACCGCTCGCGAAGCTCCCCACGCCCCCGGTGAAGCTCCCCGCACCGCTCGGAAAACTCCCCACGCCCTCGGTGAAGTTCGCGGGGCCGCCCTCGAAGAACCCCTCGCTCCCGCCGTCGAAGCCCCCGGTGTCGCGGCCGGTGCCGAAGTTCGTCGGGCTGCTCGTCAGGTCGAGCGACGACGGGCCGCCATTCGTCGCTCCGGTGCCGTCGGCCCCCCGGTCGCCCCCGCCGCCGCCCTCCCCGCGGCTGCCGGACGTATCACCATGGCCGGACCTGCCACCCGTACCGCCGGAGCGCCTGTCGCCCCAGTCCCGCGTGTTCGTGTCCCTGAAGCCGTCCGGCGAGGGGGCCTTGAACGTCAGGTCGTGCAGCGAGCCGAAGACTTTCCCGATGCCCGCCTCGACCCGTCCGCTGAGCCCGGCCCCGACGAAGGTCATCCAGCTCGCGCCGAAGTCCCCGTAGAACGCGCCCATGGTGATGGCCTCGGCCAGCCACTCGGCCCCGCCGTCGGCGACGAACTGCAAGGGCTGGTCCTTGAGGTCGAACTCATGCCCGTCGTCGTGGTGGCCCTTGCCGTAGCCGCCACCGCCCTTGGGGCCACCCACGCCGTCCGGGCCGCCGCGGTTCCCGTCGGGGAAGTGGTTGCCGTTCGGTACGTCGTTGCCGCCGCCCCGGTGCTTGCCGGGACCGTTGATGTCGTCGGGGCCGAAGTTCCTGCCCCATTTGTTCGGCGGGTCCTTCAGGGTGTTGTCGAAGACCTTGTCGATGAAGCCGGTGATGTCCTTCGCGATGTTGCTGAAGATCGACGCGAACGCGCCGGCCAACCCGCCGACGAACGCGCTGATCCCGACGTCCTTCCAGTCGATCCCGTCGGGCCGCTGGCCGTCCGGGCCCCACTTCATCAGGGCCAGCCGGACCACCAGGGTCTGGAACGCCTCCTCGATGGCCTCCGTGATGCTCGGGAGGAAATGCAGACGTGTGCTCAGCTCAAGCAGGATCACCAGCATCCGCGCCTTGGCGACCAGCTTGCGCACGGCGATCGCGCTGAGCGAGGTACCGCCGGTGAAGTACGACAGCGCCGTGAGCACGGCGATCTCCACGGCCAGCCTGATGAGTTCGGCGATGAGCTGCCACTTGGCCTCGCGGACGTCCATGGCGGTCTTCCGCAGCCCGCCCGCCACCTCGGTCATGCCGTCGGTGAGCTTGTCGAGGTACGGCAGGACCTCGTTCATGGAGTCGATGAAGCTCGCCCCGACGTCACCGGGCAGCGCGTCGCCGACGTACTTGACGGCGTCGCGTATCTTCCCCTTCAGGATCTCGACGTTGCCCTTGGTGGCCAGGTAGTCGAGGTTGCGTATGTTGGCCTCGTCCTCGTCCGTCCTGGGAAACTGCTCTCCCGTGAGGATGAAGATCATGGTCTCTTGCCATGCGTTGGGTTTGAGCGTCATGCGCTAGCCTCTTCGGCCGCCGTTCCCGCCGCCGTACTCACCCGACTGCTCGCCGATCGCGTCGAGGATCCCGTCCTGGGTGCCCTTCGTGGTCTCCAGGTTCATCAACGTCGCCTCACCGGTCCGTTCGAGAGCCTCGCCGAGGGACTGGAGGGTGCCGATGGTGGAGTCCCGGTTCTCCAGGAAGTTGCTACGGATCTTGTGCCCGTTCTCGTCGTCGCCGGTCCAACTGGTGTCGGCCATGGCGCTCTTGAACTCGGCCAGGATGCTCCAGGCGTACGAGCCCAGCTCCGTGATGAGGGCGCTGCCCTGGTGGACGCGCTCGGGATCCACGTCGAAGGAATCCTCGTCACCCACGTCTGCCTCCTGGCTCTCGATCGGAATCCGGCGATGACGCCGCTCACCGGCGGCGCCGCGCCCCGTCTGCCGGGCCGACCGCGTCGTCGTCCTCGTCGATCTCGTCGCGCAGCCGGTCGTTCGCCGTCCGCATCCGCGGCCCCTCGGGCAGCACATCGGCCGCGGGCCCGACGAGCCGGTCCCAGTCGATCTCCATGCCGGGCAGTTCGGGCAGGGTCCCGCTGGGCCGGGTGAGCGGTTCGAAGAGATCCCGTACCGCGCGGGCGAAGTGCGAGCGCGCCTCCTGCACCGTGTCCAGCACGGCGTCGGCCAACTGCGAGGCGGACATGGAACGGTACTTGCCGTCCAGGAACTTCAGCCCGGTCAGCTCGCCCTGGGTGCCCACCGTCACCTCCACCGAGCCGTCCTTGGACACCACGGTGGACGAGAAGGCGCCCATCCGCCGCTCGGCCTCCGCCACGGCGGCCTGTACGGACTCCAGCTCCGCGTTCGCCTGCGCGAGCCGCTTCTCCAGCCGCTCGATGTGGTCGCTCATCGCCGGCCCCACCCTCCTGTCATCGTCCGATCACCGCAGGTGTCGTGCCCTCGTCGGTGCCCCACACGTCCTCGTCCTCGGCCACCCAGGCCACCCGCTCGCGGTCGCCGCTCTGGGTGGCCCGGCCGCGCTGCGCGGGCGGTGGCACCGCGGGCACGAACGGCGCGCCGGAACGCTTGGTGATCACGTCCTCCTCCACCTCCTCGTCGGGCGTCGCCGCCGCCCGGCGGCCGACGGCGGCCTGCGAGGACGCCGAACCGCGCCGCATCGCCGTCCTGCTGACCCGCGGCCCGGGACTGGACCGCTCGCGCTCCGTCGGGGACTCGCCGCCGCCGCGCATGCCGCCCATCGGCGGCATCATCGGGCTTCCGCCCCCGCTCCCGGAGCCGCCCGCGCCGAGCGCGCCGGAGCCCGCGCCGCCGTGGTCGCCCTGCGTGAACGGGTTGCCGGAGCCGGTCCCTTCGTAGCCGGTGGTCGATCCGGAGTGCGCCGCGGCGGCCGCGTCGTCGTACGCGTAGCCGTCGGATCCCCCGTCGCTCCCGAACCCGTACGAGCGGCCGCCGCCCGACCCGAGGCCCGACGAATCCCCCGGGGTTCCGGGGATCGAGGGGTACGTGGCGTGCGAGCCGGACGACGCATGCGGCGTGTTGATGTCGGCGTTCCCGGAACCGCCGCCCGGGTAGCGGGTGTCGACGTGGGACCCGGGGCCGGAACCGCTGCTGGAGTGGTGCGGGTTGCCGACGGTGGTCGACCCGTCCGGCCTGGTGTGCGTGGTCGAACCGTCCGGTGGCGTCACGGTGGTCCTGCCGTCCGGGGACGTCACCGTCGTACCGCCGTCGGGGGACGTCACCGTCGTACCGCCGTCCGGCCCGGTCACGCTGACGCTGCCGTCCGGATACGTCGTGGTGATCCTGCCGCCCGGATCCGTCACCTGCACGCTCCCGTCCGGCAGCGTCACCCTGGTGCTGCCGTCCGGCGAGGTCACCGTCCTGCTGCTGTCCGGCGACGTCACGGTCTTGCTGCCGTCGGGGGCGGTCACACTGCTGCTGCCGTCGGGATGGGTCGTGGTGACCCTGCCGCCCGGATCCGTCACCTGCACGCTCCCGTCCGGGAACGTCACCCGGGTGCTGCCGTCCGGCGAGGTCACCGTCCTGCTGCCGTCGGGAGCCGTGACGGTGGTGCTGCCGTCCGGCGACGTCACCATGGTGCTGCCGTCCGGGCCCGTCACCGTGACCGTGCCGTCCGAGGACGTCGTCGTACGGCCGCTCGGGCCGTCCACGCTCGTGGAACCGTCCGGGTCCGTGCTGATCCCACCGCTCGGACCCGAGACGGTCGTGTGTCCGTCCGGGGAGGTGGTGATCTCGCCGCTGGGGCCGGAAATGGTCGTCCGGCCGCCCGGGAGGCCGGAGTTCTCGCCGTTCGGGCCCGTCGTCCGTACGGAGCCGTCGGGGGCGGTGACGGTCACCGAGCCGTCCGGGGCGGTGACGGTGACGGTGCCGTCGGGGCCGGTCTCGGTGACCGTTCCGTCCGGGCCGGTGGTCACCTCGGTGCCGTCGGAGTAGGTGGTCGTCTCGCTGCCGTCGGGGTTCTGGACGGTGACGCCGCCGGTGCGCCGGCGGGAGTCGTCCAAGGAGCGGTCCGCCGGCGGCGCGGAGGTGACGAAGCCGCTGGTGGGCCCGAGCGGCACACCGGACTGGTGGTTGCCGCTCTGGAGTTGGTCGTTGGCGTCGCCGATGACGGACCGCGCCTGGTTGTTGGCCTCGTCGACGGCCTTGTCGGCCTGCTCGTTCGCCGCGTCGATCGCCGACTTGGCGTCGGAGTTCGCCTTGTCGGCCGCGTTGTCGGCCTGGTCGTGCGCGTTCTGCACGGCCTTGTCGGCCTCGGAGTTGGCCTTGTCGATGGCCGACTTGGCGTCGGCATTCGACTTCTCGGCCTGGTTGTTGGCCTCCTCGATGGCCGACTTCGCCTGGTTGTTGGCGTCCTCGGCTGCCTTCTCCGCCTGGTCGCCGGCCTTCTTGATCGCCGCCTCGGCCTCGGCCCTGGCCTTCTCCGCCGCCGCGTTCGCCTTGTCGATCGCGTCCTGCGCTGCCTTGTTCGCCTTGTCGATCGCGTCCTGGGCCGCCTTGTTCGCCTTGTCGATGGCGTCCTGGGCGTCGTTCTTGCCGCCACTGCCGGAGCCTCCGCCCGATCCGCTGAAGAAGTCGGTGACCTCGGGCTCCAGCACCTCGTCGATGACGCGCCGGGCCGCGATGAAGGCGTTGTTGACGCTCGACAGCACCTTGTCGGCCGTGGGAGCCAGGTGCTCCTCGACGCCCTTGCTCCAGGACTCGACCGCCTTGGTGCCGAGACCGGCCCAGGTGGAGACGTCGTTGAGCTTGCCGAGCCCGGGGATGACCTGCTCGGCCTCGGGCCTCAGGACGTAGAAGTGCGTCGTCGTCTTCGTGTCGTGCCAACTGCCGGCGCCGGTGGAGTTGCCCGAGTAGTACGTCGACTTCGTACCGCTCTTCGTCCCTTTCACGGCGAACCTGGCGTTGTGGTTGTAGGCCCAGGTCTGGGCCGACTCCAGCATCGAGTAGAGGATGCCGTAGGGGCTGCCGAGGCCCGGCAGGTACTCCACGGGGTCCTCGCCGGTGCTCAGCGCGGTCCAGTCGGAGTTGGTTCCGGTCTCCCAGTCGGTCCACGCCTGGTACAGGTCACGGATCCCGGCGAACACGGCGTTGCCCGCGCCCAGGATCGCGTCGCCCTGCTTGCTGGACGAGGCGTAGTAGTCCCACATCGACTCGTGCTCGGCGGAGAAGCCCTTGGGATGCATCTGGTCGGCGAACCCGCCGTAGTTCTTGTGCAGTCCCTCGATGAGATCGGCGAACACCTCGGCCGCCTTGCCCTTCCAGGCCGCGGTGTCCTCGCCCAGGGACTCCTTCCACTGCTTGAGCGTCTCGGCGTGGTCCATGAAGAACTTGGCCACCCGGTCGTACGCCTGGGCCGTCCTGGTGAAGGACTCGAAGTCCATGGCCCGGGACACGTCCACCGTCACGCCGTTGGACTCGAAGTCGATGTTGTTGTGGCTCGTGATGCCCCGGTAGCCGAGTTGGTACAGCGCGCTCCCCGCGCCCTCGACGTACTGGCCCATGGCGTGTTTCATCCCGACCAGTGAGCTGCCGCTGTCGTACTCGCTCCAGCTGAACGGGCTCAGGTAGTTGAGCTTGACGTCCGCACCGTTCGGACCGACGAAGTCGATGACGACCTTGCGCAGCCTCGGGTAGATCTTCTTCTTCAGCTCGTCCTCGGAGTAGTCGTCGACATCCACCTTGTCCGGGTCCTCCTCGCCCGGCAGGAAGAAGTGGATCACGAAGTCGTGCCCGTCGATGTCCGGTCCCGAGTAGAGCTGGTACGCGCTCTCCGTCATCTCCATGAACTCCCGGTCCTCGATGGCGACCGAGATCAACGGCGCGTTGCCGTTCGGCTCAAGGGCCGTCACGTCCTTGAACATGTCGTGACGGGAGGGCATCTTGTAGCCGGTGAACGACTCGACGGCTCTGGCCCAGTGATCGGATTCGTCGGCCATGGGGGGACTCCCGGAGATGGAACCGGTGGGTGGGGGTCAGGGGGTCAGAGGGAGGGAACGGAGGGCAGGGAGCGCGTCACTTGTCGCCGCCCTTGCCTCCCTTGTCGCCCTTGTCGCCCTTGCTTCCCTTGTCGCCGCCGGACGAGTCCCCGTGCTCACCGCTGCCCGACTCGCCCGAGAAACCGGAGTCGTACAGGACCTCGGAGAACTTGTCCGCCTCGATGTCGCCGAGGTTGTCGCCCTGCGCCTTGAACAGCTTGTCGACGGTCGTACGCAGGGCCTCGTCGATCTCGTCGAACGTGTCCTGCTGTCCCAGCAGCACGGTGACGACCGTGTCGATGTTGGTGGCCAGCGCGTCGACGAAGCCGGCGCCGGACGTGAGATCGTCCGCGTCGATCGTCCCCATCATGATCGGCTTGCCCGCGGAGACCCCGCCCACGGTGTCCTTGGTGGTGACGCCGTCCGCCAGGTCCCGCATGGACGGATCGCCCTCAAGGATCTGCTTGAGGTCCCCGATGAACGTCGCGAGATCCCCGTCGATGAACGACTGGATGGACGTCTTGTCCAGGTGACTCAGGTCCGCCATGGCTGTTTCCCCTCCTACGGATGTCCCCGGTACCGCGGCGACGGCAGGCCGTGCGTGCGGTGCACGCCGTGTGTCCCGTCGTGGTACCGCCTCCGGCCGACGGTGCCCTGCTGCTGCCGGAGGCGGTGGCTCTCACGACACGGCTCAGCGGCCGATGGACACCTCGGACCAGAGCTGGCTCAGCCTCTGCTCCGTGTACCGGTAGTTGTCCGAGACGTCGGTCAGCAGGTTCGCGTGCGAGTTCAGCAGCTGCTGCATGGTGATGACAGCGTTGTCCCAGGCCGCCTGCTTCTGCTCGTAGACCTTCGCGTCATCACCCCACCAGGTCTGCTTGAGCTCGTTCAGCTCCATCTCCAGGTTGCTCAGGGTGCCTTCGATGGCCCGGGTCTGCTGGACCATGTCGTCGGCGGCGTTGGAGACGGGGTTGTACTCGACGTGGATGTAGCCGTCGGTCAGGTCGGACATCGGTGATCCTCATCTCGTGGGGGTGCCAGTGGGGCGGGGCCGGCGGTGACCGCCGGCGGGCATCAGCCGGCGGGGCTGATGGCCCCCGAACCGGACAGGGCGTCGAAGGCGGCCTCGCTCGCGCTGAACGCCTGGTCGATGGCCTCGTTGCCGGAGCCCTGGGTCAGGCCGTGCTGCACCAGGCTCGTGTTGAGCTTGTCGATCATGTCTTCGAGGTTGTTCAGGATGATGACCACCTGGTCGTCCCACAGGTCGAGCAGCCTGCCGTAGGCGCCGCCGTCCGAACCCTGGTAGGAACTGGACAGGTTGTTCTTGGTGCTCTCCACGTCCTGGAGGATGCGCTGGACGCCGCTGTACGCCTGCTCCAGCGCCTGGATCCCGCTACGGGTGGACGACTCCGATGACTGCTGACCGCCGGCCTCGCTCATGTTGCCCCTTCCCTGCTCCACGGCGTCGCCTCCGGCCCACGGCTGGTCGAACCGTCGCGCCGGCCCGACCACGGTGCGGTGCACGCAGGCAGGTTCAGGTACCGACGCAAAGGACCGGAGGAGCTTCCTGACTCTTTTCCCGACCGCTTTGATTCGCTGCCAGCCTAAAGAGCGGCAAATTCATGGTGCAACAGTTCTTGGCCCTTGACGCACAAGCATCAATACCAACTCCGCCCCCATTCACCTTCCCGTCACCTTCAGGTATCCGACGGGACATTTGAAGCGCCGAATACGCTCTTTTGAGCGGGAGTTGCTGGTATCGCGTACACAGGAGCCGGCGTCACCGTGTCTGTTCGGTCCGCCGGGATTTCTCGGGCGATTCCGACTTCCCACCCTGGGCCGGCGATTCCCCCGGTCGCGGTCGGGAGGCTGTGCAGCCCGCGCCGTCCGGTGCGCTGCGCGCGTTCGCTGCGACGACCGCGACCGCCGCGTCCGCCGCCGCGAGGTCCGGCCCGGTCGGCAGCATCGACAGCAGCAGTGAGGGCACGGTCCGCACCTGGTCGTCGCTGTAGCCGAGGGCGGACCCGTCGCCGTCCGTCGGCACCCGGTACTTCACCCCGGTGTCCGTGACCAGGTACCGGCTGCCCCCGGCGTCGCCACCGGCGGCGCTGCTCGCCCGGACCAGTGCGCCACCGCCGGGTTCGACCACGACCCCGTCAACGCCCGGGCACGCGGCGGCCGTTGGGGTGGCGGGCCGCTGGGCGAGCGGGGTCAGCGCGCTCTGGGACACCACCGCGACGCCCACCCGCACCCCGGTTCCGGCCGCGGTGCCGGGCGTCACGGCCGCACAGACCCCCTGGTCCTCCCCGACCGTCGCGAGGACGGGCGGCGACTTCGGCAGTGCCTCGGCGGCGCCGCCGGTCGAGCCGGCGCCCACGTCGCCGGCCGTCAAGTGGCCCTTGAGAGCGCCCGCTTCCAGCTGCCGCGCGCTCGCGGGGCCGCCACCGTACGCCTCCTCGGCGGTGTCCGGATCGCCGAGCTGCAACGCCGCCTGGGTGTTCGTCAGCGGCACCAGGCCCTCGCCGCGCAGCAGGTAGTACTGGGTCCGTGCGGATCCCGGCACGCTGGTGCGGAAGACCTGCCCGATCCGGGTGTCGAGCCCGCCCAGCGACGGTCCTGCCTTGCCGCGGCCCGGCACATCGAGCGGGGCCAGGTCGGGACCGGCCGGCAGGGCGTCGATGAACGCGGCGGACACCTCGCGGGGTTCGGCGGATCCGTAGCCGAGGCCCTCCAGGGCACTGCTGCCGGTGTCGATCCGCAGTCGCCTGCCCTGCCACACCAGATGACGGTTCCCGGACGGGTCGGCCACCAGCAGCGCGCTGCCGGAGGGCAGCGGACGTTCGGCGGCGGTGGAGGCCACGGAGAGCACGGTCGCATGGGTGCCCGCGCCGCCTTCGGGCGCCGAACACACCAGCCAGGGGCGGGAGTCGGCGAGCGCGCCGGCGTCCGGCAGTACGTCCGGTGCGCCGCTGATGCCGACGGCGGCGCCGCGCGGGGTGTGCCGCAGCGACTCGGTGCCGACCGCCGTGGTGGACATCCCGCCGCCGCGCGCACCGGCGAGCAGCATCGCGGACGCGTAGTTCAGCACGGGGCGCAGCTCGCCGTCCTGGTAGAAGTAGCGGGCGCCGGTGTCCTTGTCCACGATCAGGGTCCCCGACACCCGCCAGGAGTCGGTGGTGGAAGGGGATATCAGGCCGTAGACGAAGGCGCCGGCCGACACCAGCAGCGCGACGACGATGCCGATCGCCAGGCCCCGGTTGGTGCGGCCGACGGGGCTCTCCGGCGCGTCCAGATCGGTGCGCAGCAGCCCCGAGGTCAGCCGCCCCATGACGAACATGTGCGCCTGGACCTGGTCGCGTCTGTTCTGCACGTCTTGCTCCCTGGAGGGGTCGGGATCAGGAGGTGGGCGGCTCGGAGTTCACCGAAGGTTCAGGAGCCGGGCGTTCGGAAGTCAGCGGTGGACACGCGGCGTCGAGGTCCCGGACGTCCACGGAGGGCGTCACAGGTCCAGTGCCCGCAGGTACCCGTACACGCCGAGGATCCACAGGGCCAGCGGCAGCAGGCTGATCGCCGCGGCCGAGTGCAGCAGTTCGGCGGCCCGGCCCCAGTACGGCACCAGCCGCCGCCCCGGCACCGTCCAGGACGCGATGGCGCACGCCGCCGCCGTGGCGAACAGCCCGACGAGCAGGGCCGGTCGGGAGCCGGGCGAGATCGCCAGGGCCGCGGACACCACCAGGCCGGCCACGCCGAGCACGCCGGGGCCGATCAGCGCGAGCCGCTGCCAGGAGCTGCCCATGCCGCGGCCGTGCAGCAGCAGCAGCAGCGAGAGCCCGGCGGCCATGCAACCGCCGGGCCAGCCGAACGGCCGGACCAGCGCGGCGATACAGGCCACGCTGAGCAGCCCGGCGGACGCGAACAACGCGGTCATCCACATGTCGGCGACCGCGGTGCGTGCGGCCACATCGGCGCTGGGGTGCGGGTCGATCCCCTGCTGGAGCTGCTGGGCGTTGGTCGGCAGCGGTGGGGTGCGCAGACCCGAGAGCCGGAAGGACAGCGCGGGTGTGAAAGCCCCGAACAACACGGTGACCAGGGCGGTCACGCCGGCCGCCTGCTGCGGCGTCAGATCGAGCAGCACCAGCAGCAGCCCGCCGAGCGCACCGCCCGCCGCGATCGCGGCCGTGGCCAGGAACAGCGGGGTGAAGGCCGCCACCACGGCGAGCGCCAGCACCGCGCCGCCCGCCGCGGCGGCGGACGCGGCCAGCAGCCGGGCGCCGAGGACCTGGTCGGCCTGGTCGCCCTCGAAGGTGCCGCCGGGCAGCAGCCAGCCCGCGTGCGTCCAGTACACGGTGGCCATCACGCCCAGCGCGGCGCCGGCGCCCGCGTCGCCGACGGCCCGGCTCGCCGAGGCCGCGCCGGCCAGCATCAGCAGGCCGCCGGCGAACAGGATGCCGACGCGCAGCGCGAAGTCCATGCCCGGCAGGGCGAGCAGGACCGAGCCGGCGGCCAGCGCGGTCACCGTGAGGCCGATCAGCACCCGCCGGCTCACCGTGGGGGTCCAGGCGAACGGGCGGCGTTCCATGGTGGTGGCGATGCCGTCGACCAGATCGTCGAAGTGCGGCTCGGGCAGTGCGTCGGCGCGTGGCCTCAGGTGCAGGGTCTCGCCGTCGCGGACCCCCGCCTCGTCGAGCGTGGCCTCCTCGTCGAGGGGCGCACCGCCCAGGCGTTGGAGCACCCAGCCGCCGTGTTCGAGGCCGGCCTCCTGGGTCTCTTCGCCGGCGTAGTCGAGCAGCGCGGGCAGCAGATCGGCCACCGGTACGTCACCGGGTACGGCCAGGTCCATGGATTTCTCGGGTGCTCGCACCGTGATCCGGCACAGATGTGCCACCGTGCTGTCGGTCAAGGCTCGCTCGTCTCTCCGAATTGTGGGCAAGGGGCCTTCGGGCAATGAGGGTGGAAGAAACCTTGTGGCAGTGGGGGTGCCGGGACCGACGCGCGACATCGGCGTCTGGAATCGGACGGCTGTACCCTACAAAATCATTTCCGGTCCCGCCCGGGGTGGCCCATCCCAGGACATGCGCTCCGCGGAATCCACCCCAGAAGAACCCCGCTTACGAGTTCCCCGACGGAAGCCCTTTACAGTTCCGGTGCACCCGCCCCGCCCCACCCGGAGGCCCCCACCGCGGCACTCGGCTCACACCGGACGACCCACACCGCCCACGGAGGCCCCGCCCGCCCAAGCACTCCGCCCACCCCCTCCAACCCCTCAGCCAAACCCCCCGCTTGACCACCCCGCCCGACCGAACCACTCCCCCGCCCGACGTCCCACCCGGCGAACCACCCCACCCACCGACCTTGCCGGGTGGACCACGAACGCGAGGGCCGCGACCACCCGGCCAGACGACCCGTCTCAACCACCCGGCCGCACCGTCCACTTGACCGCCGCGACCGACCACTCCCGCCCGCCGACTCAGACCAGCCGACCAAAACGCACCTGACCACCCCGTCCGACCAGCCGACGCCACTGACCAGTTCCCCACTCCAACCGACCGACCGCTCCAACCACCTGCCCGTCCCGACCAGCCGACCGCTCCCCGGCCACCCACACCAGCCGACCGACACACCCGCCTGACACACCATCCACCCGGCCGACCACTCCCCCGCCCGACCACCCCGTCCAGTCGACCGCACCGTCCGTCCGACCGTTCCGTTCGCTCGATTCGACCGGCCCGCCGTTCTGGCCGTGTGGGCTTTCGCCGCCGAGGAGGCTGTCCCTTGAGTGTGGTTCTCTTCCGTCGTCCGGCCCGTCGCAGGGCCCCGGACCTGCCCGAGGGAGAGCTGAGCCTCCAGGAGCCGCCCACCCTGCCGGAGATCGTGCCGGACACCTCCGCGGTGTGGAACTACCTGCCCATGGGCATGATGTCGGCCTCGATGATGCTGCTGTTCATCCGCATGGGCACCGGCAGCACAACCCTCGGCTACACCGCCCTTGCCCTGATGGTGACCGCCTCCGGCCTGATGATCCTCGGCCAGGTGATGCGCAAGGCCGGCGACCGCAAACGCCGGCTCAAGGGCGAACGCCGCGACTATCTGCGCTACCTCCGGCAGACCCGGACCCAGGTCCGCGGGGCGTTCGTGCAGCAGCAGTACGCCCTGTCCTGGCGGCACCCCGAACCCGCCGCGCTGTCCTCGCTGGCCCGCACCTCCCGGCTGTGGGAACGCAGGCCCGGGCACGACGACTTCGGCGAGGCCCGGCTCGCGGTGGGCGGGCAGCGTCTTGGACTGCGCCTGGCACCGATGTCCACCAAGCCCGTAGAGGACCTGGAACCGCTGTCCGCGCACGCCCTGCGCAGCTTCATACGGGCCTACGCGACTGTCCCCGACCAGCCCATCGCGCTGTCCCTGCGGGCCTGGTCACGGGTGCTGTTCCGCGGCGACGAGGACCGTATCCGGGGCGCCGTCAGGGCCCTGGTGGCGCAGCTCGCCGTGTTCCACTCGCCCGACGACCTGTGGCTGGCCTTCTGCGTGTCCGAGGACCGGCGCGCGGACTGGGACTGGGTGAAGTGGCTGCCGCACGCCCTGCACGCCGAGGAGCAGGACGGTGCCGGTCCGGTGCGGCTGGTGGTGTCCACCATGACCGGCCTCGAGGATCTGCTCGGCGCGGAGTTCCAGGAACGGCCGCCGTTCGACCCGGAGGCCGTACCGGGCCGGGAGGAGCCGTTCACGGTGATCGTGGTGGACCAGGGGAGCGTGCCGAGCGGTCACCGGTTCGACGGCGCCGGGTTCCGCAACGCCGTCGTGCTGGACCTGTCCGGCGAGCTGACCTGGCGTCCGGGACGCTCCACGCTGCGCCTGGAGTTCAGCGAGGACGAGGGCGGGGCCGGGCGGCGGAACCGGACCACCGGCACCGTCTCGCTGGTGCGCACCGACCGCAACCGCCAGGAGCAGCACACGCTGCTCGGCCGTCCCGACCGGCTGGGTCCGGCCATGGCGCGGGCGGTGGCCATGCGGCTGTCCCCGTACCGCATGGCGTTCGGAGGTGACGCCGCCGAACCGATGTTCGCGGACATCGAGTTGACGTCCCTGCTCGGCCTCACGGACCTGCACCGCTTCGACCCGCGGGAGCTGTGGGCGCGCCGCGGCGGTGCGGACCGGCTGCGGGTGCCCATCGGCATCAGCGCCGAGGGCAGCCCGGTGGAGTTGGACATCAAGGAGGCCGCGCAGGGCGGTATGGGCCCGCACGGCATGCTGATCGGCGCGACCGGTTCCGGCAAGAGCGAGACGCTGCGCACCCTGGTGCTGGCCCTCGCGCTCACCCACTCCTCGGACACCCTCAACTTCGTCCTGGTGGACTTCAAGGGCGGCGCCACCTTCCTCGGCCTTGACGAACTCCCGCACACCTCCGCGGTGATCACCAACCTTGCCGACGAGGTCGCGCTCGTCTCACGCATGCAGGACGCCCTGCACGGAGAGCTGATACGGCGTCAGGAGCTGCTGCGCGCCGCCGGCAACTACACCTCGGCCCTGGAGTACGAGCGGGCGCGCGCCGCGGGCACCCCGCTCCAGCCGCTGCCCAGCCTCTTCGTCATCGTCGACGAGTTCAGCGAACTGCTCGCGGCACACCGGGAGTTCATGGAGCTGTTCGTGATGATCGGCCGGCTCGGGCGCAGCCTCGGCGTGCATCTGCTGCTGGCCTCGCAGCGGCTGGACGAGGGCCGGATGCACCAGTTGGAGAGCCATCTGTCCTACCGCATCGGCCTGCGCACCTTCTCCGCCATGGAGAGCCGGGGTGTGCTGGGCGTGCCGGACGCCTACCATCTGCCGCCGCAGCCCGGCAGCGGCTATCTGAAGAGCGGTGTGGAGGAGCTGACCCGGTTCCGTGCCGCATATGTCTCCGGGCCCTACGAGCACCGCAGCGGGCCGGTGGCACAGGCGCGGGCGGCCGGCCAGGTCGTACCCTGGACGACGGACTGGATCGCGCCGCACCCGGCGCCGGACACACCGGACGATCCGGACCTTCCGGACGCACCGGACGGGAACGCCGCGCCGGACGAGGAGGAGCAACCCGGCGCCGGGCAGACGCTGCTGGCGGTGGCCCTGGACCGGCTGCGCGGCTCCGGACCGCCCGCCCACCAGGTGTGGCTGCCGCCGCTGGACGCCTCGCCGTCCCTCGACCAGATCCTTCCGCCGCTGGCGCCGCACCCCGAGCACGGCCTGACCACGGTGGGCTGGCCGGGCCGCGGCCGTCTCTCGGTGCCCGTCGGCATCGTCGACCGCCCCTTCGACCAGGTACGGGACCTGCTGACGGTCGACCTGTCCGGCGCCGGCGGCCATGTGGCCATCGCGGGCGGCCCGCAGAGCGGCAAGAGCACCGTCGTACGGACCCTGATATCGGCGCTGACCCTCACCCACACCCCGCGTGAAGTGCAGTTCTACTGCCTGGACTTCGGTGGCGGATCACTGGCCGGGCTGGCCGGACTGCCGCATGTCGGCTCGGTGGCCGCCCGGGTCGACACCGAGCGGATCGGGCGGACCGTCGCCGAGGTCACCGCCATCCTGGAGGACCGCGAACGGCTCTTCCTCCAGCACGGCGTCGCCTCGATGCCCGAGTACCGCGCCCGCCGGGCGGCCGGTGAGTTCGCCGACCAGCCGCACGGTGACGTGTTCGTGGTCGTGGACGGCTGGTCCACCGTCCGGCAGGACCACCAGGACCTGATCCAGACGTTCACCCGGATCGCCGCCCGCGGTCTCAACTACGGCATCCACCTGATCGTCACCACCGCCCGCTGGGTGGAGCTGGCCGCCGCCGTACGCGACCAGGCGGGCACCCGCATCGAGTTGCGGATGGGTGACCCCATCGAGTCCATGGTGGACACCCGCCGGGCCAGGACGGTGCCCGCCACCCCGGGACGGGGCCTGACCGTCGACGGCAAATTGCACTTCCTGTCGGCGCTGCCGCGGATCGACGGCGTGGAGAGCGCCGACGGCCTCGCGGCCGGGGCGTCCGCCCTGATCCTGGACATCAAGGAGCACTGGACGGGGCCGCGGGCGCCCGAGGTGCGGCTGCTGCCACAGTTGCTGGCCGCCGGCGAGCTTCCGGCCCCGCAGACCACCGCGGAGGGCGGGCTGCGCGTCGCACTGGGCGTGGAGGAGGACAAACTCGCCCCCGCCTGGCACGACTTCTCCGTCACCCCGCATCTGCTCGTCGTCGGCGACACCGAGAGCGGCAAGACCAACCTGCTGCGGCTCGTCGCCCGCGCCATCACCGAGCGGTACACGCCGGAGGAGGCCCGGGTGCTGGTCGTGGACTACCGCCGTGACCTGGTGGAGGCGGTACCGCAGGAGTACCGGCTTGGGCACGCCGTGTCCATCGACGCGCTGCGCGAGCTGGTCAGCGGCGCGGCACGGGCGATCCGGCTCCGGGTGCCGGGGCCGGACATCACCCCGGACCGGATGCGGCGGTGCGACTGGTGGACGGGGCCGCGGCTGTTCGTCCTGGCCGACGACTACGACATGATCGGCGCGGGGCCCGGCAACAACCCCTTCATGCCGCTGCTCGACCATCTCGCGCTGGGCTACGAGGTCGGGCTGCACATGGTCGTCGCCCGCTCCGCGTCCGGCGCCGGGCGCGGTCTCCAGGAGGCCCTTCTGCGCCGCCTCCAGGAGGTCAACTCGCCCGGTCTGCTGCTGTCCTGCCCGCCCACCGAGGGGTATCTGTTCGGGAACATCAAGCCCCGTATCCTGCCGCGCGGCCGTGCCATGCGCGTGGCCCGCCGGGCGATGACGCTGGTACAGACGGCCCAGACCGACTAGTTCGCTGCGCTGCGCTGCGCTGGCTTGGCCGTGTCAGGCCGTCGTTCATCTGCGCGTTGCTGCGCCGGCGGGACCGTGGCACGCCGTCGTTCGTCTGCGGCGCCATCGTGGTTGCTCGCGCAGTTCCCCGCGCCCCTGGCGGGGCGCACAGCTGCGGGGAGTCGTGCCGCTGGGCGAGCAACAGCCACCGGCGTACGCAGCCGCGGGCACATCGTGGTTGCTCGCGCAGTTCCCCGCGCCCCTGGCGGGGCGCACTGCTGCGGGCAGTCGTGCCGCTGGGGCGGCACGGGTGGGCGCAGCGGCACCCGCAAGCATGGGCAAGCAACAGCCACCGCCGTACGTAACCGCAGGTACGTCAGGAGGGTGGGCGCCAGCCTCGGGATTGGCCGCGGGGGATCACCGTTGCCGCCGCGGCCACCAGCAGGACCAGGGCTGCCATGACGCCCGCGGACAGGAGCGCACGGTCCCGGGGGGCGGTGGACACCGCGGGCAGGTGCAGCGGGGCCGTGCTCGGCGCGGCGGCGGGTGTGCCGGAGCCGGGCGGGACCATGGAGACCGCCGCGTACGGGTCGAGCCGGGGCGCGCCCCCGGTCGGGGTGGCGGAGGCGGTCAGCCGCTCGGCGGTCTCGGCGGCGGTCAGGTCCGGGTGGTAGGCGCGCACCAGGGCCGCGGCGCCGGCGGCGAACGCGGCGGCCGCGGAGGAACCCGCGGCGATGTAGTGCCCGGAGCCGCGCGGCCCGATGCCGACCACGGGGCCGCCGGGGGCGGCGAGGTCCGCCCCGGCGAGACCGGCGGCGCTGTCCAGCATGGCGCCGTCGGCCGTCACGCCGACCACGGACAGGGCTCCGGGAGCGGACGCCGGCCAGTACCGCGCGGCGCCCTCGCCGTCCCGGGGCTCGATGTCGGGCGCCGCGGCGGCGACGACAAGGACCTGGTGATCGGTGGCGTACCGGACGGCGGCCGTCAGCTCGGCCTCGCCGGTGGTCAACGCCGCGGACACGCTGACGACTTGGGCGCCGTTGTCGACGGAGGCGCGGATGCCGTCGGCGACCCGTTCGGCGCTGGCGTTGCCCCGCTCGTCGGTGCCGCGCACGGCGAGTATCCGGGCGCCCGGGGCCACTCCGTGGACGTCGGTGCCGTCGGTCTGCGCGGCGGCGACGAGGCCGGCGATGAGGGTGCCGTGCCCCACGCAGTCGTCGGTGGCGTCCCCGACGGCGGTGACCCGCCCGGACAGCGCCGCCGCCTTGCCCGACACCCCGGTGTCCACCACCGCCACGGTGATGCCCGCGCCCCGGGACAGCTGCCACGCGTGGGGCAGCGACAGGCTCCGCTGGGCCCAGGTCGCGGCCTGCGCCGTACGGTTCGAGGCGGCGGTGCAGGGGTCGTCGTCGCCGAGGGTGAGCGGGACCGGCGGCAGGCTCGTCCGGCCGGTGCCGTCGCCCGCGGACGCCGCGGAAGAGGGGGCGGGAGAGGGGGAGGCGGCCATGGCGGGCGCCGGGGCGTACAGGGCGCACACCGCCGTCACGGCCAGCGCGCCCAGCCCCGCGGACAGCCTGAAGTGCACGCGGGAGCAGGGGGGTTGGGGAAGCCGTGGGGACCGGAGAAACCGGGATTGCCTCATGAGGCGCATGATAAGGGGGGCGCCCTCGGCGCACCCGGGCTGACGTTCGAACGGGCATGATGACCCCAGCACCACGACCCGTACCGCCCCCGGGGAGGATCCGCCGCAGCCCTGGCGACGCCCTGCCGCCGCCTGCTGTTCACCGCGCGGTCCTACAGTCTGTTTTCTTGTCCCCTGTCGCCCCACCTGACCGCCGTCGCCCTGACGCCGCTGACGAGGAGGAGATTCGAGCGTGGCACGCCAGCTGCTCTCGGTCGGTCCCGAAAGGCCCGATGGGCCGGACAGCTTCCGAACGATAAGCGAAGCCTTGGCCAAGGCCCGTACGGGCGCGGTGATCAGCGTCCTGCCGGGGCGATACGAGGAGAATCTGCGGATCTCCCGGCGGGTCACCATCGTCGCCGAGGGCTCGCGCGGCAGCGTGGAGATCGCGCCCCGCTCCGGCTCCGCCGTGACCCTGGCGGCCGACGCCGTGATGCTCACCGATCTGGTGCTGCGCGGCCCGGACGGCGACGACGTCCCGGTCGTGGACGCCTTCCAGGGCCAGGTCGCCCTCGACGGATGCGACATCGCCGGCACCGGCTGGACCGCGGTGCTCAGCCGCAACACCGGGTCGCTGGCCATGCGCGGCTGCCGGATCACCAACCCGGAGGGCGCCGGCGTCGTCGACACCTCGTCCGAGGAGAGTGTCGTCGCCGACTGCGTACTGGAGAACCTCGGCAGCTCCGCCGTCGTCATCAGCGAGAAGGCCCGCACCACCGTACGCGGCTGCACGATGCGCGACACCCGCGGCAACGGCGTCCTCGCCAACGGCCAGGCCCGCGGAGCAATCGAGGACTGCGACATCTCCGCCACCGACAAGCCCGGTATCGCGCTGGAGCAGCACAGCGCCACCCGGGTGCTCCGTACCCGGGTGCACGACCTCGCGATCGGCGCCCTGGTGACCAGCGCCTCCCGCCCGGAGCTGACCGAACTCGACGTCCTGGCCACCGCCGAGCACGGCATCCTGGTCTCCTCGGGCGCCGAACCCGTGCTGCGCCACTGCCGGGTGAGCCGCACCAAGGGCAGCGGCCTTGCCGTCACCGGGCGGGCCCGGGGAACGTACGAGGACTGCGCGTTCACCGACTGCGCGGGACCCGCCGTGCTGGCCACCGAGAGCGCGGCGCCGATGCTGAACCGGACCGTGGTACGTGACTGCTCGGCGGCGTCCGCGGTGCTGCTGACCGGGGAGTCGGCGGCCGAGTTCGACCGTCTTGAGGTGACGTCGGCCGCCGGTGTCGGCATCTCCGTGTTCTCCGGCGCCAACCCACTGATCCGGCGGGCCCGCGTGGTGGCGACCGGCGGCCACGGCGTGGAGGTCGTCAAGGGGGGACGCGGCCGGCTGGAGGACTGCGTGATCGAGAAGGCGGGCGGCGCCGCCCTGCGGGTCGCCGACGACGGCCGCCCGCACCTCGGCAACAGCAGCCTGTCGCACGCCGCTGGGCCCGGCGTCCTCGTCGCGGCGGGCGGCCTGGCCGACCTCCGCGACACCGTCGTGGACGGCAGCACGGCGGAGGGCGTCCGGGTCGAGGAAGGCGGCGAGGCGTCCCTCGTCCGCAACCGGATCATCTCCTCCGGGTCGCACGGCGTACTGCTGGCCCCCGGGGCGCGGGCCGCGCTGGGCGACTGCGAGGTCTCCAGCGGTCAGGCCGACGGCATCCGGGTCGAGACCACCGAACGGGTCTCCGTGCGTGACTGCACGGTCAGCGACAACCGGGGCGCCGGGCTGCGGCACACCGCCCGGGACGGCATGCTCACCGTGGACCGGCTGTCCAGTGTGGCGAACGGCGCCCGGGACGCCTGGGACGGCGCACCGCCGCCCGCCCCAGCGGACCTTGCCGGTCCGGCCGCCAAGGACGACGGGCCCGCCGAACCACAAGGGCCCGTCGAGGAGTTGGAGGCCCTGGTCGGGCTGGAAGGGGTCAAACACCAGGTCAAGAGCCTGGTCAACCTGACTCGGCTGGCCCAGCGCCGGGCCAGCCTCGGCATGCCGGCCCCGCCGATGAGCAGGCACCTGATCTTCGCGGGCGCCCCCGGCACCGGCAAGACCACGGTCGCCCGCCTGTACGGCTCCATCCTGGCCGAGTTGGGCGGACTGCGCTCCGGCCACCTCGTGGAGGTCTCCCGGGCCGACCTCGTCGCCCAGGTCGTCGGCGGTACGGCGATCAAGACCACCGAGACGTTCAACCGGGCGCTCGGCGGCGTACTGTTCATCGACGAGGCGTACACGCTGGCCTCCGACAGCAAGAACTCCGGTGCCGACTTCGGCCGCGAGGCCGTGGACACCCTGGTCAAGCTGATGGAGGACCACCGCGACGACGTGGTGGTGATCGCGGCCGGCTACTCCAAGGAGATGGACTCCTTCCTCGCCGTCAACCCCGGCCTCGCGTCCCGTTTCGCGCGCACCATCGAGTTCGTCAACTACACCGTCGACGAGCTGGTGACCATCGTGGAGAGCCTGTGCGAACGGCACCGCTACGAACTCGCCCCCGACACCAGGGACGCGCTCGCCACGCACTTCGCCGACATGCACCGGGGCCCCAACTTCGGCAACGGCCGGGTGGCCCGGCAGGTGTTCGAGGAGATGGTGGACCGGCAGGCGTTCCGGCTGGCCTCGCTCCCGGAGGCCGGCGAGCAGGATCTGACGGTCCTGCTGCCCGAGGACGTCGGCGAGGCCGCGGCCGCCGCCGTCAGGGCCGCCTCGTCCGGCGACCGGGCCACCTCACCGCTGGACGAACTCAACGCGATGGTCGGCCTCGACACCGTCAAGCACGAGGTCACCGACATGATCAACCTGCTGTCGGCGTCCCGGCGACGGCAGGCCGCCGGGCTGCCCGCCTCCCGCATCAACCGGCACCTGGTCTTCGCGGGACCGCCCGGCACCGGCAAGACCACGGTGGCCCGGCTGTACGGGAAACTGCTGCGCTCGCTGGACGTGCTGCCCCGCGGCCAACTCGTCGAGGTGGCCCGCGCCGACCTCGTCGGACGCTATGTGGGACACACCGCCCAGCTCACCCAGGAGATCTTCGAAAAGGCGCTCGGCGGCGTGCTGTTCATCGACGAGGCGTACACCCTCACCCCGCCCGGATCGCCCGCGGACTTCGGACGGGAGGCGGTGGACACGCTGCTGAAGCTGATGGAGGACCACCGCGAGGACGTCGTGGTGATCGTGGCCGGCTACACCGACGAGATGCACCGCTTCCTGGCCTCCAACCCCGGTCTGGCCTCCCGCTTCTCACGGCACGTCGAGTTCCCCGACTACAGCTCGGAGGAACTGGTCACCATCGTCCAGCAGCACGCCGCCGCCTCCGGCTTCGAGTGCGCCCCCGACGTCCCGCAGGCCCTGCTCGCGTTCTTCAAGGCCCAGCCCAGGGACCGCTCCTTCGGCAACGCGCGGCTGGCCCGGCAGACCGTCGAACAGATGGCCACCCGCCAGGCCCGCCGCCTGGCCGCAATGACCTCCCCCACCATGCCCCAACTCCAAACCCTCCTACCGGAAGACCTACCCACCCCACCACCGGGACAGCGGAACTCCGGCCATGGCGGCGCCTGATCGCACACGGCCGATGGACCGCCACCTGACGGTCGCGGCATCCTGATGTCGTCCGTGGGACACGGTCATCGCCACGCCCCCTACACGAAGTCGTAGGCGATGAAGCAGAGGCAGACGATCGTGCCGTCCGGCTCGACGGCCTCGTAGCCCTCCCTTTCCTCTCCCGCTACGGGGAAGAACAGGGCGTTGCCGCCACGGTCCGGATCGGTGACGATCTCGGCGTAGTTGGCCCGGCGCCCCTCGGCGTCGCCGGCCGCGATGATGCGCCGGGCCTCGCCGAGGGCGACCCCGGCCGCGCGGTCCCCGCCGGTCACCGGATCGAACGGGCTGCTGCACAGGACGGCGTACCCGTCCACCGGCGCCGGTTCGTAACCGCCGTACTCGTCGCTCCATTCGGCCGCCGCGATCCGGTCCGGATCCGCAAGCGGTACGACGACGATGCCGGCCCGGGCCACCGGCGGCCCGCTCTCCTGCTGGTGCCAGGAGTAGCCCGCGTACACCGGGGCCTTGCTCAGCCCGGCGGGCAGATCGCCGTGATACCAGCCGCCGGAGGTCGTCATCCCGAACCAGGTGACCTCTTCGGCCAGCGCCAACTCCCCTGCCTGCGCGAACCATTCGGGCCGTCGCATGCCCATCTCGCCGTTACGGTCGACGTGATCCACCCACCGCCACAACAGGGCGTCCACGGCACCACCCCGATCGGCCGAACTCCTGACTACGGTCATGATGCACACCCTGGCACAGCGGTCTGACACCGCCTCCTCAGCAACCACCGCATCCCCACGCCGGCCTCGGAGACGACGTAGGCGGCCCCGATCGAGGCGACGGTCCGGCCGGACCACCGCCACCACTCGGCGGCGTGACACTAACGCGAATGTTAGTAACTTCAGGAGTTGCCGGGAATCAACACGCTGGTTTGATCTTGGTGTTGTCAGGGTTGAGGAATCTGGCGATGTCGGTTGGCGTGCGGAATCGGGCTGTTGAGGCGGGGATGCAGACGTCGTGTACTTCCAGGAGGGGGCGGACGTCTTTGACTGCGCGGCTGATGGTCATGGCGGTGGTGTTGAAGAGCTGCCCGAGAAGCTCCTGAAGAGAGTGCTTTCGCAGGTAGAGGATGGTGATCAGGATCTTGTCGGCGGGGGTGATTGTGGGTTTGCGGCCCGTGCCGCGGGCGACGCGGCGTGGTCCGCCGCGGGATCGGTGGCGGGCTTGTTCACAGTGCTCTTCCAGCCCAGGGATCACGGTGTCGATGAGATCGCTGAGCTGCTGGCGTGTCATGCCGGTCAGATCCGGGTGCTGCAGGTCATAGGGCGTGAGGGGGTAAAAGCCGCCGGCTGACGTCCCGCCCTGCCGGGGGCGGTCCGGGTGCGGTGGGTGGCTGGCGGGGTGGAGGGTGTAGTTCCAGTCTCCGTGGAAGCGGT